>NZ_JACSGS010000033.1:0-13578 GCF_014334315.1 Aurantimonas sp. DM33-3 | reverse complement strand
GGGGACTTGTAGATTTTGACTTGGGCACAGCTTCTCCTCCATGGTGATGGAGGGGCTGAGCCGCGCAAGTTCGTCATTTTCCTAACCGGGATCGCCATCGCGATGACGTCACCACTCTCAAGTACGCAACAGCCCATGTGCCACGTTTTTTAACGGGGTCGAGAGCCTCCAATAAGCAGCCGGCAACTCCCCTCCGCCGACCACCGTAGCATGCCCCGTTTCTACCGCGCACAGGCGGGCCAAGGCCCTTGATCGTTTTTTAAGATGTCGCGCTCCTGCTTCAGGACCGCATTCTCCCGCCGCAGCCGCTTCAGCTCGGCATGCAGATCGACCGGCGCCTCGCTTGGCTCACTGGCATCGCGTTCATGGCTTAGCCAACGCGTCAGCGTCGATAAGCCAATGCCCAGATCCTCCGCGATCTCCCGCCGCGGCCTGCCGCTGGTCAGTGCCAGCCGCACCGCTTCGCGCCGGAACTCCGGCGTCGGCCTGTTCCCGTTTCCCATAGAACACCTCCTGGTTCCTCAGTTGGTGCTCTCCACTTTTCCCGGGCAAGTCCAGGAACTACCTCAAGGCCACGGGATATGCGTCTGATTAAGCGTCCGACGCTCTAGCCAGTGCCAACAGGTACACAGCCATACTGTCATCGTCCCGTTGACACAAAACGAGCAGCCGCCAATGTCTCGACGACGCCTCTGACAATCGGGGATGGATCGCATCTGTCGCAAAAGGCGTAATCGCTGCAGAATTACAAGCTAGCCGGAAAAGCCCGCAGGACGCCTTCGATCCGCTCGGCGACTTCGCGGGTAGCCTTGTTGAGCGGCCGGGTCTGCGTGGTTCGCATCGTCACTGCTCGCCAAATCTGTGGGTTCACGATCAAGCTTCGGTCGAACTGGGAGTCGTGCTCACGGTCCAATGAGTAAGCAGCCTTTATCATGTAGCAACCGCATTTCTCGGCAACCAATTTCTGCGCCACGATCGATTCCGCATCGACAAAAACGTTGAGCGCAATACGCAACCGCCGAGCTACGGCACCCACCGCGAGACGGAGGCCATTCGGGGGGATAGGCAGAACCAAAGGCTTGCCCTCAAGCTCCCAAAAGTCGATCGTTGGTGGCATTGGTTGGTCATTGCGGATACGTGCCAGTATGAGGGGCGAACAGAAGAACTCTCCTTGCACCGCGTTTTCCGCCTCACGATACTTACTAACAAGGCCGATTTCGACTGAACCGTCTTGCACCCAGCGGTCGATCTGATCGCTAAATCCTTCGCGAACTCGCAGCTTGATCCCTGGCTCCTCATTACCGAGGCCCTGCGCAAGTTCAGGGATGACCGATGCGACCAAAGACGGCGGCACACCGATCGTCACCTGTCCAACAGGGCGTCGATTGGTCTCGCGTAGATCAACCATGACCTGCTCGCCATGCACCAGGAGGTCACGCGCACGACCAAACGCCATCTCGCCGAATTCGGATAACTCCACACCCCGGCCGGTGCGGTAGAAAAGTGGCTCGCCCCATGTCGCCTCTAGCTCTTTTATCACTCGACTAACTGTCGGTTGAGCCACACCCAGGTTGATGGCTGCCAGGGAAAAGCTTCGACACTCTGCGGCAGCGACGAACACGCGAAGCGAAGCAAAGTCGAACATTGTGATATCCGTATTTTGTATATCTCATATGCTTCCTATCCGATTGACACATCCCTGGCCAGTGGTAGCTTTCCGACCAAGGGTTGCTAGTCGCCTAGCACTCTTCAAAAACCTGGGAGGGAACGATGAAATACGGCGCACCGCTACGCGGTCTGCTGACGGCTTGTCTTATGTCGGTCAGCTTCACGTCGATTGCCGCAGCACAGACTCAGATCGTGCGCTTCCTCCATAACGAGACAGACCCGCCGAGCATCGAGTTCTTTAACAAGGCGATCGCTGAGTTCGAGGCGGAGAATCCGGATGTCAAGATCGAGATGGAGGTCATCAGCACCGACGGCCGCCTGCAGAAAGTCATGGCATCTATCAACACCAAGACCATGCCGGAGGTCTTCAAGCTTCTCCCGGAAGAGCGCTTTGAATTTGCCCGGCGTGGCTACATCCGGCCTCTGAACGATCTCGTCGACGAGATCGGCCGCAATAGGTACGTGCCCGGGGCACTCGTAGAGGTCAACGACGAAATCTACGATATTCCTTACACGCTGGGCAATTTCAGCCTGTACTTCAATCGCACCGATCGCTTCAAGGAGCTCGGCCTGAGTCCCGCTGCAAATTGGGAAGAATTAAAGGCAAATGCCAAGGCGCTTACCGAAGGCGACAATTTCGGGTTCATCTTTCCGGCCGGCAAGAACCGGATGACCAGCATCTTTTTGTCGCACATGATCTGGTCAGCGGGAGGAACCTATTTCGATACTGATCTGAACGTGACCTTCGACAATCCGGGCACCATCGCGGCATTAGAGTTCCTCCGCGACATGGCCGCGTTCTCGCCGGCAGGGATCAACTCCTACTCTTACGGTGACATGATCAACGTTTACCTGACCGGCCGTATCGGTCAGGATATCTACGCGCCGCGTCTTGCCGCAAATGCGCAGACAAACACCCCCGACCTCTTCGCCAACACCACCGTCTCCCCCCTCCCGGTCGGGCCAAGCGGCGCCGGCGTCAAATTCGTAAATGCGAACGGTTTTGCCTTGGCGTCCGAAGCCGTGGGAGCACAAAATTACGACGCAGCACGCGAGTTTTTGAAGTTTATCACGACCGAAGATCGGCTCATGGACTTCTCCTTGACTGCCTTCCCGCATCTCGTGCCACCCCTGCTCGACGTGCAGGCGCAGGTGATCGAGCGCGGAACGCCTCTCATGGGCGGACGTGCTGAATTTGCAGAGATGGCCTACGACACCTCTAATGGGCTCGATTTCGAAACGGAGGCAGGCGCGACGTTCGTCGACGGCAAAGTCATCCGCTCAGGCGTCGTCAATCCCTATATCGGCTCCATCGTCGCCCGTCACATCCCGGCGCAAGTCGTTCAACGGGTTGTGCTGATGGGGGAAGACCCGGCCGAGGCCGCGGCTTGGGGCCAAGCTGAAATGCAGGCCATCGTGGACGACCTGAAGGCGGCCAACTAGCGCGACTTTAAGGCGGCCCGAGCAGTTCCTTCGGGCCGCCATCCCACTCCTTAACGGAAAGCTACTATGAAGAATTCTCCAGCCGGCGACGTGTCGCTGCGCGAACGCGTGTCTTCGCCTCCAGCACCAAGCCTCGTAGCGTCCTATTACGCATATGGCGTCGCAGCCGGACTCAAGCACACCTTCGGCCACGAGATGAACATTCATCTGGCCCATGCGCTGATGCTGGCTGATCAGGAGATCGTAGCGCCGGATGCTATCCGCAGCATTCTCAATACGCTGCTGGCGCTTCAGGACGGTGGCCCTGACACACTCGAGATCGATTACAAGGCGGAAGACGTCTACTCTTACGTCGAGCGCTACATCATCGGCGCACTGGGATCCGACGTCGGCGGCCGACTTCACACCGGGCGCAGCCGCAACGATCTTCATACGACTGCCTGGCGCATGGCGTTACGCGCGCGTCTCATAGACCTGCTGCAGACAGTCGGGCACCTTCGCACGACCCTCATGGAGCTCGCGGCTGATCACGTCGAAACCGTGATGCCGGGCTACACCCACACACAACATGCCCAACCAATTACCTTCGGCTACTATCTCATCGCGGCTTCGGACGGGCTGGAACGCGATTTCCGGCGGCTGCGCGCCGCCCTGGACTGTTGCGATCGCTCGCCTCTTGGCGCAGGCGCTTTAGCGACGACAGGCTTTCCGATCAGCCGCGAGGCTACCAGGGATATGCTGGGCTTCGCCGATCTGGTGGAGGTCGCTTACGAGGCAGTTGCGTCTCGTGACGACCTCCAGGAGAGCGCCGCTGCGCTTGCGATCCTTATGACTGGCGTATCCCGGCTCGCGACCGATCTTCAGAGCTGGAACACGATGGAATTCGGCTTCATCGAGTTCGATGACGCCTATTCGAGCGTCTCGAGCATCATGCCTCAGAAGAAAAATCCGGCGACCATGGAGCATGTCAAGGCGATCGCCGGGATGGCGACCGGCATGCTTGGCACTGTCCTTTCCTGCGCAAAGAACACCGCCTTTGCCGACGTGAACGACGGCGTCAGCGCGGCCAATCCGGCAGCGCTCGACACGATCGAGCGCGCCACTCTGGCGCTCACGGCATTCGACGGCGCGTTGGCGACGCTAAAGGTTCGCGCCGAGGCAATGCGCCGCTCTGCCGAGATCGGGTACGGAACGGCAACCGAGCTTGCGGACGTCATTGTGCGCTCGTCTGGGCTTTCATTCCGCATGGCGCACAACGTTGTCAGTCGAGTTGTTCGGGAGGCGCTCGAGCGAGGTAGGACTGCCGACGAGATCAAGGTCGAGGATGTGGAAGAGGCAGCTGAGGCGCTCTTCGGACGCCGGCTCGGCCTGACCGCCGCAGAGGTGACGGAAGCACTCAATCCGATGGAAAACGTGCGCAGCCGGCAGGCGACGGGTGGGCCCGCACCGGAGCGAATGGAAGAAATGATCAAACGTCGGCGCGAACTGATCGCCCACGACCAGCAGGAGCTTGCGGACGTTTCAGGCCGGATCGAAGCGGCATATGCCGGGCTCGAGGCACGTGTGCGGGCGTTTAGCCCTGCCGACGTCCAGAGCGGGTGAGGAGAGACGCATGGCGCAAGTCGAAATCAGGCAGGTCAGCAAAATCTTCGAGGGCCATACCGCCGTCTCGGAGGTAAGTCTGACGGTCCATGACGGCGAATTCCTCGTGCTCCTTGGCCCATCGGGATGTGGCAAAAGTACGCTTCTGCGCATGCTCGCCGGGCTTGAACTTCCGTCCTACGGCGACATCGTGATCGGCGACAAAGTGGCGACGCGCTTGAAGCCCAAGGACCGCAACGTCGCGATGGTTTTCCAGAATTACGCACTCTATCCACACCTAACGATTTACGAAAACATCGCCTTTCCGTTGCGGGTCAACCGCTTCGAGAAGGCCAAGATCGACGAGAAGGTGCGCTGGGCGGCGGACCTAGTTGGCATTGAGGCGCTTCTGCAACGCAAGCCGCGGCAGACGTCCGGCGGCGAGCGGCAACGCACTGCGCTTGCACGGTCGCTGGTCCGCGACCCGCAATTATTCCTGCTGGACGAGCCGCTGTCGAACCTCGACGCGAAGCTCCGCCACAGCTCGCGCGAGGAGCTTCGGCGTTTCCAGGACCGGGTCGGCGTGACCTCGATATACGTCACGCATGACCAGGTGGAGGCGATGGGGCTCGGCGACCGCATCGTGGTTATGCGGGCCGGCAAGATCCGACAGGTTGGAACGCCAGAACAAATCTACTCCCATCCTGCCGACACCTTTGTTGCGACGTTTATCGGCTCGCCGCCGATGAACCTGGTCGAGACAGGGGCAGTCACCGTCGGCTTCCGACCCGAGATCTTCCTGCCGAGCAATTCCTTCGCGAGAGACACCTCGAACGCTAGCGAGTTCTTGTCGGCGCCATTCGCAATTCGCCGAGTGGAGTACCTAGGGGGCGACAAGCTGATTTATGGCAGCGTCTCGGGTGATCTGCCGCAGACCGAGGTAATCGCACGCATTCCGTCGAACGTCCCGTTCACGGCGAAAGAGGGCGAAACCGTCCCGTTCGCGGTGCCACAGACCGAAGTGCGGTGCTTCGACACCGCGAGCGGGTTGGCGATCGAGGATACGCGTGTCGGTGTGCGGAGGTCCCTCAATGGCTGAAATCCGAACCGTCCAGCCGGGCGACCGGACACTGGCATACCTGACGCTCGCGCCGAGCGTGGCGCTCCTGCTGCTGCTCTCGGTCGTTCCCACGATCACGGTCTTTGCCACATCGATGCAGCGCGTCGGACTTGGCGAACTGTCGGGCCCCTGGATCGGATTCGATAATTTCATCTGGGCACTGGAGAGTCGGCATTTCTGGCGAGCGCTTTCGAACACTTTCGTCTGGGTCTTCGGCAGCGTCGCGATTGAGATGGTGCTGGGTCTCCTGCTGGCGCTGCTTCTGCACCAGAACTTCGTGGGACGGGGGATTGCTAGGGCGGTCTTGCTGGCACCCTATCTAGTGCCGACGATCGTGGCGGTACTCGTCTGGCGGTACATGTTCCACGATATTGTCGGCATCCTGAATTACCTTCTCACGGACCTCGGGATCATCAGCGGGCCGCTGCAATGGCTGAGCAGCACCCGGTGGGCGATGGCTTCCGTGATAATCGTAGGGGTGTGGAAGTTCTTCCCGTTCGTCGTGCTGGCGGTTCTCGGGATCCTGCAGTCGATCCCGCAAGAACAGTACGAGGCCGCGCGCATCGACGGGGCTAGTGCCTTCCAGCAGTTCTGGCGGATCACCCTGCCTTACGTAATGCCGGTCTTCATCCTGACCGCACTGCTGCGCACGATCTGGACCTTCCACAAATTCGAGATCATCTACCTCCTGACCGGAGGCGGGCCGCTCGACGCGACCACAACCCTACCGATCCTTGTCTACCAGAAGGCCTTCGTCGATTTCGAGCTCGGACGAGCGGCGGCGATTGCGATCCTGACCTTCCTGATCCTCGCGGTGCTGATCACCGCCTACTTCCTGCTGATGCGTCGCGCGGAGAAAAAGCAGTGACTATAACCGCTTCTCAGGACGCGGCCGCCCGCGTCGAGCCACGTCGCCATCGCGAGATGGAGGATGTGCACTACCTCGCTAACCGCATCTTGCTCTATCTGCTTGCGCTGACTGCGGTAACGGTCATCGGGTTCCCCCTATTCTGGATGGTGATCTCGTCCTTCAAGCCGGGCTCGGAACTCTACGTGTCGCCGCCCACCTTCCTTCCGGAGAACTGGACGCTTCAAAACTATCGAGACCTCTTTATACAGACCAACTTCGCTACGTATTTTCTCAATAGCGTAATCGTTGCAGGCGCCGCGACCATGCTGTCGCTGCTCATCGGCGGCTTGGGGGCATATAGTCTTAGTCGCTTCAATTTTTTCGGCATAAGTGGTTTCGCTCGCGTAGCTCTTGTATGCTACATGCTGCCGGAAGTCCTAATCGTACTTCCCCTATACATCTACGTGATCCAGCTGGGCCTCACCGATACCCTCTTTTCTCTTGTGGTTGCCAACACGGCCTTCACTCTGCCGCTCGCACTTTGGTTCATGCGCTCGTATTTCAACGCGATCCCGATGTCGCTCGAGGAAAGCGCAATGGTCGATGGCTGCACGCGGTTCGGCGCGATGTGGCGCGTGACCTTGCCGCTGGCGATCCCGGGCCTCGTGTCGGTCGGGGTCTTCAGCTTCAACCATGCCTGGAATGAGTTCCTCTTCGCGTTGGTCTTCATATCCTCCGAAAACAAGAAGGTGCTGCCGCTCGGCCTTGCGACCTGGATCGGACAGGACAACATCTACTCTTGGGGCATGCTCCTGTCCGGCGCTGTGCTGATCACCATCCCCGTGATCGTCTTCTACCTCCTCGTCCAGCGCAAGCTCGTCGTCGGGCTCTCCGAAGGCGGTGCCAAGGGCGAATGACTTTCCAACAGCACGAAGAAACGAGAACGATATGAAGATCACGGGCATCGAGCTCATTCCCATCGAGATTCCGCTCAGCCGAGATTTCGGCGGTAGCCGCTACAACGTCACCAGCCGCTGTACCGTCATCACCCGAATGCAAACCGACGAAGGCCTCGTCAGCGAAGTCTACAATGGCGACAACCGGACCCACATCCGCGAGATTGTGAATATCATCAAGGACGAGCTCGCACCGATCGTGATCGGCGAAGAGGTCCATGCGGTCGAACGAATCTGGGCGAAGATGTTTCGGCTGGCCGAATGGAACCGCGACCGCAAACTCGTAATGGAGGCAATTGCCTGCGTTGACACAGCGCTCTGGGACTTGATGGGCAAGGCAGCCGGGGTAAACGTTTGTCGGCTGCTCGGCGGGTTCCGGCAGGAGATGCCGATCATCTCGATCGGTGGCTACTACGAGCAGGACAAGACACTAGCCGACCTCGGGCGCGAGATGGAGCAGCTCCGGGAGTGGGGCATGGCCGGCTGCAAGGTCAAGGTCGGCGGGCTCAGCGCCGAGAAGGATGCCGAGCGTGTAGCGGCCGCTCGCGAAGGCGGTGGGCCGGACTTCATGCTCGCCGTCGATGCGAACCGCGGCTGGCCGTTGGCCGAAGCCCAGCGTTTTGCCAAGCTAATCGAGAAGTACGACATCGCCTGGTTCGAGGAGCCCTGCCATTGGTACGATGACGCGCGTCTGATGGCGGGGGTGCGGCGAGTCACCCCGATCCCGATCAATGCAGGTCAAAGTGAGTCGACGGCGACCGGGGTCCGCCGATTAGTCGAGGCGGGTGCGGTCGACATCGTGAACTTCGACGCTTCGGAGGCCGGCGGCATCACCGAATGGCGAAGGGCCGCAGCGCTCTGCCAGCTCCACGATATTGGTCTTGCCCATCATGAAGAACCGCAGATTGCGCTGCAGATGCTCGCCGCTTATCCGAACGGCATCGCGGTAGAGTGCTTCGCCAATATCGAGCGCGATCCCCTGTGGCCGGGGCTCGTGGCCAACAAGCCGAAGCCGAAGGACGGCATGATAGCCGTTCCGCAGGGGCCGGGCTTCGGCCTCGAACTCGATGCAGCGATGATCGAGCGGTACCGGGTTGATTGACGCTCTTCCGACCTGAGGCAGTGGGCACACGAGGCGCGCGCCGGCGAAGGGTTCGGCGCGCGGTCCGGGTTCAAGTCGGCGCGGGTTTCGTGCTGATGGGGGTATCCGGACTGATCTGGGGATCCTTCGGACTCTTCCTCGTCGCCTTGCAACGTGAGTTTGGCTGGTCGCGCGGAGAGATCTCCGGTGTCTTCGCGACGTTTGCACTGGCGAACGCGCTCTCGGCCCCTGCCATTGCGGCGGCCATGGCGCGCACGAACAGCCGGCACCTGCTCGCGCTGTTGGCCATCCTGCTAGGCGGCGCGCTGGCCCTGACCGCAGCCTGGGTTGGAGGGCTTGCCGCCTACTGGTTGATATTCGGACTTGCAGGCGGCATCGGCGCCCAGTGCGTCAGCTCATTTGTCGTCTTCGCCCTGCTGGCGCGACGAGTGCGACACCGACTTGCCACCGCCATGTCGATCGCCGACGCTGGATCGGGGCTCGCCACGCTGCTGGGCCTCCCACTCTTACAGTTCATCATTGATGTCCAAGGCTGGCGGGCCGCCTATGCCCTTCTTGCAGTCCTCACGCTCGTGGTCGTCGTCGCCCTACACTTGGTGATCTTTGATGCGATCCGAGGATCGCCACGTCCTCTGCCCACGATGGAGCAAGGGACCGACTTCGGTATGCCGTCGCGAGCTATCCTCTGGATGTGCGCAAGTTACTTCTGCGGTTCGGCGGCGTATCACGGACTGCTGACGCAGCAAGTCGCGCTTTTCGATTCCCAAGGTATCGAACCGGCGCGCGCCGTCTGGATCGTCGCTTTGTCGGGGGGCGCGGTGTTCGCCTGGCGTCTGATAAGCGGCTGGCTCTGTGATGTAATCGGGGTGAGCCGGGTGCTTGCCGTCGCTGCCGCGGCGGTCTTCGTTACCTTCATCGGCCTGTCATTTCTGCTCTCCGGTTGGAGCGTAACCGGTACGGCGCTTTATCCGGCTGGGCTGGCAATCGGCTTTGGCGGACAGCAAGTTCTTTTGGCCGTTGCGCTCCGCCAATTTGCGGCACCTGCCCGCTTCGCGAAAAACCTCGCCTACGGAAGGCTCGCGTCGGGGCTGGGCATGGCAGCGGGGCCAGTGGCCGGTGGAATAATATATGACGTGACCGCGAGTTCACCAGCAGTTGCGTTCGTGCTCGGCGGCCTTGGGTTTGGATATGTCGCTGGCTTCACATTAGCGACCGCGGCAGGGAAGAGAGAACATTCCCTGAGATCCCAAGAGCCAGCCCCGTGAACGTAGGCTAGGCATTGCTCAGATCTGCGGTGCAGTGGCGGCACTGTTGCTGGTTAGGTCGCTGGCACTGTGGTGACCAGCGAAGCCAACCCTCGCTCACGTGCACCCTAACACCCGCTCCTGCCTGTCCCATTCCAGCGGAAACGGCTGCATCAAACGGTCGAGGGTCACCGTAGATGGCTGCCGCCCGTCGAGAATGGCCTGGATCAACGACGGGGACAGCAGCGTCAGCCGCAGGATGCGGCTGAGGTAGGACGGATTGATCTTCTCGGCCGCGGCAAGCTCGGCCAACGAGGCGAACGTGCCGGCTTCCAGAAGTCCCTTCCAGCGATGGCCTCTTGCGATCGCCTTGATCATGCTGCTGTCGATCCTGGTGCGGCTGGTGGGAAGCCCGATCTCCCCAGTGGGCGCGATCACCAGCTTGCGCCCGCCTCGCTTGCGGATCGCCAAAGGGACGCGAACGGTGATGGTCGAGGGATCGACGCTTCTCATGCCGCAGCTCTCCTCTCTGGATCGCCGATCGCGGCAAGATCCTTCGCGATACTTGCTAGTCCCTCCACCCGAAGACGGATGTCGGCGCCTTCAAGGCCGACATCCACCCGCTCAACCAAGAGCTGGATGATCCGCGCCTGCTCGGCCGGGAAGAGCTCATCCCAAAGCGGCTCTAATCGTGCCAGCGGCCGGCGGACATCCTCCTCCGTGAGGTCCTCGATCTGGCTGCGCGCCGCACGCCACGCCCCGATCACCACCTCCGGCGTCACCAGCAGGCCCCGCACCTGCGAGATGACCGCCGCCTCGATCTCCCCCGCCGGAATACGGCGGAGCGGACACGCGGCCGCCCTGCCCTCCTTCAGGACCGACTGGCTGACATAGTAGCGGTAGAGCCGGCCCCGCCGTCTCGTATGCGTCGGCGACATTGCCGCCCCGGTTGGACCGAAGATCAGGCCCTTGAGGAGCGCCGGCGTCTGCGCACGGGTGCGAGTGGCACGGCTACGGGCGTTGCCGGCGAGGATCGCCTGAACCTTGTCGAACTGAGTTCGGCTGACGATGGCCTGGTGCTCGCCCGGATAGGCCGTGCCCTTGTGCACCGCCTCCCCGACATACACACGGTTGTTGATCAGCTTGTAGATGTCGCCCTTGTCGATCGGTCGGCCGCGCTTGGTCCGCCCCTCCTCACCGCGCAACAGGTTTGCCAGGGTCGTCGCCGACCCGATCGCGATAAAGCGCTCGAAGATACTCCGCACCAGCGCCGCTTCCGACGCGTTGATGACGAGCTTGCGGTCCTTCACGTCGTAGCCGAGCGGCGGGTGACCGCCCATCCACATCCCGCGCTTGCGCGACGCCGCCACCTTGTCGCGGATACGCTCGCCGATCACCTCGCGCTCGAACTGGGCGAACGACAAAAGCACGTTCAGCGTCAGCCGGCCCATCGAGGTGGTGGTGTTGAACGACTGCGTGACGGCGACGAAGGTGACGCCGGTACGGTCGAACACTTCGACCAGCCTGGCAAAGTCCATCAGCGAGCGCGACAAGCGGTCGATCTTGTAGACCACCACCACATCCACCAGCCCGGCCTCGATATCGGCGAGCAGCCGCTCCAGCGCCGGGCGCTTGAGCGTGCCGCCGGAGACGCCGCCATCGTCATAGCGATCGGGCACCATGACCCAGCCCTCGGCCTTCTGGCTGGCGATATAGGCTTCACAGGCCTCGCGCTGCGCGTCGAGGCTGTTGAAGACCATCTCAAGACCTTCCTCGCTCGATTTGCGGGTGTAGACCGCGCAGCGCTTCTTCAGCACGGGCGCCGCTCGCGATGCCGATGCCGCTTTTGAGGTCGTCGACTTCATCATCGCCTCACCCATTCTTCCCATGGTTTTTCAGGCCGAAGAACGTCCAGCCGTTCCAGCGTGTGCCGGCGATCGCACGAGCTACCGAGGAGAGGCTCTTGTAGGGCCGCCCCTGCCACTCGTAGCCATCGACAAGCACCGTCACCTGATGCTCCCTCCCCTGCCACTCGCGGACCAGCCTAGTGCCGGCGATCGGTCGATCAACGATGCGCCGGCCTCGCACGGCGGTCTTGCCGCCATCGAGTTGCTCGCCCAGGGCGACCAACCGGTCACGCGTCTCTCGGGAGAGGCCACCATAAGCCAGCTCCTGGAGGCGATAGGCGAGCCGGCTTTCTAGGAACCGGCGGTTATACGGCGGCGGCTCCGTCTCGAAGACCTCACGCCAGCGCTGCTTCAGTTCGGCAGCTGAGGCGCCCTTCAGCGCAGCGACCTCCGCCAGCACGCTTGCCTGTAGCGCGGGGGCGGATTGAGAAACAGCAGCGGTCATCGGGGAATCTCCGTTTCGAACGTTTCGACTGACGCTCTGTACGAAAGCGATGTCCACGCCGGTCCGGCCAGGCTCGGCAAGGAAAGGCGAACTGTCTCCGTCAATCCTCATCCGTGGAGGCCGCACAGCCGTCACGCTCGGCTCGTCTGGCGTTGAGACGCACCAGGCCGACGGCAAGCAGCCGCGCCACCTCAGCCAGGCGCTCAGCCGCACTCATCGCGGCCGGGCTCAATCCGTTCGGTCCAGCGTTCATTTCGTTCACCGATGCTAGCTGTGCGGCGCACGCCAACGCCCCGCGGCTCTGGTTCCCTAGAAGCGCGAGGTGCGGGCGGTTGCCTCACCCATGAAGGTGATCTCAGCCCCGGCGTGACCGAGGACCTGAGATCGCGTGATGTCGTAAGTGGCCGATTGCCATGCCGCTCAGTGGGAACTGGGGCTAACGGTCCGGGTCCAAGCGACCCGGCAGATCGTGATGCTCGCCTTGAAGGCCGCAGCTCCCGGGGAACAAGCGCTCCGGGCAATGAGTGGTCCGCCCCGGGGTCCGACGAACTGGCGAGCCGTCGCCACCGCGCAGCCTCTCAGCAGGCAGTCAACGCCAGGCAATTCAGGTCAACCGAGTCAACCCGGTCAACCTTTCATTTCGCGCGTATAACTGGCGACGTTTAGGGGGCTCAGCGCACCGCCATCCGGGCTACAGCCGGTACGGTCCCTAAATGTTGCAGGACCGCCGCACGTTGCAGAGTAACCGCTCCCTGCGGCCAGTTGGTTGTTGAAACGCCAGTGTGGGCCTTTCCCGACGCCGGCTCGCAGGCATGCTGAACGCACCGCCCGAGACGTGGGAAAGGTCATCGATCAGCCGCGTCGGCAGTTTGGTGTCAACCAGCGTGCGCCACGCGGCGGCCGTCGCCCATTCACCGTCTCATCAGGGATCACCCCTCGTATCAGCTTCACCACATGCCACCAAAGCGGTCAACGCGACGCGGTTTGCAATGCGACTGCGCGAAGGAACAACGCCCTCGAAAGTCTATCTTTGCCCGAATGGCTTAGCCTTCGTGCAAGGCCGGCAGGAAGCGGCATGAATGGGCTGACGACACGCGATTTCGAAGGCGAGCCGGTTCGCATCCTTGAGGTGGACGAAATGGTCTGCCCCCACTGAAGTGGTCCTCCCTGAAGTATGGTTTTTCAGCCATTGGAGGACGAGAGCATGCCGCAGAAGAAGCACAAGCCTGAAGAGATCGTCGCGAAGCTGCGGCAGGTCGATG
>NZ_JACSGS010000032.1:0-15915 GCF_014334315.1 Aurantimonas sp. DM33-3 | reverse complement strand
GCCCGGCGCCTCAAGACCCTGAAGGGCCTCACGCCCTACGAGTTCATCTGCAAACGATGGACTTCAGAACCAGAACGATTCACGCTCGATCCAATCCACCAAATGCCGGGACTAAACACCTAGAAGGGTCGAGAGCCGGAGGGCAGCCTTCTCGTCGTGGAGGCTCGAAAGATGCCGGTCCGCTTTCGGCCCAATGCTGAACCGGAAATCATTCCCGAGGGAGATCGGAACTCAAAAGGCAGCTGCATAATATCCACGGCTCTGAAGCCGCCAGTCGGATATCGGCCCCCTGCACTCAGAAAACTTTGCAGGTCCGGTTCTGAAATGACCGCCTTGATTGGCACCCGCATGACGCAGAGCTACGGACCGTCATGGCATACAAGACGCCGCTATGGCGCATCCGCTGCATCACTTCAGGTCGAGACGTCATCGATCAAGGGATTTGGCTTGGCAAACTGCTGGAGGTCTGCCTGGTCTGCTATGGTGATGCAGGTACCATTGACTTTGACACCATAGGGCTGAAGCCCTTTGAAGGCGCGACTCAAGTTTTCCGGCGTCATTCCCAGCACGGATGCAAGGCGCCGCTTTTCGAAGTCCAGTTCGAACGCAGCCCCACCACCGGCTCGCCTTTGTTGCCGCAACAGGAAATTTGCGAGGCGTTCAAGCGAGGTTCTGAGCTTGAGGTCTTTTTGTGCCTTGATGAATGAACGGTAGCATTGGGCAAGCTCGGCCACGATCGCGCGGGCAAAGTTGCTATCGACGTCAAAAATGGCCCGCACGTCCTGGCTTGGAATAAGCGCGATGCGGCTCTTCTCCAGCGTTCGGGCCGACATCAGATACGGCGCGTCCCGGATCGTCGCGGCAAGGATGAAGGTCGAGATGGGCCGCACGGTTGCCATACTAGTAACCCTGCCATTCCACTCCGAGAACAGATCAACCGAACCGGAGAGAACGATATGAAGGAAATCACACGGTTCGCCTTCCGTAATCAATTCGATCTGCGCTGGAAAATTCTGAACGTATGCCCCGCGCATTAACACGGCGAAATGCTCATGCAGCATATGTGCGAAAAGATCGAGTTCGCGAATATCCCGGTGTTCTGAGTCGGGCATGCCATCTCTCCGGCGCCTAGCGCGACCGATATCAATACATAGATTGATAAATGTCAATTAAATAAATGATCTGATCAGGCCAAGCCTTGACCGATCGCCAGCAAGCAAGTGATTTAGTTTGTTAGGGCGTTTATTTCTCTACGCTTTCTCCGTTCACCTGATCTGGATCAAATCATCCGGGCCGCTCCGGCCTCAGGTCTGGCGATGAACCCCTGCTCGGGGTGAGCGCCATCCTGCCGGAGACACTGCCATGCAGACCGTAGCCACAGCCTCAAGCATCGACCAAACGCGCGCCTTGAGCCTGAGCACGATCGCATTCACCGCCTGTTTTGCTGTCTGGACGATTTTCTCGATCATCGGTGTCGCCATCCAAGCCGAACTAGGCCTGACCGATACGCAGTTCGGTCTGCTGGTGGCAACGCCAATCCTGACCGGCTCCATTACCCGCCTGTTTCTCGGCGTCTGGACCGAGAAATACGGCGGGCGGCTCGTCTTCTCGGGCCAGATGATCCTGACCGCGATTGCCACATGGGCGCTGACGCTGGCGGACAGCTACACCATGTATCTTATCGCAGCGCTTGGCATCGGGCTCGCGGGCGGGTCCTTCATCATCGGCGTGGCCTATGTCAGCCGCTGGTACGATGCGGGCCACCAGGGCACGGCCCTTGGCATCTTCGGCGCCGGCAATGTCGGCGCGGCGGTCACCAAGTTCGTCGCTCCCTTCGTCATGGTCGCCTTCGGCTGGCACGGCGTCGCCTATGTGTGGGCGGCGGGTCTGGCCTTGATCGGCGTGCTGTTCTTCCTGCTGGCCAAGGACGACCCCGAACTGGTCGAGCGGCGCCGGACGGGCGCCAGGGCCCCGTCGTTTGCCGAGCAATTCGCGCCGCTGAAGAACCTGCAGGTCTGGCGCTTCTCGCTCTACTATTTCTTCGTCTTCGGCGCCTTCGTCGCACTGGCGTTGTGGCTGCCGCACTATCTAATCGAGGTCTACGGCGTCGACGTGCGCACCGCGGGCATGGCGGCGGCATCCTTCAGCCTCTCGGCCTCGCTGTTTCGCGCCTATGGTGGGCACCTGTCCGACAAGTTCGGCGCGCGGTCGGTGATGTACTGGACCTTCGGCTTCTCGCTGATCTTCCTGTTCATGCTGTCCTACCCGCCCACGGATTACATCGTCCAAAGCAAGGGCGGGCCGATCGCGTTTTCGACCAGCATGGGGCTATGGCCTTTCGTCGCCACCCTGTTCGCGCTCGGCTTTTTCATGAGCCTCGGCAAGGCGGCGGTCTTCAAGCACATCCCGGTTTACTATCCACGCCACGTCGGGGCAGTGGGAGGGCTCGTCGGCATGATCGGCGGCCTTGGCGGGTTCATCCTGCCCATCGGCTTCGGCGCGCTGCTAGACCTTACGGGCATCTACACCTCGTGCTTCGCGCTGCTGTTTGTTCTGGTCGCCGTTGCGCTGACCTGGATGCACCTGTCGATCCGGGCCATGGAACGCGGCGCGCATGGCGAGGCGCTCGACCGCTTGCCGCAATTGCCAGAAATGCAGGACATCCACCACGCCGAGCGCACGGCCATGCCGCGTGTCCTTGACGACTGGCGCCCCGAAGACCCGGTGTTCTGGGAAGAAAGGGGCCGGGCGGTGGCACGGCGCAACCTGTGGATATCGATCCCGGCGCTGCTGCTGGCCTTCTCGGTCTGGATGGTGTGGTCGGTCGTCGTCGCCCGACTGCCGGCGATCGGGTTCGACTTCACGCCGAGCCAGCTGTTCTGGCTGGCGGCCCTGCCGGGTCTTTCCGGGGCTACGTTGCGCATCTTCTACAGCTTCATGGTGCCGATCTTCGGCGGGCGGTTGTGGACGACGCTGTCGACCGCATCGCTGCTGCTGCCGGCGCTGGGCATCGGCTACGCGGTGCAGAACCCCGACACACCTTATCTGCTTTTCCTCACTCTGGCACTTCTGTGCGGATTCGGCGGCGGCAATTTCGCCTCGTCCATGGCCAACATCGGATACTTCTTCCCGAAGGCGGAAAAGGGCAACGCGCTGGCATTGAACGCAGGCCTCGGCAATCTGGGCGTGTCCGTCATGCAGTTCCTCGTGCCCATCGTCATCACGGCGGGCGTCTTCGGGGCACTGGGCGGGCAGCCGCAGACCATGTCGGACGGCGGACAGCTCTGGATGCAGAACGCGGGTTTCGTCTGGGTGCCGTTCATCATCGCGGCCACGATCGCCGCCTGGCTGGGCATGAGCGACATCGCCGATGCCCGCGCCAGCTTTGCCGACCAGGCGGTGATCTTCGGGCGTCGGCACAACTGGCTGATGTGCATCCTCTATACCGGCACGTTTGGCAGCTTCATCGGCTACTCCGCCGGCTTCCCGCTGCTGACCAAGCTGGCCTTTCCCGAGGTGAATGCGCTGAACTACGTGTTCCTGGGGCCGCTGGTGGGGGCGCTGAGCCGCGCCGCGACCGGATGGATCAGCGACCGGTTCGGCGGGGGGCGGGTCACCTTCTGGACCTTCCTGGGAATGATCGCTGCCACGTTCGGTGTGATTTCCTTCCTCGGGCTCGGGTCCTTCATCGGCTTCTTCGCTTGTTTCATGGCGCTGTTCTTCCTGACCGGTGTCGGCAATGCCTCCACCTTCCAGATGATCCCGGTGATCATGGGGCGCGAGGTGCCACGCCTGATGCCGCATCTGGGCGTGGACGAGCGCAAGCGGCAGATCGCCATGGAATCGGGTGCGATTGTCGCCTTCACCTCGGCCATCGCCGCCTACGGCGCCTTCTTCATCCCCAAGGCCTACGGCACATCCATCGCGATGACCGGTTCCGCCGTGGATGCGCTCTGGGGCTTTCTGATCTTCTACGTGATCTGCGTCGTGATCACCTGGGCTGTCTACACGCGGCCCGGCGGCCTGCTGCACGACATCGAACTCGGGGGCAGGCCCGCGAGTGCTGCGCCCCAGTCCGCCCAATGACCCAAGCGAACACTCGGTCGGTGCAAGTTGTCTCACCGGACCGGACACCCGAAAGGAAGCCAAGATGAGCCATCTGCTCGACAGACTGAACTTCTTCCAGAGCAAGGAGCTGGAGACGTTTTCGGACGGGTGGGGTCAGACAACCCGCGAGAGCCGAGACTGGGAAGAGACCTACAGAAACCGCTGGCGGCACGACAAGATTGTCCGCTCGACCCATGGGGTGAACTGCACCGGATCCTGTTCGTGGAAGATCTATGTCAAATCCGGCATCGTCACGTGGGAGACGCAGCAGACCGATTATCCGCGCACCCGTGCGGGCCTGCCCAACCATGAACCGCGCGGCTGTGCGCGGGGCGCGTCCTACAGCTGGTATCTCTATTCCGCCAACCGCGTGAAGAACCCGCTGATCCGGGGCAGCCTGATGCGCGTTTGGCGCCGCATGCGCGAGACCATGACGCCCGTCGCGGCCTGGGCGACGATCCAGAACGATCCGGTTCTGCGCGCCTCCTACACCAAGGCGCGCGGCAAAGGCGGTTTCGTGCGCGCGTCGTGGGAGGAGGCGACCGAGATTGTCGCCGCCGCCAATGCCTATACCGCCAAGACCTACGGCCCTGATCGCGTCTTCGGGTTCTCCCCGATCCCAGCGATGTCGATGGTCAGCTATGCGGCGGGCTCGCGCTACCTGAGCCTGCTGGGCGGTACCTGCATGTCGTTTTACGACTGGTATTGCGATCTGCCGCCCGCGTCACCCCAAACCTGGGGCGAACAGACCGACGTGCCGGAAAGCGCTGACTGGTACAATGCGGGCTTCCTGATGCTCTGGGGCTCGAACGTACCGCAGACCCGCACGCCCGATGCGCACTTCTATACCGAAGTCCGCTATCGCGGCACCAAGTCCGCCGTTGTCAGCCCTGACTATTCCGAGGCCGCCAAATTCGGCGACATCTGGCTGAACCCCCAGGCCGGCACCGACGCGGCGTTGGCGATGGCAATGGGCCACGTGATCCTGCGCGAGTTCCACCTAGACCGGCAGGCCGAGTATTTCGAGGACTACGCCCGAAAGTACACCGACATGCCGATGCTGGTGCGGCTTGACGAAAGGGGCGGGCACCTCGTGCCGGGCCGGATGCTGCGCGCGGAGGATTTCGACGGCAAGCTCGGCGAGACCAACAACCCCGACTGGAAGACGGTCGCCCTTGACGAGGCCAGCGGTCAGGTCGTGGCGCCCAACGGCTCCATCGGGTTCCGCTGGAATGAGACAGGCAAGTGGAACCTTGAACAGCGCGCCAAGGGGGCTGAAGCCCGACTGCGCCTGAGCCAGATCATGGACGGAGATCATGACGAGGTGGTGGGCGTCGATTTCCCGTATTTTGGCGGTGCGGCCACCGGCGATTTCGTGAAATGCGACCACCCCGAGGTTCTGACCCGCAACATCCCCGCCCGGCGGATCACGCTCGCCAATGGCAAGGATGTGCTTGTCGCCACCGTGTTCGACCTGTTCTGCGGCAACTACGGCCTTGATCGTGGCCTTGGTGGCGACTGGGTGTCGAAGGATTTCGACGGTGACAGCCCATATACCCCGGCCTGGGCCGAAAAGATCACCGGCGTTGACCGTGAGAAGATCATCGCGGTGGCTCGCGAGTTCGCGGGCAATGCGGAAAAGACCCATGGCAAATCCATGGTCATCCTCGGGGCCGGTCTGAACCACTGGTACCACATGGACATGGCCTATCGCGGCATCATCAACATGCTGGTGATGTGCGGCTGTATCGGACAGGAGGGGGGCGGCTGGTCGCACTATGTGGGGCAGGAAAAGCTGCGCCCGCAGACCGGCTGGCAGCCGCTGGCTTTCGCGCTGGACTGGAGCCGTCCGCCGCGGCACATGAACTCGACCTCGTGCTGGTACGCCCACACCGACCAGTGGCGTTATGAGACATTGCGGGCTGACGAGATCCTGTCGCCCACCGCTCCCGAGGGCGATTGGGACATCAGCCTGATCGACTACAATATCCGGGCTGAACGGATGGGCTGGCTGCCGTCCGCCCCGCAGCTGAAGACCAACCCGCTGGAGGTGGCGAAAGCTGCGAAGGCGTCGGGCAAGGACATTAAGGACTACGTCGCCGAGCAGCTGAAATCCGGCGATCTGCAAATGTCCTGCGAAGACCCGGATGCACCGGAAAACTGGCCGCGCAACCTGTTCGTCTGGCGGTCAAACCTGCTGGGGTCGAGCGGCAAGGGGCACGAATACTTCCTTAAGCACCTGCTGGGCACGGACCACGGCGTCATGGGCAAGGACCTGGGCGAGGAGGGCGGCGTGATGCCGAAGGAGGCCGTCTGGCACGACGAGGCGCCGAAGGGCAAGCTCGACCTGCTGGTGACCATCGACTTCCGCATGTCCACCACCTGCGTCTACTCCGACATCGTCCTGCCGACGGCCAGCTGGTACGAAAAGGACGACCTGAACACCTCCGACATGCATCCGTTCATCCACCCGCTGCAGGCGGCAGTGGACCCGGCCTATGAGAGCAAGTCCGACTGGGAAATCTTCAAGTCGATCGCACGGAAGTTCTCGGAGGTGGCGCCCGAGGTCCTGGGTGTCGAAACCGACATCGTTCAGCTTCCGCTGCTGCACGACACGCCCGGCGAACTGGCGCAGGCCCATGTGAAGGACTGGAAAAAGGGTGAATGCGATCTGATCCCGGGCAAGACCGCGCCGAACTATATCTCCGTCGAACGGGATTATCCAAATCTCTACAAGAAGTTCACCTCTGTCGGGCCACTGCTTGAAAAGCTGGGTAATGGCGGCAAGGGGATCAACTGGGACACCAAGGTCGAGGTGGGGCACCTGCGCGACCTGAACGGTGTCGTGCTGGATGAGGGGGTCTCGAAGGGGCACGCAAAGCTGGAAACTGCCATCGACGCGGCGGAGATGATCTTGATGCTTGCGCCCGAGACCAACGGCGAAGTGGCCGTCAAAGCATGGGAAGAGCTGGAAAAGCCGACCGGCCGTCACCACGCTCATCTGGCCGAAGGCGCCCATCACACCAAGATCCGCTTCCGCGACATCGCGGCCCAACCGCGCAAGATCATTTCCTCGCCCACCTGGTCAGGCATCGAGAGCGAAACGGTCTGCTACAACGCGGGCTACACCAACGTGCACGAACTGATCCCGTGGCGGACGCTGACCGGGCGTCAGCAGCTTTACCAGGATCACCTGTGGATGCGGGCCTTTGGTGAAGGCTTCGTCAGCTATCGCCCGCCGGTGGACTTGAAGACCATCACCAAGGCCGTCAACAACGACGCCGCCGAAGGCAGCCCGCACGTCGTGCTGAACTTCATCACGCCGCACCAGAAGTGGGGCATTCACAGCACCTACACCGACAACCTGCTGATGCTGACCCTGAACCGGGGCGGTCCTGTCGTGTGGATGTCTGAGATGGACGCGCAGAAGGCGGGGCTGGTCGATAACGACTGGGTCGAAGCCTACAACATCAACGGCGCACTGACCGCGCGCGTTGTGGTGTCGCAGCGGATCAAGCAGGGCACTCTGTTCATGTATCACGCGCAGGAAAAGATCGTGAACACGCCCGGATCGGAAAAGACCGGCCATCGCGGCGGCATCCATAACTCGGTCACCCGCACCACGCTCAAGCCGACGCACATGATCGGCGGCTATGCGCAGCTGAGCTACGGCTTCAACTATTACGGCACTGTGGGCAGCAATCGCGACGAATTCGTCATTGTCCGCAAGATGAAAAAGATTGACTGGCTGGATCAGCCGACAACCCCGAAAGTGGAGGCTGCGGAATGAGAGTTCGCGCGCAAATCGGCAAGGTCCTGAACCTGGATAAATGCATCGGGTGCCACACTTGCTCGGTCACCTGCAAGAACGTCTGGACCAGCCGCGAAGGCGTCGAATACGCCTGGTTCAACAACGTCGAGACCAAACCCGGCACTGGCTATCCCACCGATTGGGAGAACCAGAAGCGCTGGAACGGCGGATGGGCCCGGTCGAAATCCGGCAAGCTGCATCCCAAGCAGGGCAGCAAGTGGCGGATCCTCGCGAATATTTTTGCCAACCCCGACCTGCCCGAGATCGACGATTACTACGAACCGTTCGATTTCGACTATGATCATCTGAAATCGGCGCCCGACATGGATGCCTTTCCCACAGCGCGCCCCCGGTCGAAGATTACCGGAGAGCGGATGGAAAAGATCGAGAAGGGCCCGAACTGGGAAGAAATCCTGGGCGGCGAATTCTCGAAACGGTCCAAGGACTACAACTTCGAGAATATCCAGAAAAAGATCTATGGGGAGTATGAAAATACCTTCATGATGTATCTGCCCCGCCTGTGCGAGCATTGTCTGAACCCGACATGCTCGGCAGCTTGTCCATCCGGCGCGATCTACAAGCGTGAAGAGGACGGGATCGTCCTGATCGACCAGGAAAAATGCCGGGGCTGGCGGATGTGCATCTCGGGCTGTCCCTACAAGAAGATCTATTACAACTGGGAATCCGGCAAATCCGAGAAATGCACCTTCTGCTACCCGCGTATCGAAAGCGGTCAGCCGACGGTCTGTTCTGAAACCTGCGTGGGGCGCATCCGCTATCTGGGCGTCATCCTGTATGATGCCGACAAGATCGAGGCCGCGGCCAGTTCCGAACGCGAAACCGATCTTTACGGGGCGCAACTGGACGTGTTCCTCGACCCGAACGACCCTGAGGTGATCGCTGGGGCGCGCCGCGACGGCGTGCCCGAGGATTGGATCGAGTCCGCGAAAGTCAGCCCGATCTGGAAGATGGCGATGGAGTGGAAGGTCGCCTTCCCGCTGCATCCCGAATACCGGACGCTGCCGATGGTCTGGTACATCCCGCCGCTGTCACCGATCCAGAACGCCGCACAGGCCGGTCAGATCGCCATGAGCGACCAGATGCCCGACGTGCGCAGCTTGCGCATTCCGGTGCAGTACCTCGCCAACATGCTGACGGCGGGCGACGAGGAACCGATCGTGGGTGCGCTGGAACGGATGTCGGCCATGCGGCTCTACATGCGCGCCCTGACCGTGGACGGCGTGCGCGACGAAGGCATCGCCGCCCGCGTCGGCATGTCGGGCCGGATGATCGAGGACATGTACAAGATCATGGCCATTGCCGATTACGAAGACCGCTTCGCCATCCCCACGGCGCACCGCGAACAGAACGAAGCGGGCGCGGAACTCAAGGGCGGATGCGGGTTCACCGACGGCAACGGATGTTCCAGCGGCAGCACCGGCAAGACGACCATCTTCGGCGGCAAGAAGAAGAGCTTTGCCCTGCCGCTGGAGTCATTCTGATGATGGACCGTACGCTCAAGGCGCTGTCGCTGATCCTGAGCTATCCGACGGACGAACTGCAGGCGGCCATGCCCGAAATCGGGGCAGTTCTGTCCGCCGATCTACGGATCAAACCCGACACGCGGGTCGCGCTGCAGAGGTTGACCAAGGGTCTGGAGCAGGGCGACCTTTACGACCTGCAGGAAAGCTATGTGATGCTGTTCGACCGGTCGCGCACCCTGTCGCTGAATCTGTTCGAACATGTCCATGGTGAAAGCCGCGACCGGGGCGGTGCAATGGTGAGTCTGGTCGAGACCTACCGGGAGGGCGGGTTCGAGCCCGCCACCACCGAACTGCCTGACCATTTGCCGGTGCTGCTGGAATTCCTCTCGACGCGGCCCGTCGCGGAAGCACGCGATATCCTGGCGGATGCGGCGCATATCCTCGACGCGATCGACACCCGTCTGGTGCGGCGCGGAAGCGGATACGCCGACGCCTTCACCGCGCTGTCGCAGCTTGCGGGAACAGAAGCGGACGCCGAGGCACTGGCGGGAATGCTGTCCCAGCCCGACGACGACCCGAACGACCTCGCCGCGCTCGACGCGGTCTGGGAGGAAGCGGAAGTCACCTTCGGCCCCGACCCGAATGCCGGATGCCCACAGGTCCGCGACATGCTGGCCATGATGGACACGCCCGCCCCCAAGATACTGAATAGGAGCGTCTGACATGTTCGGGAATTTCGACATCGACTACCTGATCTTCGGCATCCTGCCCTATGCGGTTCTCGCAGTGGCCCTGATCGGCACCATTGCGCGTTACGAACGTGACCCGTTCACCTGGAAGACCTCGTCCAGTCAGCTCCTTCGCCGCAAACAACTGATTTGGGGATCGGTGCTGTTCCATGTCGGCATCATCGTGCTGTTTTTCGGCCACCTCATCGGGCTCTTCACCCCGATCTGGGTACTGGATGCGCTCGGCGTTCCCTATGGCCTGAAACAGTGGGTGGCGGTGATCCTGGGAGGCGCGGCGGGCCTTGCGGCGTTCGTGGGGGCGTCGATGCTGCTGCACCGACGACTGTTCGATGCCCGCATTCGGGTCAATTCGAGCTTTGCCGACATTGCCATTCTGGTGGCGCTCTGGCTGCAGGTGGTTGTCGGGCTTGGTACCATCATTCTGACGCTCGAACATATGGACGGCTCGGAAATGGTGCGCTTCATGACCTGGTCGCAAAGCGTCATGACCCTGCAACTGAACGCCTGGGCGCAGGTCATCGACGTGCACTGGCTCTACAAGGTTCATATCCTGCTGGGCATGGTGATCCTGGCTGCGTTCCCGTTCACCCGGTTGGTGCACATGCTGTCGGTGCCGATCCGGTACGTCACGCTGCGTCCGGGCTATCAGATGGTGCGCTCGCGTCGCCGCCGCCCGCTTGAGGACCGCCGTCGCGCTTACGATGCGGTGCAGGGCAAACACGGTCCCTCGGCCACGACACCTGCGGAGTGACGGCGATGAAAACGGCCATTTTTGCAGACGTCGTCGTGAATGGCGAAACCATTGCCTCGGCGGCAATTTCCGCCGAGGCCCAGAACCACACCGCTCCCAAAGGCAGGCCCGGCATTGCTTGGCGCAAGGCGGCGCAGGCGCTGACGATCCGCACCCTTCTGCTGCAGGAGGCGAAGGTTCGCGGGCTTGACGCGGACCCGGAGGAACTGGCTCCAGGACGTGTCGAGACCGAGGACGAAGCAATGATCCGCGCCGTTCTGGACGAGGCGTTGACGATTGCGCCGGTGACCGACCAGGCGGTTCAGGCCGAATGGGCGAGAGACCCTGATCGTTTCCGGTCAGAGCCGCTGTGGGATGTATCGCACATCCTGTGCGCCTGCGATCCACGCGAGAAAGCAGCGAGCGTCATCGCCGAGGCGCGCGCGCAAGCCATTCTTGCAAGACTGGATGGCGACGTGAAGGGTTTCGCCTTTCTGGCCCGCGAAAGCGATTGCGGGTCGAAGGCCTCCGGCGGGCATCTTGGCCAGCTTGGTCCGGGCGACACCGTTCCCGAGTTCGAGGCCGTTCTGCGCACCCTGCCAGACGGGGGAACGACACCCGCCCCGGTGTTGTCGCGACATGGCTGGCACATCATCCGCCTGAACGCCACGGCGCCGGGACAGGTTCTGCCCTATGAAACCGTCCGCCCCAAGATCGCACAGGCGCTCGAAAAGACTGCCTGGGCGCGGGCATCGCGAGAGTTCATCGAGACGCTTGCCGCCCGGGCAACCATCACCGGCGCAAGCCTTGCGCCGATCGGAATCGCGCGAACGGACGCGTGATGAAGCCGTCAGGGCCAGCGCAATGCGGGAGCGGTCATTCCCTGCTGCCCATCGCGCATGCGCCTCACCCGGGTCGATCCGATGACGCTGTCGCAGCGTATGTGGCACGACGGGAACTGCCCCCCGATTGCGGAGACGACGCATGCTAACTGATCTTCTGGCGCGCAATCAGGCTTGGTCGGCACGACGCCGTGCCGAAGAACCCGAGTATTTCACCCGGCTCGCCGCGCAACAGGCCCCAGAGTTCTTCTGGATCGGTTGTTCGGACAGCCGGGTTCCGGCAAATGTGGTTGCAGGCCTCGACCCGGGCGAAGTGTTCGTCCATCGCAACGTCGCCAATATCGTGCATTCCTCGGACATGAACCTGCTGTCCGCGCTTGAATTCGCGGTGGAGGCGCTGAGCGTGCGCGAAATCATCGTCTGCGGCCATTACGGCTGTGGCGGGGTCAAGGCCGCGACAGAGGATCTGCCGCATGGTCTGGCCGATCACTGGCTGGAGCCGATCCGGCGCCTTGCTCGCAGCTACGCTGTCGATCTGGGACGGGAGCCAGACAACGACGGAAGACGCGACCGGCTGGCCGAATTGAACGTCGTCGAGGGCGTCCGCCGCGTAGGCGAAACGCCGATCCTGCAAAAGGCATGGACCCGCGGTGCGGACGTCCGTGTGCACGGTCTGATCTACGGATTGAAGGACGGGCGCCTGCGCGACCTCGATTGCAGCATCGGACCGGGCCATTTCGGACAGGAGGCGGCACAATGACGATCCATCAGACGATCGCGTCGCCGGGATGGGGCTGCGACGGGCAGGTGACGCTCAAGACCTTGATCGGCATTGATGAGGCCCTGAGCAGAATCGCGGCGCGTGCCGCCCCGATGGGTACGACCGAAACGGTCTCTCTTGGCCAGGCTACGGGCCGCATCCTGGCCCAACCGGTCCGGTCACTGTCCATGGCCCCAGCTTTCGACAACGCTGCGATGGACGGATATGCGGTCTCGTCCTCTGCCCTGACCGGGAACGGACCCTGGGCGCTGAAGGTGGTTGCTCGCGTTGCTGCAGGACAGGGAACCACCAAACAGCTCATCGGCGCATCGGCGGCCCGCATTTTCACCGGCGCACCGATCCCCGAAGGCGCAGATGCCGTCTTGATGCAGGAAGAGGTCACCCGCGACGAAGACGATATTCATCTCCACCGCCGCCCCGAACCGGGCCTGAACATCCGGCGGGCAGGCAGCGACATGGCGGCGGGGGCGACTGTTCTGAACCGAGGCAGTCGTCTTGGTCCGAGGGAGATCGCCGCCTGTGCCGCGGCCGGCGCGGGTGTCGTTCGCGTCCGTCGGCGGCTGCGCGTGGCGCTCCTTGTGAGCGGAGATGAAATACGCCAGGCGGGCGGGTCCCGGGCAGCCGCGCAGATATGGGACGTCAACACGCCGATGCTGACCGCCGCGCTGAGTGGCGCGTGCCTGGACCTTGTTGCCACCGCCCACGGTGCGGACAACCGCTCGGGCCTTGGCCGGCAACTCGACGACTTGGCGATCCGAGCCGACCTCGTCATCACCACTGGCGGGATCTCGGTGGGGGAGGAGGATCATGTGAAGCCCGTCCTTGCCGGTCTGGGCGGCGAGATCGTGTTCAGCGGTGTCGCTATCAAGCCGGGCAAGCCGGTATCGTTCGGGCGCATCGGCGCGGCGTTCTGGCTTGGTCTGCCTGGCAATCCGCTCGCGGCACTTGTCACGTGGCAGGTTTTCGGCACGGCGCTGATCCGGGGGCTTACGGGCGAGTCCTGTTCCCGCCCGGCGCGACGCCTTGTCGTCACCGCCGCCGCCATCCGTCGCAAGCCGGGCCGTTGCGAATTGCGGCCCGCAACGCTTGCCGGGGTCGACGCCCATGGCCGGGACGTCGTCACTTTCGAGGCCGCCACCCATTCGGGCCGGGTCGGAAGATTGCCGCAGGCGGACGGGCTGATGTTCCTGCCCGCGGAGGCCGAGCACCTTCCTGCCGGAGCGCTCGTTGAATTCCTACCATTTTGCCAAACCTGAGGGATCAGAAACATGATGCTTGCATTTACTATGGCGCCGGGGCGGGGCGATACGGACCTGATCCTTGAAGGCTTGGCTGTCGACCTCGCGGCCTGCGGCTTAAGATGCTGCGGTACCGTTCAGATCAACACCGAGCGTGCGGATGCCGGTCCCTGCGACATGGATGTACGGGTTCTGCCGAATGGCCCCGTCTTGCGTATCAGCCAGGATCTTGGCCCATCGGCGCGCGGTTGCCGCCTCGACCCCGCCACGCTGGAGACGGCCGTGGGGCTGGTTGCGGCGCGACTTTCGTCGGGCGCCGACCTGCTGATCATCAACAAATTCGGCAAGCACGAGGCAGAGGGGCGCGGGTTTCGCGACGTGATCGCTCAAGCTATTGCGATGGAGGTGCCTGTCCTTGTCGGCCTGAATGCGTTGAATTACGAGGCTTTCGAAGCTTTCGCGGGGGGAATGGCTATCCAATTGCCGCCCGAACACGCGTCACTCAAGGATTGGGTGGAGGGCGTGGCCGCGACTGCGGCCAAGGTTGCCTGATCTCAGCCGCCTCTTCTAATCAATACCGTTCGTGGCCGCAGCCTTCGTTATCTGGCCCTACGCCAGCGCGTTGGTTCAGGCCGGGATCGTTCTAGCTCGAGCCGGATGTTCCGCCGCCAGCATCGACCCTCGCAGACGACCACGAATTCCAGTAGCCGGAGCTTCCAAAGGGTGCCCGAAAGCATCATAAGCTGCAGTGCGACCTACGGTGCAAGGGCCGTCGAGTTCGACGAGCTGTTCAAGCGCCCCGACTTCATCAGCCTGCACACGCCGATGACCGACAAGACCCAAGGCATCATCAACGCGGCGGCGGTCGCCAGGATGAAGGACGGTGTGCGCATCATCAATTGCGCCCGCGGCGGTCTCGTCGTCGAGGCCGATCTCGCCAAGGGTATCAAGTCGGGTAAGGTCGCCGGTGCCGGGCGTCGAGGTGTTCGAGACCGAGCCGGCGACGGATTCGGTGCTGTTCGGTCTGGAGAACGTCGTCTGCACCCCGCATCTGGGCGCGTCGACCTCGGAATGCTCCCGGTCAACTAGCCGGCTTTCCTCGAGGTCTGACCGAGGACGACGCGTCAGACGTCGAGGCGATGCCCTCCCGCCGACCTTCGGCAATTTCGCGCCCGCCCTTTTCCTGAAGTCGCGCGTCGCCGGTGAACTCCGCCACGAGCTCCTTTGTGTAACCCTTCGCCTTCTTGCCGAGGCCTGCCAGTGAATCACTCGTCATGTCGATCTCCCTTCTCTGAAGATCAGAAACGGCGGAGGGCTGATTTCGTTCTCATGGGCCGCCGGCGACCGCCCCCGTCACGACCATCACCAGATCGTCGAGATTGACTGGTCCATTGATTGTCACCTGATCGTTAGTCGTCTGGACGGTGAGTTGAGAGCTGCTGTTATCAGCCTGTCGCTTCAACTCGTCGATGATCGCTTGCCGGATCTCGGTTTCAACAGTCATCGCGAGCGCTCCCTGGCCGGATCACCCTTGGGAGAGTCAGTCTCCTCGTCCATCGTCTCCTCGATGGCGTCGCCTAGGGACGTATCCACATCCTTGGGCGGCAGCCTCTTGCCCGCGTTGACGTCGGGCGACTCTGGGTCCTCGAAAACGCTGTTCTCGCGGGACGCTTCGCTCTTGGTGTTCGCCATGATCTTTTCCTCTGTGGAAGAGAATGAACGTTTCGGACAGCCGCTGTGGTTCCACCACACACTGCTCGTCGGCCTGAGACACCCGGAAGCCTGCCCGTCGCCTTCGGTCCTCCCCGTCATTGTATGCCGCTGAACGCGGTATGAACGACATATTCAGCGACGGTTCCGGCCGCCGGGTTCAAGTTCGGGTCATTCCATCTCGAGCCGATGTGCTCTTGTCGGAGATGCCCAGATGATCCGCTTGCCCCTTGCTTCCGCCCTCGTTGTTCTCGCCGGCCTGACGGCCGTAACCCCAGCATCCGCCAACGACGTGCGTTTTGACCAGTACGGTTGGTCGAACTCCGCCGGCGGATCTCAGGTGTGCCTCCGGCGTGAGCCGCCTTGCGAACTGTGGATGAGATCGTTGTTTTTGCGGCGTGGTGTGGTGACCACGGTGCAAGCAATGAGGATATCCACGTGACCTACCATCGGATCGATCTTG
>NZ_JACSGS010000031.1:0-16245 GCF_014334315.1 Aurantimonas sp. DM33-3 | reverse complement strand
CAACTCGATGGTGGAAACGTTCTTCAAGACCATCAAGTCGGAGCTGATCTGGCAGGTCGCATGGCAATCCCGCAAGCAGGCCGAAAACGCCGTCGCCCAATACATCGACGGGTTCTATAACCCCGTCAGGCGCCATTCATCACTCGGCTTCCAGAGCCCCATCGCCTTCGAGCGAAACGCCCGGGAAATGAGCTAAACGCTCTCCACAAAAGCCGGGCAAGTCCACTTCCATCCTGTACCGTCGCCATGGAGGGGTGCTGCGGTGCCCATCATGTCGGCCGTCTCTTTGCCGCGAAAGGACATGATGTCCGGCTGATGTCGCCCGAATATGTCCGGTCTTACGTCCGTGCGTAGAAGAACGACGACAACGATGCGGCGGGGATCGCCGAGGCGGCGACGCGGCCAACCATGCGCTTCGTCGAGTTGAAGAGCCAGGACCGGCTCGACCTGCAGACCCTGCACCGAGCCCGCTCTCGCCTGGTGGCAGCGCGCAAGTCGCTCGTGAACCAGCTCCGCGCGATCCTGCTGGAGCGTGGCCACACCTTCCGGCAGGGGCGCAAAATTCTCGAACGCGAGATCGATCCGTTCCTCGCCGGACCGCCTTCGGACCTTTCGACCCGCATCGTGACGTTCATCGGGGACATGCGAGCCGAGTGGCGATCACTCGATGAGCGGATCGATGCCTTGAACGACAATCTGACCGAGCATGCACGTGCCGACGAGGCGGCGAGCCGGCTGACCTCGATACCCGGCACCGGCGTCCTTGGCGCAACCGCGCTGGTGGCGGCCGTTGGAGATGGTGAAGCGTTCCGACGGGCGCGCGATGTGCTGGCTTGGCCTCGTGCCGAAGCAGATGACGACCGGCGGCAAGCCGCGGCTTCTCGGCATCACCAAGCGCGGGAACATCTACCTGCGCATGCTGCTGATCCATGGGGCGCGTGCGGCGCTGCCGAGCTTCTCCAAACAAGAAACGCCCCTGGGCGATTGGCTTCGAGGTCTGCTGTCGAGGGCGCACCGGAACGTCGTCATCGTCGCGCTCGCCGCCAAGCTTACCCGCATCGCATGGGCTACACTGCGGCGCGGTGTCAGCTTCGAGCCGGGGAAGGGCACATTGATGACGGCCTGAGATAACTGGATAGTCGAAAGATTGGCCCGGATCGACGGAGCCATTTGAGGTTGGCGGAACGAGGCTTATGGCCGGAAGGGTCGAATACCCGCGTTCCTGGAAGCCTGGTTCAAAAAACGGCGCATCGACGCCGAGCCTTTTATGAGGACCAGGACGCGCGGATGTCCATCATGGCGAGGGCCGACGTGCCGCTACGCCGGATACGTTTGTGCACGACCGAACAAAGCCTGACGCAACCGACTTGCCAACGGGGCGGGCCATACGTTTTTGAACGTCCAGCCACGGCGGCGGAGCCAGACGCTCAAGGCGCTGCGACCTATCCGGACATCCGCCTCCGCATCGAGACGGCTCACCATCTCGTCGAGCGTGATGTCCTTCTGCTCCTCGATCATTCCGACGATGAAGGCTTCGTGCGGATCGAGGGTCGACCCACGCTGCCAGCCTTGTCGCCGGGCCGTCCGTTCGCCGATCCTGGCTCTCCCAATCCACCGGATCGCGGTCGATATGCCGATCCCGAACCGGGCGGCGGCCTCCCGTGCAGATATCCCGTCCGACGACGCCTTCAAAACCCGTGACCGCAGATCCTCGCTCAACGCTCTGGCCATCATCCACCTCCATCGAGGTAGAAGTTGAATCAGACGTCGGGCCCACCGTCACTTCACATCCGATTCATCGATCAGAGGATGCGCTCTAGTATGTCAGATGGGCTCAGCTCCGCGGCCCGTTGTCGTAGCCGACCTCGTCGACCATCTCGGAGGCCTTGGTGCGGAACTTGGCGATCTCGTCGAGCGGCAGCGTGTCGGGCTTCAGGTCGCCGAAGGACTTGACCAGTTCGGACGCCTCGATGCTTGGCTCCAGCGGATATTCGTAGTTCAACTCGGCGTAGATCTTCTGCGCCTCGTCGCCGGACAGGAATTCCATCAGCTTGACGGCATTGTCACGGTTCGGCGCGTTCTTGGCCAGCGCGACGCCGGAGATGTTGACGTGGGTCAGGCCGTTCTCGAAGGTCGGCATGATCACCTTGATAGCGTCCGCCCACTCCTTCTGCTCCGGCTCCTTCTCGTTGGTCGCCATCTTGCCGACATAGTAGGTATAGCCCAGCGCGACGTCGCATTCGCCGGCGAAGATCGCCTTGGCCTGGTCGCGGTCGCCACCTTCGGGCCGGCGGGCGAGATTGTCGCGCAGACCCGTGACCCATTCGCGCGCCGCCTCTTCGCCGTTATGGGCGATATAGGCCGCGATCAGGGCAATGTTGTACTGGTGCTGGCCCGAACGGGTGCACAGCCGGCCCTTCCACTTGGGATCAGCCAGTTCCTCGTAGGTCAGCGCATCGGCATCGACGCGCTCCTTGGAGGCGTAGACGACGCGGCCGCGGGCGGTGAGGCCGAACCATTCCTTCTCGCTGTCGCGATAGGCTTCCGGAATGTTCTTCTCGAGGATCTCGTCCTCGACCGGCTGGACGACGCCGGCCTGCTTGGCGGCGTCGAGGCGGCCGATATCGACGGTCATGATCACGTCGGCCGGCGAATTGGCGCCCTCGGCCGCGATCCGCTCTTCCAGGCCCTTGTCGATGAAGATCGTCGCGGTGGTGAGGCCGCTCTCCTCGGTGAAGGCGTCGAGCAGCGGCTGGATCAGTTCGGGCTGGCGCGAGGTGTAGATGTTGACGTCGGCGGCGCTGGCGACAGCCGGCGCGAAGGCCGCGGCCAGAACGGCCGTCGACAGGGCGAGGCGGCGGGAGATGCTGGGCATCATGAAAATCTCTTCCCATGCTGCGCGATGCCGAAAGCCGGCGAACGCGACGTTGACAGGCAGGCGATCCGAAGACCGTTTGAATGGCGATGGCCGCTAAATCTTGCGGCAGCCACTCACCTATGCCGGATGGCGCCGGCCAGCGCAACACCTTGCCAATCGATAAACCAGTAAAATCAATGTATTAGAAGAATTCTAAACTAGGCCGCCGGCGACGGCCCGGTTCCGGCGGCCGGTCGCGGAGGCGTCAGTCGGTCAGAACCCGCTGGGGCGGAAACAAAATTTCCACCAGCGTGCCTTTGCCCGGCGTCGAGGACATGGCAAAGCCGGCGCGGTCGGCTTCGGGACAGCGCCTCGGCACCATCGTGACCTTGCCTCAGGAGCTGCGCCGTTCGTTGACCTGGGACCAGGGCGCCGAAATGGCCCAGCACGCCGCCCTCAAGATCGATACGGGCGACGAGGTCTACTTCTGCGATCCGCAGAGCCCCTGGCAGCGCGGCACCAACGAGAACACCAACGGACTGCTGCGCCAGTACTTCCCAAAAGGCACTGACCTCAGCGCCCATTCCGCGGAGACGATTGCCGCCGTGGCCGCCACCCTCAATGCCAGGCCGCGAAAAACTCTTGGCTGGAAAACCCCGGCCGAAGCCCTTGATCAATGGCTGATGAAGTAAGAAATAGTTCGTGTTGCGTCGACCGCTTGAATCTACCCAATATACGTCAGTGGCCTTTGGCCTGAGATGCAAGGAAGCCGGCTTGCGCCCGTCGATGGGCTCGGTGGGCGACGCCTACGACAACGCCATGTGCGAGAGCTTCTTTGCCACGCTGGAATGCGAGTTGCTCGATCGGCGCAAATTCCGGACCAAGGCCGAGGCTCGCATGGCCGTCTTCAAGTTCATCGAGGGCTGGTACAACCCCGCCAGGCGCCATTCCGCCCTCGGCTACCAGTCACCCATCAACTACGAAAGGAGCGCCAAAGCCAGCCTCGAGAACGCAAGCCTGTACTGTCCACGAAACCGGGGGAACTCCATGAAGCGAGATCATTTGACGAAGACCGAGACGGTCACGGTCGCCGCGATCGAAGCCGGAGTGCCCAACCTGGCCAAGGCGAGAGAGTTGATCGACCGGTTTCATGCCATGATCCGCAGTCGAGAAGTCGGGGATCTTTCGTCCTGGATTCACGATGCCGAGGGAAGTTTGTTGGCGTCCTTCGCTCGCGGCATCATAAAGGATGCATCCGCAGTGCAGGGCGAGATTACCGAACCGTGGTCGAACGGCCAGACGGAAGGCCAGGTGAACAAGCTCAAGCTCGTGAAGCGGCAGATGTACGGGCGCGCCAAGCTTGATCTTCTCGAGGCCCGCTTGCTCGGCGCCGCCTGATCGTCATCGAAAGTGCGTCAGACCCAATTTTGAAGGCCGTTTGACAGCCAGGAAAGTCAGGCGACACGCACGTTGCGAACTGCACGCACCCGCCTGGTGATGATGCGGAGGGACCTGCAAAACTAAATGCGTTCAATGCTTGGTGAGATAGGCCAACGCATGCCGCGAGCCGTGGGACGAGCGTTCACTAGCCGGATCCGAGAACTGCTTATTGATCGGCCCGTCCTCTAAGAGCCCGTCCGGAAAGGGTTGAATGGCCGGGATGGCGATGATTCCAGAAGGTGTCTGAAGCCTGATCTGGAAGAGCCATGTGGACCCCGACCACTCGTGCGGAGCATAACCGCGATCACCTGCGCTACGAAACCGATCTTACCGATGCGGAATGGGAAATTCTCGAGCCGTTGCTGCTGACCTGAGACCCCAATCTCCTCCGGTTTGAGGGAGAGTCCTGGGTTTCGTTCTTGGCCTTAGGCGGCCTGTGTTTCCAGTGTGGATTTCATTGCGAACTCGGCCGGCGGCACGTTGCCGAGGGCCGAGTGTGGTCTGTGATGGTTGTAATCCTCCTTCCATGAGGTGATGGCGCTGCGGGCCTCGGACAGTGTCGAGAACAGCGTGTCATTGAGGCACTCGTCCCTGAAGCGCCCGTTGAAGCTCTCCACGAAGGCATTCTGCATGGGCTTTCCCGGCGCGATGTAATGCCATTCGACGCCGGTCTGCTGGGACCATCGCAGGACCGCCATCGAGGTCAGTTCGGTGCCATTGTCGGAGACGATCGTAGCGGGCTGCCCACGCCAGCAGATGATGGCGTCCAACTCGCGCACGACGCGCAAGCCTGACAGCGAGGTGTCGGCGACAAGCGCCAAGCATTCCCGCGTGTAATCGTCGACCACGGCCAGCACCCGGAAGCGACGGCCGTCGGTGAAGGTGTCGGAGATGAAGTCCAGGCTCCAGCGGGCGTTGGCGCAATCGGGAACCAACATCGGCCTGCGCGTGCCCAGTGCTCGCTTGCGACCGCCACGGCGGCGCACCTGCAGCTTCTCCTCGCGGTAGAGGCGCCGCAGCTTCTTCTGGTTCATCACGAGGCCCTGACGGTGCAGCATGACGTGGATCCTGCGATAGCCAAACCGCCGGCGTTCCGCCGCCACCGCCTTCATCGCCTCGCGCAATGGAGCGTCGTCCGGACGGATGCTGGTGTAGCGCACCGTCGAACGGTCGATCCTCAGAGCCTGGCACGCCCGACGCTGGCTCATCCCATGCACCTTGCAGGCATGAACCACCGCCTTCCGCTTCGCATCGGGCGTTACCATTAATGGGATGGTCCGCCCCGTCCTCTCGCAGCATTATCTGGTTGGTCACACCGAAGGAGGTTGCAATGTCCCCACGCAATGCGCCGCGTCCTGCGGCAGTCTACGGGATCGATATTGGCAAAAACGTCTTCCACGTCGTGGGCCTGGACAGCGGCGGTGAGCCGGTCCAGCGCGCTCGCTTCCGGCGCGATACGCTGCTGCAGTTCTTTGAGCGCGCCGCGCCGGCGATCGTCGGCATGGAATCGTGCGCTGGATCACAATGGATGGCGAGGAGACTGCAGGCGCTGGGACACAAGGTTCGCCTGATCCCGGCGCAGTTCGTGAAGCCTTACGTGAAGTCGAACAAGAGCGACATCATCGATGCCGAGGCCATCGCCGAGGCAGCCACTCGGCCGACAATGCGGTTTGCGACGATCAAGAGCGAGGAACAGGCTGACCTCCAGGCGATGCATCGGGTACGCGATCAGATGATCGGCACAAGAACTCGTCTCATCAACCAGATGCGGGCTTTCTGCCTGGAGTACGGCCTTGCATTGAGACAGGGAGCGGGCCTGTTCAAGCTCGACTTGCCGCGTGTCCTCGACGATGCGTCGAACGACCTCTCGCCGGCGATGCGCAGACTTCTCACGGACTTGTTCGCCGATCTGCGCCGCCTGGAGCAGCGTATCGACGGGATGACGAAAGAGATCGCTGCGATTGCGGACCGAGAAGATGTTGCCCGCCGGCTTATGACGATCCCCGGGATCGGGGCATTAGGCGCCACAGCCCTTCTTGCGGCCGTCGGCAATGGACGCCAGTTCCGGAAGGCTCGTGATCTGGCTGCATGGCTGGGCCTGGTTCCGAGGGAACATTCGACCGGAGGTAAGCAGAAGCTCCTCGGCATCAGCAAGCGCGGGAACCGCTACGTCCGCAAACTTCTTGTGCACGGCGCTCGATCCTGTTTCCGGCACCTGGATCGAACCCGGGACCGTCTTGGAAATTGGCTTGATGGGCTACAGAGTCGAATGCACCCGAACAAGGCGGTTGTCGCGCTCGCCGCCAAGATGGCGCGCATCGTTTGGGTTGTCCTGACCAAGCCGGGAGCGCTCTACGAACGCAGGGATCCTGCATTCGCCTGAAGCTTCCGGCTCGCTTGCAAGGCTCGGGAATAGCGATGACGAAACAGTGGATCAGCATGCCGTAAGCCCTGTGCAAAAAAGCGGGCTTCGTGCCCGAACCATTTATTGGGAACGGCGTGCGCGGATCTCATCATGGCCTGGCTGCAACAGCAGTCCACTCGCGAGAGGCCGGATACATTTACGCAACTGGAATCGTCATCCGCGATGTCGCGATCCCTTGCACGGACGGGGCGGACCATACATTATTGGGAACGGCGTGCGCGGATCTCATCATGGCCTGGCTGCAACAGCAGTCCACTCGCGAGAGGCCGGATACATTTACGCAACTGGAATCGTCATCCGCGATGTCGCGATCCCTTGCACGGACGGGGCGGACCATACATTTTTTGCGGCGACATCCTTCAGTATCGCGTTGTCGAGCATCTGCTCGGCAAGGAGCTTCTTCAGCCGGGCATTCTCGTCCTCAAGCGCCTTCAGGCGGCGGGCGTCCGACACCTCCATGCCGCCGAACTTCGCCTTGAACTTGTAGAAGGTCGCCGACGAGATACCATGCTTGCGGCAGACATCCGCCGTTTTCGCGCCGGCCTCCTGCTCCTTCAGCATTCCAATGATCTGTTCCTCTGTGAACCGTGATGGTCGCATCGTCCGTCTCCGTGATCGACGGACTCTACCCAAATCTGGAGGAAGTTCAGGGTCTCAGGTCACTGCCGAAGCCGAAGGCGGCGGGGCGGCCGCTCAAGTGGCCCCTTCGCGAGATCGTCAATGCGATCTTTTACGTCCTGCGCGGCGGCATTGGCTGGCGTCTCATACCAAATGACCTCCCGCCCAAGAGCACGGTCTTCGATCATTTCAGCCGCTGGCGCGACAACGGCGTCTTCGCCAGCATCAACCATCGTCTTGTAATGATGGACCGCGAACGGCTCGGCCGCGAGGCGTCGCCAAGCGCCGCTGTCATTGACAGCCAGAGCGTCAAAACCACCGAAAGCGGTGGGCCGAAGGGCTATGACGCGGGCAAGAAGGTCGCCGGGCGCAAACGACAGACCATGGTGGATACGGACGGAAGGGCGCTCGTCATCGACCCGCAACCGGCCAACGTCCAGGACCGGGACGGCGCCGTGCCCATTCTCGAGGTGTCGCGCAAATCATATCCGTTCGTCGAGAAGGCTTTCGCCGACAGCGCCTATTCCGGCAACAAGCCGCAGAACGCCTCGGCGATCGACATCGAGATCGTCAGGAAGCCGCCTGATCAGGTCGGCTTCGCAGTTCACCCGCGCCGCTGGGTCGTCGAGCGGTTCTTCGCCTGGATCAGCAGGAACCGCCGGCTCTGGAAAGACCCGGAGGCCACGATCGCCTCTGCCACCGCCTTCCTCTATGCCGCCTCGGTCATGATCCTCATTCGCCGCCTTGGCCGCGCATCATGACCTTTCCGGACGGACTCTCAGGCATCGTCGAACACCTTCTGTCGGTCTACGAGCATGTTCTTGCTGAACAGGCCAAGATTGACAGGAAGCTTCAGGATGTCGCGCGATCCGATGAAGTGGTCCGCCGCCTCATGACTGTTCCCGGCATCGGCGTCGTGACCGCACTCGCCTATCGCCACACGATCGATGATCCGTCTCGGTTTGCTTCGGCCCAGACAGTCGGTGCCTACCTCGGCCTAACGCCGCGACGGCATCAGTCCGGAAAGACAGACACGCAAGGCGGCGTGTCGAAATGGGGCGACCGCGCCCTGCGTGTCAATCTTTACGAAGCAGCCACAGTGCTTCTGCATCGGACGAAGCGATGGTCTCGGCTGAAAGCCTGGGGGGAACAGCTTGCCCGGCGTGTCGGCTACAAGAAGGCCCACACCGCGCTCGCCCGCAAGCTCGCTGTCATCCTGCATTGTATCTGGACCGACGGTACTGAATTCGAGTGGGGTAAGGAGCCCGCGATGATCTCATCCGTCTGATCGTCATTCCGATCGGTGTCGCATCGAAACTCGACGCGACCCGATGTCCCCGCCGGGACGGTGGTGACGGCGACCTCGGTCATTCGGCTGACGCAGGTATCTGACGTCGTTGCACACATCGAGGCGTCCACCCCCGAAAACCATCATGAGGCAGCGACCTCGAAAAGGACCCTGACCCCGGCGGAGACATCAAAGTGGGAGTTGACAGCGAGCCGCAATTAAAGGGCCGAATGACAGATTGAGACCGAAGTAGCTCACGAGCTTCTGCGGTTCGCGAAAGCGGGACACGTCTCCGATAGCAGCAACGATGCCGGCAGCGACCACGGCATTGACCCCTGCGATCGTCAAAAGCCGCTGGGCATCGGCATCGTCTACCGTGTCTTTCGCGATGTCGCCGTCCAGATCGGCAAGGTCGTCAGCCAGACGGTCGATCTCACGCACGTGGCGGGCGATCGCGGCCCGTTCGTCCGGCACTGTTTGTCTCGAAAGCCAGTCTCGGCCGCGCTTGTTGAACAGATCTGCATGTCTACACCTCTGGATCGTTCTGAAGTCCAGCCTCGTATGCCTTCTCGGCAACGAGTCGGACGGCGGCGATCTGTTCGGCAATCCGAGGTGCCAGCACCTCGATCGGCACCTGCTGGTACTGTGGCGGCAACTCGCTGATCACGTCCAAGACCTCGGATCTCAAGATCGGTTGACCATTGACCGTCGCCACCACGGCCTCGTTGCTCTCCGGCGCCTGCTGTTCTGAAGGCGGTGAGGGCGGTGCAAATGCTGACTCCTGCGCCATTGCCGGCGCCATTAATCCTGCGACCACCGCCGCAGCAGCGAGACCACGAAAGCCAAGAGACGTCATGCGAGGCGACCTTTTTCGAGAGATGAGTCAGCCAGCTTCTGCATACCGGGTAGGACAGACTTGCGGGGCGGAGCATGAGATGAGGATGGCGTCGAGTCGAGCGATAAGGCTACAAGCTTCAAACGTCATTGCCGGCTTCGGCATGATTGCTGTAGCGATTTCCTCGCGTCTTGTCCCCCCTCCGCTAGGAGCGGAGAGCGAAAGCGCCAGAGGCCTCGCAAGTTGCTATAGGATTGGACAGGGAGCGGCCTTCAATCCCAGCCGCCATTGAAGGTTCGATAAAAGATGTGACGCCCGATCTTGTCGACCCGCTTCATGGCCTCGGCCCACCGCGGGTTGACATAGGTTGCGTGGTAATTGGTCGCGGAGCCGACGCTCGAAAGCCAGATCTCCCCGTTGCTGACCTTGTGGCCGATCAGCTCGGCTGTCGCATAGGCGCGGCGATCGGTGATTCGATCCTCGATGCCATCACAGGCGAACGAGAATTGGCAGCGGTTCTTCCAACTCTGGTTCTGGTAGACGACCCCGCAGATGGTGTCGGGATAGGCTGGATTGCGGACACGGTTGAGGATGACCTGCGCGACGGCGGCCTGACCCTCCTCCTCTTCGCCGCGCGCCTCGAAGTAGATGCCATTGGCAAGGCATGTCTGCTCGTCCTCTGCGAAGGCGGAAGCGGGCAGCGGCGTTGCGGCCCAGGAATGGTCCTCTGATCCGAGCGGTGGCACGAAGCTTCTCTTCGGCTCACCGAGAACGTGATCGAAAAGCGAGAACTCCGGTCTGACTGCGGGCGCGTAGGCAACCGTTAAGAGATCGTCCGTCTCATCGGCAGCATCTTCCGCAAGTTCGTCAAACCGAGACGGCAATTGCCGGTCGACTGCCCTATACTTCTCCTCAAGGAGCTGGAGATCGGGATAACGTGAACGGAAGATCGCGGCGGTACGGAACCGACCTTCAGTCGATTCGGGCCCGGCGAGCGACGTGCGTAGTTGCTCATCTCCGATCCTAAGTTCCGCCCGCAGAATAGATCCACGTTGTGCCGAGCCAGAAGAGTTCGACCGACTGGAAGTCGCGGCAACGAGAACACGACCACCCTTTCCAGTGAAAGCTCGGGAGGTTGCCATCGCCGGAACTCGAGACGCGCGCCGCGGCCTCTCTGCAGCACTCGCTGTTGCGGCCGGAGCGCGTGCTTCTGGCCTAGGCCTCTGTTCCTCGGCGGCCTTGGGATGCCTCTCTCCCTTCGACGCCGGAACTTCGAGGACCTGACTGACCGCCCTAGCCTCTCTGGAAGTGGCAACGGCTGCCAAATCTCGGCCTAGAATTGTCGCGCTGCTCTCAGATGCTGGTCCTTCTCTAAACGTCGTTTGCTCACTCGAAACGAGAACCAGGCCACACGAAATGAACCCGAGCACGACAGCGCGGGTGACAACCAACCGGACCTGCAACTCAAATCCACGGCTGTATGTTGTTTCGGCCGCTTTTCATGTGACATCCCCCAGTCCCCAACGAAGCACGGGTCAATCATCATCTGTTAACCCTAATGGTTGGTAAACGGGTTCTCGAAGGCGAGAGTATGGCAGGGCGCCAGCGGCGCTGATCGGTCCGGAAGCGGCCGCGATCGGCGGCGAAGCACGCCACGCGAGGTCGCCGAGGATGGTGAGGAGAGGCAACAGCGCACCGGGAGGGTCGAATTCGAACTCTGATCCAAGCGTGGAAGCCGTTCGACATAGTTTGGCGACAACGCCTTTTTAACCATGTCAGGGCGAAGCTAGGCGGAACGCCCAAACGCAGGTGGAACTGCGCGAGCGGAACACGGGCTCTACAGAATGCTGCAAGCGATCAGGATGGCGGGGATCGGGGCACTCGTCCTTATCTTGACCGCATGCGTTTCCACCGTGCTGGAGATCGACGGCAAGGCAACCCAGCCTGTTCCCGCGGCGCTCACCGCCGAGATGTCGCGGAAATCGATGTCCCCATCCGCACCGATCCTGATCCGGATCTTCAAGCAGGAAAGCGAGTTGGAGATTTGGAAGCGCGATCGCGGCGGCCAGTTCGCGCTGTTGAAGACATATCCGATGTGCCGATGGTCCGGAAAACTGGGTCCGAAGAAGCGGGATGGAGATCGTCAGGCGCCGGAGGGATTCTATCATGTCAGCGCTGGCATGCTGAACCCGAATTCACAGTACTACCTATCCTTCAACCTCGGCTATCCGAACCGACTCGAGGCGGCCCTCGGCTATACGGGCGAAGCACTTATGGTTCATGGTGCCTGCTCGTCATCAGGATGCTACGCGCTGACGGATGAAGGCGTTGCGGAGATCTATGCCGTCGCCCGCGAAGCGCTTACGGGCGGTCAGACGGCGTTCCAGGTCCAGGCTTTCCCGTTCCGAATGACGCCGCAAAACTTGGCAAAGAACCGCAACGACCCGAATTTTGCCTTCTGGACCGACCTGAAGCGCGGATATGACCTCTTTGAGGCAAGCCGATGGCAACCCAAGGTTTCCTATTGCAGCGGTCGCTATATCTTCGACACCGAGTTCGAGGGAGGCGAGCCGAGAGACCCGCTGGCGGCATGCCCGCCTTCCGCCAACTCGGCAGACCCACTTGTCGCAAGCAGAACCGAGACTGATTTCGCAGCCGCGGAGCAACTGATGGCGAATGGCACTGCGTTTTCGGCCCATGCCTACGCCGATGGTGGCATGCATCCCACCTTCAGGAAGCTTCTCCAACGGATTGGCGAGGAAGCGCTTGCCAAGAAGACGTCGCTGACGTCCGTCCCCATCAGCCGCCCTGATGCGGCGCTCGCTGATCCACATTCGCCTCAGGAATAGACGAGTGATCAGGGTTCTGGTCGGCCTCCTCGTGGCTTCTGTCGTTTCCTTTCACGCGGGAGATCAATCGGCCGCTGAAGTGGAAGGTGCGCCGAAATCGCTCTCCGCACTAGAAGCCCCTTCCGAGAACGGCGGCAGCGATGACCGACCAAGCGAAGACAGCGACAAGAATTCGCCCATCCGATCGGCTGGCACGGCCGAGAGTCACGACCAGTGCCATGGATTGATCAGCCGGCAGGGCCAATGCGTTCTGCAGGCCGGAGAATCGCGGGTTGACAGCCCCCAACAGTAAGCGTCGTCCCGGCCCCACCTTTCGCGTTTTAGCCTGACGGGCGAGGCTGACGATCCTGAGGAGGATCGTTCTGTGTCTAGTTTTGATATTACGCTTAAGCCGATGCGTCGGATTGAGGTGATCAACGGCGCTGGGGGACGGCGCCGCTGGTCGGCGGACGATAAGGCGCGGATCCTCGAAGAGACCTTGGTGCCGGGCGCGGCGGTTTCGGGAAGTCGCCCGTCGCTATGGACTGTTGCCCCAACAGGTTTTTGGATGGTGGCGAGAGGCGCGCCGTGATCTTGATGCGGGCTCGGCGGCGGCATCGGCTTTCGTGCCCGTCATCGTCGTGCCTCCCTTGACCGCCATGCCGCGAGATCAGCCGAAGCCGCGACGTCGCAAGCGGGGCGCAACCCGAGCCGGCGGCGGGATCGAACTGGAGCTCGGCGGTGTCGTCGTCGGCGTCGGATCAGACGCGAGCCCGAAATCGATCGCGACGGTGATCAAAGCCCTGAAGGTCGGCGTGTGATCGGTCCGACCGGCGCCGTCCGAGTGATGGTGGCGACCAAGCCCGTCAACTTCCGCAAAGGTGCCGAGGGGCTGGCAGACCTGGTCCGCGAGACGATGGGCGCCGATCCGTTCTCTGGGGCGGTCTACGTCTTCCGGGCCAAGCGCGCCGATCGGATCAAGCTGGTATTCTGGGACGGCACCGGCGTGGTACTGGTGGCCAAGCGGCTGGAGGACGGTGAGTTCCGCTGGCCAAAGGTTCAGGACAGTGCCATGCACCTGACGGCCGCGCAGCTCTCGGCACTGTTGGAATGCCTCGACTGGCGCCGCGTCCGTGCGATGCGGGATACTCGGGTGCCGGTGATATCGGGCTGAGCGAAGAGGCGCAAACCTGTTGCCGCCGGCGTGGGGAAGTGATTCACTCCCCGCATGAACCTGGTGGCCGACACGCCTCCCGACGATCCCGGCACGCTGAAGGCGATGCTGATCGCCGAGCGTTTGCGCGCCGAGCGCCTTGTGCAGATCATCAAGGAATTGCAGCGTCATCGCTTCGGCCGACGCGCCGAGACGCTGCCCGAGGACCAGCTTCTGCTTGGCCTCGAGGAGGTCGAGCAGGGCGTCGCGGCTGACGAAGCAGCCGAAGACACCGCGGCCCCGGCACTGCGAACGGAGCGCGCCGCCAAGCGTCGAGCGAACCGGGGCTCGCTGCCCGCCCATCTACGGCTGATCGAGACCGTCGTCGACATCGAGGACAAAGGCCTGCCCATGCATGCCGGCATGCCTTGCATGTCATTGGCGAGGACATCGCCGAGCGCCTCGACATCGTTCCTGCCCAGTTCCGCGTGCTCGTCACCCGCCGCCCACGCTACGGCTGCCGATCCTGCGAAGGGATCGTGGTCCAGGCGCCGGCACCGGCGCGGTTGATCGAGGGTGGCATTCCCACCGAGGCGACGGTCGCCCAAGTGCTCTTGTCCAAATATGCAGACCATCTGTCGCTCTATCGCCGGGCGCAGATCTACGCCCGCCAGTGTGTTCATCTCGACCGCTCGACCCTGGCCGACTGGGTCGGCCGGGCGGCGTTCCTGCTCCGACCCGTCCACGAGCGGCTGCTGGGCCACCTGAAGGCATCGACCAAGCTGTTTGCCGATGAGACCACCGCACCGGTTCTCGATCCTGGCCGAGGACAGACGAAGACCGGCCAGCTCTTCGCCTATGCCCGGGACGATCGTCCCTTCGACGGCGATGATCCGCCTGCCGTCGTCTATGTCTACGCGCCCGACCGCAAGGCCGAGCGACCCATTGCCCATCTCCAGGGATTTGCCGGCGTTCTCTAGGTCGACGGCTATGGCGGCTACAGGGTGCTAGCCGAGAAGGGTGGCGTCCAACTCGCCTTCTGCTGGGCGCACGTCCGTCGACGCTTCTATGAACTGGCCGCAGCGGGTCCCGCGCCGGTCGCCGCCGAGGTGCTGGAGCGTATTGCTGCGCTCTACAAGATCGAGGCGGAGATTCGAGGGCGACCTTCCGAGGTCCGCCGTCTCAAACGCCAGGAGAGAAGCCTGCCGATCCTCGACGCGCTGGAGCCGTTCCTGCGCGAGAAGCTTCAGCTCATCAGCCAGAAGACCAAGCTTGCCGAGGCGATCCGCTACGCGCTCACACGCTGGGAAAGCCTCTGCCGCTTCGCCGGCGACGGCCGCATCGAGATCGACAACAACACCGTCGAACGGTCCATCCGCCCGCTCGCTCTCACGAGAAAGAACGCCCTGTTCGCCGGCTCGGACGGCGGCGCCGGCCACTGGGCCGTCATCGCCTCGCTGATCGAGACCTGCAAGCTCAACGGCGTCGATCCCCAGGCCTACATGGCCGCCGTCATCACGTTGATCATCCAGGGACATCCCAACAGCGCAATCGATGAGCTGATGCCGTGGCAGTTCAAGCCGTCCGAAAGGCTCGCCGCCGTGGCCTGACGACGACGCTTACCCCCAACACAAGGTCTCGCTCGTATTCATTTCGATCATCGTCCCACCGCCCCAACAGGCCAGGTAGGCAGGAGCGGCAGGCGAGCCACCGAGCATCTCGGCAGATGGGTTCCTGGGACATCTGTACCCAGCGGAAACAATCTCTGTTCGCCTCCAGCGGTCGGTTCCTACGGAAGCGATGATTATCACCCGCGTTGTGAGCGAAGCTTTGACATCAAATTCAAGTAATCCGTCTCGTCGGCAATTCCTGACGTTTGCCGCAGCGACAGCCGGCGGACTCACCCTGCCAGGCTGCACCACCACCACAACGGCCCCACCGGTCGTCTGCGCCGGCACCTCCCGAACCGCCGGTCGATCCTTATTAGTTCGCCCTGAAAAACCCTTGGATGCCCTGTGCTTCAGGGATTCCCATCGTGTTTGAAGTATTGGAGAATGCCGGAAACCGATCCTGACCCGATTGATTTCCGGTGTTTATGGAATGGCTCGCCCCTTTCCCTCGGCGCATGATTGCGTCGTCGATGAGGATGGCACGGAGGCGAGCCGATGAGTGAGATCAGGGTTCTGGGCATCGATCTTGGCAAGGACATTTGCAGCGTCGTCGGCATGGACGTTGCTGGAAAAGTCTTGTTGCGGCGTCGAATGCGGAGAGACACCGTTTTGAAGCTGGCGGCGGGAATTTCCCCATGCATCGTGGCGATGGAAGCGTGTTGCGGCGCTCATCATCTGGGCCGCCAGCTTCGCGAGCAGGGCCACGATGTCCGGTTGATGTCGCCCGAATATGTCCGACCCTACGTGAAAGCGCAGAAGAACGACGATCGGGATGCCGAGGCGATTGCGGAAGCCGCGACCCGTCCCACAATGCGCTTCGTTGATCTGAAGAGCGACGAGCAGCTCGACATGCAGAGCCTGCACCGGGCCCGAGATCGGCTTGTCGGAGAGCGCACGGCTCTGATCAACCAACTTCGGGCGATCTTGCTTGAGCGGGGCATCGTGATCGCCAAGGGGCGGCGCAGGCTTCAACTTCGGCTGGAACAGCTTCTCGCCGAAGAGACGGCGATCGGCCGTCGGATGAGGGTGCTGATCGAGGATATGCGGGACGAATGGCATGCCCTCGACAACCGGATCGGGGCCCTCGATGCGGAATTCGCGGACCTCGCCCGCACGGATGCATCGATGAGG
>NZ_JACSGS010000030.1:0-19101 GCF_014334315.1 Aurantimonas sp. DM33-3 | reverse complement strand
GCTGCAAATGACCTGCTCGATGCTGCGGGACCGGTCCGCTGGTTCACCGCTGACAAGGGCTATGATGCTGATGCTCTGCGGCAGCGGCTTCGCAATGTCGGCGGGAGGCCCGTGATCCCAGGCCGATCAAACCGGAAGACACCGGTCGTCTACGACAAACGACGCTACCGTGAGCGCTGGCGGATCGAAGCTGCCTTCTGCCGCCTCAAGGACTTTCGACGCGTCGCAACCCGCTACGACAAGCTCGCCGCGAACTTCCTGTCCGCCGTCGCCCTCGCGACCATCATTGCCTTCTGGGTTTGATCGTGTCTCGACCCTAATAATTCGACGAATTAAATGTTGATTAACTATTATTGTTAAGCGCCAGTAATCGTTTTGCGGTCCAGATATCAGGCATAGCAAAGCGAGGGCTATTATTCCTCGTAGGCATGATGCCGGTTTGCTATGCCGGCTGACCCGGAATGTCCCTTTTTGTATTCTCGCGTACGGGACCCGTATCAATGACCTCCATTAATACCAATGTTTCGGCCATGACGGCTCTGCAGAGTCTGTCGATGATCAACAGCAACCTCGACCAGACCCAGAACCGCATTTCGACCGGCTATAAGGTCGGAGCCGCTTCCGACAACGCCGCCTACTGGTCAATCGCGACCACGATGCGCTCCGACAACAAGGCCCTCGGTGCCGTCGAGGATGCTCTCGGTCTCGGCTCGGCGAAGGTCGATGTCGCCTATACCGGTCTCAACGCCGCCATCGATGTCGTCGACGAGATCAAAACAAAGCTCGTCGCGGCCAAAGAACCGGGCGTCGATAGAGACAAGATCCAGTCGGAAATCGGCGAGCTGCAGAAGCAGCTGGGGTCAATTGCAAAGTCGGCATCGTTCTCCGGCGAGAACTGGCTGTCGGTTGATACTGCAGCAACCGCCGCTGTGACGTCAAAGGCCGTGGTTGCATCGTTCAATCGAACTGCGGGCGGATCGGTATCGGTCGGCGCGATCGACATCGATATCGGGTCGATCCGCCTATTCGATTCAGTTGGCACGACCGGCATTCTGAACGGAGCGACGCAGACCGGCAGCACGAACATTTCATCGTTCACAATCGCCACTGCGACGACCGATGCTCAGTTGACTACGATGATTTCGGACGTCGAAGAGGCGCTGGAGTCGATGACGACTGGGGCGGCAAACCTCGGCGCTGCCAAGAACCGCATGGACATCCAGTCGGAGTTCGTCTCCAATCTGCGTGACTCTATCGAGAAGGGTGTTGGCACGCTGGTCGATGCGGATATGACGGAAGAGTCGACCCGCCTGAAGGCGCTGCAGACGCAGCAGCAGCTCGGCGTCCAGGCGCTGTCGATCGCCAATTCCTCCTCGCAGTCGATCCTGTCGCTCTTCCGATAAGACACAGCGTTACCCACTGAATAAAGGGTCCGGCCGGAAGGCCGGGCCCCTTTTCGTATGCCTAGGCTAGTTCCACTTTATTGCTGAAATAGCCCATGCGTTTTGGAAATCCTTCTCGAGACAATTCCTCGATTATACATTTCGTTAACCATAAATTTTAAGCGAAAGTAAGATGGTGATGGCTCACACATGAAACATAGCAAAGCGAGGACCATCTGACTCCTCGCAGGCATGATGCCGGTTTGCTATGCCGGCTGACCCGGAATGTCCCTTTTTGTATTCTCGCGTACGGGACCCGTATCAATGACCTCCATCAATACCAATGTTTCGGCCATGACGGCTCTGCAGAGCCTGTCGATGATCAACAGCAACCTCGACCAGACCCAGAACCGCATCTCGACCGGGTATCGCGTCGGTGCGGCGTCGGACAATGCCGCCTACTGGTCGATCGCGACCACGATGCGCTCTGACAACAAGGCCCTCGGTGCCGTCGAAGATGCCCTCGGTCTCGGCCAGGCGAAGGTCGACGTCGCTTATACCGGTCTTAACGCTGCCATCGATGTCGTCGACGAGATCAAAAGCAAGCTCGTCGCGGCCAAAGAACCGGGCGTTGATAGAGACAAGATCCAGTCGGAGATTGGCGAGTTGCAGAAGCAGCTGGGGTCAATTGCAAAGTCGGCATCGTTCTCCGGCGAGAACTGGCTGTCGGTAAATTCCGACACCGGCGTAAACCCATCTTATCAAGCAACAAAATCGGTCGTTTCCTCCTTTAACCGTGATTCCGCTGGCGACGTTTCCGTTTCGACCATCGACATCAACACGGCAAGCACGGCATTGTTCGATGAAAATGGTGCTGCATCCGGTATTCTCGATGGTACCTTCGTGACTACGGGCGCTACGCCACTGACCGTTTCGGTCTTTAATTTGGATGTTTCTGTTGCTACAGTTGACGATCAAGATCTAAGTGACATGATCGACGGGGTAGAAAATGCGTTGGGTCTGATGACGACCGCTGCATCGAACCTCGGCGCTGCCAAGAACCGCATGGACATCCAGTCGGAGTTCGTCTCCAACCTGCGTGACTCTATCGAGAAGGGTGTTGGCACGCTGGTCGATGCGGACATGACCGAAGAATCGACCCGTCTGAAGGCGCTGCAGACGCAGCAGCAGCTGGGCGTTCAGGCCCTGTCGATCGCCAATTCGTCCTCGCAGTCGATCCTCTCGCTCTTCCGATAAGCGCCAGTGTCAACCGCTGAATGAAAGGTCCGGCCGCGAGGCCGGGCCTTTTTGCATTTTAACGAGGGCAGCTCCTACTAGCGAGCGTAGTGGCGTCGTTCAACCGCGATGCAACCGGAGCGGTGTCAGTCGGAACAATTGATGTCTTCGTCGGCGGGTCGAAGCTGTTCGGTGATGATGATCCGGCCGCGGCAGGAACGGCCAACGGTCTTCTGGATACTGAGACCACCACGACCAATAGGGGTGCTCCGGGAGTTTCCGTTGCCAATCTCGATATCACGGCAGCCTATGTTCAGGATGACGATCTGAGCGACATGATTCCAAAGGTCGATACCGCGCTCAAGGGTATGACCACAGGCGCCTCGAACCTCGGTGCCGCAATGAACCGGATGGATATCCAATCGGAGTTCGTCTCCAACCTGCGCGACTCCATCGAGAAGGGGGTCGGCACGCTGGTCGATGCCGACATGACCGAGGAGTCGACCCGCCTGAAGGCGCTGCAGACGCAGCAGCAGCTGGGCGTCCAGGCCCTGTCGATCGCCAATTCGTCCTCGGAATCGCTGTTGTTGCTCTTCCGGTAAAGATCCGCGCGTTTATATCACTGGGCTTGGCCGAAAGGCTGGGCCCAGTGTCATTTCCATCTATGGCGTCAAAGCGTTCGCGAACGAAGGCGACCATAGGCTCTCTCGTGCTATCGATTAACAGGCGAATATGTGACGGCATCAAGACCGATGCTCAGCGTAAGTGTCTGGCCATCCTTGACGACGGTGCCAACCTGCAACGCCAGTGCCGCGTGCGTGGCCGCATCGATCAGTGGTCCGCCGGACAGCCCGTGTGAGACGCCGCAATCACTGACGATCACCCCTCCTTCTGCTCGACCTTCAACGACGCAGTCGGGTGTTCGGGTCAGCACTTCGGAACGCTCCTGAGCAAACCCTGCGGCAAAAACCGCCTGGCCCATCCGCGAGGCGGCCGCGACTGCAAACGGCTGGTGAAGCGGCGGCGCATTTTCTTTCAAAGTCAGGACGGCCCAGTCGGACGACAGTGTTGAACGGGGCTGTTCGGGGTCGTAGCCTGCAGCGATCTCGACGTGTTCCGCCACAGTATGAAAGCTGTATGTTCCACGGTCGTAACCGAACAGGACGTGCACGGATTGCGGCCGGACATACTGCTTCGTTCGCGGGCTGTACAAGCAATGGGCAGCGGTCAAAACAGTTTGCGAATTAACCAGTATGCCCGTGCAGCGCCCGTAGACGCTGTTTGTCACCATCGCGATCCCAGACCAAGGGGCGGTGTTAGCCTCAACGCCTATTTCTGAACGCAGGGATTGCCCGAACACCGCGGCACTCGGAAGGAACAGCAGAAGGATAGCGGCAACAATCAGTCCAGCTCGCATCGTCATCGTCAGGACATGGCGCTGACGACGTCTTGGTGAAGTGCGATCACCAGCGTTTCGGCTGGCCGGATGCGGTTGCCGAATTGTTTTGCGAGGTTCGGGAGGAGCTCGAGCCGGCACATCACTATAGGAAGCCCACGCCTGCGTGATCCTTGTAGCGGTTCGCTCTTCGAATGTAGAGGCGCACCGTTCGCGGATCCTTGTGGCGACTTTGGTCCATAATCCGGTTTAGGTCCGCCCCACTCTCGGCGGCGCTCGTGATGAAGCCGGCACGAAGACTGTGACCAGCAAAGTCTTGCATATCCAGGCCGGCGGCGGCGGCGTAGCGCTTGACGATCAGCGCGACGCTTTGGGGGGTCAATCCCTTCGCCTGAATAACGTTGCCCCGCCGGATGCGTCGGAATATGGGGCCCTTTTGGATGTCGGCGGCATCCAGCCATGTCCGCAAGGTTTCGACAGGCATCAGACGCGTGCCGTGCGGTATCGCGACGACCTGACCCTCGCCTTCCTGGTCGGACTTCGACCGGGGAATGGTCGCGTCCGCTCCGTCGCTGCTGAAGGTGATATCCTCGACTTGCAGCGCGACGAGTTCGGACCGCCGGAACGCGCCGGCAAAGCCAAACGCCAACAGCGCGCAATCGCGTTTGCCCCGCAACGATGAAGCGCTGACATGCGACAGCATCACCGCGATGGCCGTGGCTGTTGCCGGCGCCGTCTGACGTTTCGCTGTTCCTTTCTGCCGTCGGATCCCGCGCAATGTGGCTTCTACCTCCATGGCGTCGGTTGGGCTGTCAGCGCCACGGGCTTTATGGGCAAACCGGATAGCACTGGCCTTTCGACTGATCGTTGACGCCTTCAGGCCCGCTGCCGCCCGGTTCGCCAAGAAAGCCGCCACGACCTGAGGCGACGCCGGCAAGCTCGGCGTACCGCGTTGTCTGCACCAGGCGGCAAATTCGTGAAAATCGGCTTGGTAGGCGCGCAGCGTGTTCGGCGCCATGGATGCCTCTGCGAAGAACTGCGCCTGCCGCGCGTCCTCGACGAGCAGGCCGTAGTCGACCTCGTCCAGAATTTGAAGACGACTGGTCATGAAGTGTCCGCAACCCCGATAGCTAGCGATAAGCGCCATTATCACTAGCTGAACTTCAGGCCAATTAAAATAGGTATTTCGGTTAAAAGGTGCTTAGAGACGCTTTTACCGAATTAACTATGCATTTCCAGATGGAGCACTCTACCCTCGCCGTGCTCATGGCGAAGGTTGCAAAACACCATCCCGGGTTGCGCTGAGCGAAAATTGTCGTATGGTTGACTTATCGTAAGCAGGGATGTGCATCATGGATGAGCAGATTATCAGCTATTACAAACAGTTCTTGTTTCGCACCCCGAGCGCGGAAGAGATCTCATACTGGGCGGGCGTAGCAGGCGAAGGCTCCCTCGCGGACGTCTCGGCGCAAATCCAAGGATCTCCGGAGAGTGTACAGATTCAGACCGTAACGTTGCCTGTCATCGCCTTCTACCAGGGCCTTCTCGGCCGAGCTCCAGACGCCGCTGGTCTTGAATACTGGTCGAATGTCATCGCCAATGGGGACTTAACGTTCCAGGATCTCACGCTTGCTTTTGCGGCTTCATCGGAATTCCAAGAGAAGAATCCAGATCTCGGCTCCACGCCGAGCACCACGGAAGTGGTGACTCTGTTCTACCAAAACATCATGGGCCGCGAGCCCGATGCGCAAGGCCTGAATTTCTTCCTCACCGCACTCGCTGACGGCACGTTCAACGTCGAGAATGTTGCCGCGTCCTTTCTGGCATCCCCGGAATTCCAGACTGAAAATGGCAACGCCCTTATTAATTTCATCGCAGACGTGGCGGATGGCCAAATCGACGATCCGGCGAACACCGGTCCGATCGGCGGCACGGGTGACTCTGAGCCCAATCAGGAACCCGAACCAGAGCCAGAGCCAGAGCCAGGGACTGGCGGAGGTAATCCACCGGCCGATACCACCCCGCCCCCGGCCCCGAGTTTTTCGCTTGCGGCAGGGTTCGAGAAGGGCATTGGCGAGGGGATTCCGGTCGGAACGGTCATCGGGACGCTTACCTCCGAAACAGGAGCGCAGCTCGTATTCTCGGATGGCACACCATTCCGCCTTGACGGGCAGCGGGTGATCCTAGATCAGCCTCTCGATTTTGAGACCGTACCCAACGTGACGTTCTCTGTCACAGCGGTCGATGCCGCAGGCAACGTTTCTCATGTAACCTCGCCCGAAATCCTCGTTCTAAACGAATTTCTCGTCGGTGGTGCAGGTAGCGAATACGGAACGATCGGAGCCGCCGTCACCGCCGCCACGGATACAAACCGAACGGATAAGCGCGCGGACGGCGAGCATATCGTTATTCGTGACGGAATTTATCAGGAACAGGTCGTTGTTGACCATGCCGACAACCTAAGCCTCCTTGGGCAAGGGATCGTCACAATCAGCGCCCCTCAGGATTTGGTAGTGACCGGCGCGGCAGATGCCCGCGACCACGTCGCGCTCATTCAGGTCAAGAACTCGCAGAATGTCAGCATTTCTGGGATCAATATCAATGGAGGGGAGGACGGCCGCGACGTTTCCTCAGTCGGAGGTGACAACCCTACATATGTTGGGATCAGCTATCTTGACTCATCGGGGTCGGTAACAGGAGTTACGGTCGCCAATATCCGGGATCCGTTGACCGACCAAGATGATGTTAACGGGGCCCAACGGGGCTACGGAGTGTTTGTCGAGAACACATTACCGTTGGGAGCATTGCCAGAGTTTACGTTGACGAATTCGACGATCACCGGCTTCCAAAAAGGCGGCGTCTATCTATGGAATGCAGATGTCGATATCACCGATAATGTCATCATCGGCCCAGGCGCTGAGAAGATCATGGCGCAGAACGGCATTGTAGCGCTGGGGTCGACAGGCGACATAATCGGAAACAAGATATCCGGGCTTGGATATGCGGGAACTCAGAATGTACAGTCAACCGGCATAATCGATATCAATAATACGAATATCAAAATATCGAATAACAATATAGATGGCGCGATATCTGCAGAAGTTAAATTTGGAGGGATAAGCACCTCAGGGCCAGATAATTCTATCGTTACGGATAATTTGATCACCCGCTACGGGGATCTTCCGTCCCAAGCTAGGTACGTAGATAATCTGTACGTCGGCTCAGGAAATCCCTCAGACGGGTTTGTGCTTGCTACATACAACAATGATGAGATTGTATTGGGTCTCGATGCAAGGATAACGCAAGGAGGGAGTTATGATCCGATACCAGGCACGAACACCTTCCGAATAGATCCAAATTCCGGACGGTTTGCGTATTCGGTATCAACCAACGAAGCATCCAGTCTCGACGACTACGAATTTAGATTGTTGATCGACAGAGATGGATCGGAAGACGTGGATTTCGTTGAGTTCAATCTATTCAGAGACGGCACGACCCTTGAATCAGTGGGCACTAGAACGAACGCTGGTGGAAATTCCCCCTACGATTGGATCACCAATGAGGATGGCGGACATATTGTCGATGATGGCGGCAATACGTGGGTGACGCAGAATATTGAGTCAGTCGCGTGGTTTCTTGCGGACGGTGATGATTTGAACTATGGCGATGAATATACAATCAAGCTACAAGCATTTGAGAAGGGTACAGAGACCGTAATCATCGAGAACGAAATTGTTCTGATTATGGGATTATAAGCACGACCGAGCGAAGCTGCGGGGAGTTGAGTTATGATCGAGGGCGCGTTTGTTTGTCGAACCGCCCTCGTTCTCCTACGGCAGGCACGGCAGCTGAGCAGGTATACGCCGACGGCGCTTATCATCATAAATCCTGCATATCGGCCCAACGAAGGACTGTAGGCGAGTGTAGGGAGTATGTGCCACAGCGGCGATTGTTGAGCGACGTGCGATCTATCAAACGGTTTGCCGCTTCTTTTCGTCTGGGGTAACCCGAATGGCAATCTCAGGCAGTCCCCTTGAGCGAAATAACAGGTTGAGGGCTTCGATCTGCAATTCGCCGACGGGCGTACCTTCTTCGATGGCAAGAATCTTGAGCTGACGGTGTGTCGCTTCGTCGACCTTGGACAAGACCGCCTTGTACGGAGGCCGTTGTTTTGTAGCGCTTGGCTCGACTGGCGTAGCCGCAGCCGGATTGCCTGCCGAGCCATTGTCATTGCGGTCGCCATGAGACTGCGATGCACCGACTTTACGGGGCGCCAAACTAGCAATCGATGGACGTTTCGTCATTGCATGAGGTCTTTCAGTTCCCGCCAAAGGGCGGCCGCCTCCCGCGCAGCCTTGCCGCCTGGCTCGTATTCAGCAGCATTCGAGCCGCTAAGCAGTGCATGCGAAAAGGCAGCTCTTTGACCGATAGTTGCGGTGCAGACATCAGCGCCAATGGCATCCAGGTAGCTGCGGGCTTCCCTGACAATACTAGCCTCGCCTCCGGTCATCGGGGGTGGCGTCCCTGTCAGAATACCGATTGCGGGCCGCTTCAACGCGCGGGCCATGCTGAACGTGGCCTCTGCAGCCCGCAGGTCAAACAGTGAAGGCCGGATTGGCACCGCGACGAGGTGTGCCGAACGCATGGCTTCTGAGATCGAGGCTTCATTGTGAGGCGGGCAGTCGATCATGGCGTATTGAAAGCCCTCGGCTTCGACCGCGGCAAGGATTGAGTGAAGATTGGTGGCATCCGTCGGCACGACAAGGGGCCGTTCGGCCTGCCGCAGTTCGTACCAGACAGATGCAGATGCTTGTGGATCCGCATCCAAAAGGACACAGCCACCGTCTGCATCAGCCAAGCCGGCGAGGTGAACGCAGATCGTCGTTTTGCTAGACCCCCCTTTCCGGCTCGCCATTGCTAAAACTTTCAAAATACACCTTTTGACAATTCAACCGATTAACCGAAGTCAGTACGCTATAACCAACCGCGGTTGAAGCCATTCCTTTCTCTGGCTTTATGGTTAACGCGCGATTAACGGTGATCCTCGGACGCCACATGCAGCCTATTACACCTGCATATTCGGTTAAAACGTTAAAAGGCACCGACGTTAAATGCGAAATTGTCATTCGGTCCGCAGCTTCGCAATAGTGAAGTCGCACCGAAGCGCACATTGTTTCCGTTTCAAAGCGCACGCATCACCCACGTGCAGCTGACGACAAGAGCCAGTCTGAGAATAGGTTTTGCCCGGCTCTGAGGTTATAAGTTTCACACAGTTGGTAGAGAGAAAATCGCGTGTGCAATCAGGAAGCTATGGTTTCGCACCAAGGAGGAAGCATTTGAGCCAGAAATCGCGCCGCTTGATTGCGGGTGCCGTTTTGCTGGGTTGCGTTCAGGCACTCACGGCGTGTGCGAGGCCCACCTCCGTTTCCGCATTCGCCGAACAAACGATCGATTACCTTGATGTATTCCAAACCAAAAGGAATACGCCCCGTACTCTCGTCCATAACAAAGGTATCGATATCGTAACGCTTTCTCCGGAGCAGAAAGGTCGCCTTGGCACGGTCGTTGTTCGAGCGTTTCCCGACAACTGGACCATTCGATTTCTGCCGACCAAGGCGGGCCGGGACCCAAAGGGTGATTTGGCAATTTGCGGCATGGTTACGGCAACTGGGCACGCGAATGCCAGTGCGCGTCCTTACCTTTTCATTGTAGAGGCTGCGTTGTTACGGAACGGCGAATTGGGTCCGTTCCGTCTTGTGTCGATCTCCGAAAGCGGTACTGAGCAATTGCAGATATATTCGCGTTGCCGAGAGGCAGGTCTGATCTGACCCATCGACGCAGGATACGATCATGACCGAGGACGGTGACGGCGTTCTTCGGAATTGGCGTGGGACCTCGAGGTTGTCATCAGCCTTGGATGACTGACGCAAAGTGGAGGCAACAGAAGTGCGCCTTCTGGTGACAGGACGATATGGCCAGCTGGCACGGTCTCTGGCAGATCTGGCCGGACCGGGTCTGGCAGTGATTGCGCTGGGACGCGATCGTCTCGATATCACCGACCGTACGGCCATCGACCGCATCATCGCTGAATATGCGCCTGATGTATTGGTCTCCGCCGCTGCCTACACCGCAGTCGACCGAGCAGAAGACGATGAAGCCGCGGCTTTCAGTGCCAATTGCAATGGCGCTTATAATGTCGCGGCGGCCGCAGAAGCAGCAAATCTTCCGGTTATCCATATTTCGACGGATTATGTGTTTTCTGGTGAGAAGCCCGCAGCCTACACCGAAACCGATCATGCGGAGCCTTGCACGGTCTACGGCCGGTCCAAGCTTGCCGGAGAACAGGCGGTCCTGCGTGCGAACGAGCGGTCAGTCATATTGCGCACGGCTTGGGTTCATAGCCCGTACGGAATGAATTTCCTGAAAACGATGCTGCGCCTTGCTCGTGACAAGGAGACCATTCGTGTCGTTTCTGATCAATATGGCACGCCGACTTACGCCTTAGATATTGCCTCCGGCATCGTGGCGGTTGCGCGGCGCGTGGTTGCCAATCGTGAAGCTGATGACTGGCGTGGCATTTTCCACCTGGTCGCCTCGGGGGAAACCACCTGGGCAGGCTTTGCGGAAGAGATTTTCCGGGTATCAGGTAAGTTTGGTGGCCCAACGGCCCAGGTGGAGCCGATCGCAAGCGCGGACTATCCCACTGTCGCAAGGCGGCCCATGAATTCGCGCCTAGATACAACAAAATTCTCTCATATTTTTGGAGAGGCGCTTCCTACATGGCAGGACGGCGTAGCCCGCAGCCTTGCTGCCGGAAAGTTCGGATAATGCTGAAAACTCGGCATGCCGCCAGCGGTGAATGACGCAACGTCCCCGCAATAGGAAATCCGTCCAGTCCATCGATAGACGTCCTTCCTACTGTGTTATGCTTGGATCATACACATCATCGAACATGCATCCGCGCTTGTCTGGGATGCCAATGCGAGATTCACTGTCCCAACAGGCAAGTCGCTGCTGCCCTGCCTACCAGGGATGAGGGAATACGAGGCAAACGATCGAGCCGGACGGGGAGTGCAAAATGGACGAGAATCCCACTGACGACTTCCTCCAAGAAGCTCGCGAAGCAATGTACGACATATTGGCCGAGTCCTATGAGGTTGAACCCCACCTCGATCATATTGAGAAATTGGCTTTTGATATTCCGGCCCCCAATCCGCATACACCCAAGATCGTTGAGGCCGTCATTGGAGCTCGGAGCGCTCTCACCCGCCATAGCGAATATTCGGGGACTGTGGCAGGGTTTGTGATCATGAGCCCGTACCATGAGCACGCCGCCTGTTATCATACGTTCAGCCTTACACTCGCCGAAGCCTGGTCCCGCCATCTCGGCCCTCATGCATATGAGTTGAGCACCAACGAGCGTTTGGAACGGATCAGGCAATGGCTCGACGAGGGCTGGTCGCCACGGAAGGCGACGATGACCATCAGGGAAAGCTAAACTGAGGGTCCACCGAAGCCCATTCCAATGAGTTTTTGCCGGCGTTTCGCCAGATGGAGGGCGCCAACAAGGGCGGCCACTGCTCCTGCTTCATGTCCAAAACCAATTCTGCTAAGAGCCCGGCAGTTTGTCAGCTTGGGAGCTCAAGGCTCTGCCCACACCGATTGTTACCTACGACGCCGACACCTACAGGCGGACTCCTATTGCAAGCACCGCCCGTGACCTCATAGCGGGGGCGAAACTCGTCGAGCTTTGGGGCACGATGGGTTGGCTTGATATGCGCCAGCGCTACCGTCGATCCGTGATGGGCCCATTTTGGGTGACGTTGAGCCTTGCCGCCTTCGTCCTTGGTTTGGGCATTACCTACGGTGCCATCTTCGGCATGCCTCTGGCCGACTATCTGCCATATCTGAGCGTAGGCATCGTCATCTGGACTCTCCTGTCCGGGTTTCTGCTCGAAGGATGCCAGACGTTCACGGGCTCGGAAGCGGCTATCAAGCAGATGCCGGCACCCTTGTGTATTCACCTCTATCGCCTGCTATGGCGGTCACTGATCATTTTCTTCCACAATATGATCATCATCGTCGCCGTTCTGCTGATCTTCGGCGTCAATCCAGGCTGGACGGGTCTCCTGGCCATTCCTGGTTTGCTGGTGGTACTGCTCAATGGCGGCGCTTTGGGGCTTCTGCTGGGTACACTCAGCGCTCGTTTTCGGGATATTCCTCCGCTCGTTGCCAACATGGTGCAAATGCTGTTTTTCGTCACGCCAGTCATCTGGCAGGCGGAGGCTCTTGGCGATCGCCGGATCATCGCGGAGTGGAATCCGCTCTATCATATGATCGAGTTGGTCAGGGCGCCGCTTCTGCACGGTCCGGCGTCTGCAACCAACTGGATCATTGCCCTCCTGTTCACTGCTGCCAGCTGCGTTCTCGCCTTCGGGTTTTACGCCCGGTTTCGCTGGCGCATCCCCTACTGGCTCTAGGCCCCTATCGTGAATTCCATCGAACTTCAGAACGTCGGCGTCAGCTTTCCGATCTATGGCGGGTCCGCGCGATCTTTGCGCAACCGGATTGTCAGCGGAGCGACCGGGGGCAGCATTGGGTCTGACCAGCGTGCGCGGACCTGCGTGGAAGCTCTCGCAGACGTCAATCTGTCCATTGCCGATGGCGAACGGGTGGCTTTGATCGGCCACAATGGGGCCGGCAAGACAACGCTCCTGCGCGTTCTGGCAGGTATCTACCCACCGCAAAGCGGCCGCCTTCGCGTCGAGGGACATATTGCACCCTTGTTCGACATCGGCTTTGGCATGGATCCCGACGCTACAGGCTATGACAATATTCGCCTACGTGGCCTTTTCCTTGGCCTGACACGCCGGCAGGTGGAAGAACGGATTGGCGATATTGCTGATTTTACCGAACTCGGCTCCTTCCTCGACATGCCGATCCGCACCTATTCAGCGGGCATGCAGGCGCGCCTGTCCTTCGCCATTTCAACCAGTATCAAACCTGAAATCCTTCTCCTGGACGAAGGCATCGGCGCAGGGGACTCGGCATTTATCGATAAGGCGCGAGCGCGTATCCAGTCGTTCATATCGCAGGCGGCGATCCTCGTTCTCGCCTCACACAGCCGTGGGCTCCTGTCGCAGTTGTGCACTCGAGGCGTGAGGCTGGAACACGGCCGTATCATCGACGATGGCCCGCTGGAGGAAGTCTTGGAGCGTTACGAAGGCAAGGATCCCTCGGGCGAGTAGGCCTCTATCCACATTGGTACTGCGCACGATCAAGAACGATCGGTCGACCCGGACCGATTGCGGCAGGCCGGAAAGGCTGAGGGAGAAAATGGCCAAGCGGTTTCTAGTGACGGGTGGAGCTGGCTTCATCGGTTCTGCCGTCGTGCGGCGCTTGATCGAAGCGACCAATCATGAAGTCCTGGTTTTCGATGCTCTCACCTATGCCGGAAACCTGGACAATCTGGCTTCGGTCGCGGCTAGCGACCGCTACAGCTTCCTGCATGCTGACATCAACGATGCCAGTGCTGTACGAGAGGCGTTCTCTAGTTTCTCGCCTGACATTGTCATGCATTTGGCGGCAGAGAGCCACGTCGATCGGTCCATCGACGCACCGATGGCATTTATCAACACCAACATCGTGGGCACTGCGGTTCTTCTGAACGCGGCCCTCGGCCATTACCGCAGTCTTGACGAAGCACGGAGACGCATTTTCCGGTTTCACCACATATCGACCGACGAGGTGTTCGGCTCGCTCGGCAAAGAAGGTCTCTTCACCGAGAAGACGGCCTACGATCCGCGTTCACCCTACTCGGCATCAAAGGCTTCGTCCGACCACCTGGTACGCGCGTGGCACCACACCTTCGACCTGCCGGTGGTGGTCACAAACTGCTCCAATAATTACGGGCCGTACCATTTCCCCGAGAAGCTGATCCCGCTCATCATTCTCAATGCTCTGGAGAGCAGGGCATTACCGATCTACGGGCGAGGCGAGAACATTCGTGACTGGCTGTATGTCGAAGATCACGCCAAAGCCCTGATCCTCGCAGCTGAAAAAGGCCACGCCGGCGAGACATACGCCATTGGGGGCAAGGCCGAGCGCCAAAACGTCGACGTCGTGCGCACAGTTTGCCGGATACTCGATCGCCTGCAGCCCGATCAGAACGGGCCCTATGAGCGTCTCATAACGTATGTTCCTGATCGTCCGGGGCACGACGCGCGTTACGCCATCGACACGACCAAGATCGAACGCGACCTCGGCTGGAAGCCTGAGGAGACGTTCGAGACCGGTCTGGAAAAGACCGTTGCCTGGTACCTCGAACACCGCCAGTGGTGGACGGCAATCCGGTCAAAGAACTACCAGGGCGAGCGGCTCGGCATTGGTCAATGACGGCCAACCCTGTCCGCGGCAAGCGGGAACCATCACTGCGAACAATCAACTCCATGAAAGGCCTGCTGTGAGCTCCCCCTTCCTCGAAGTTACAAGGACCGAACTGGATGGCGTTCTGATCTTAAAGCCACGGCGGTTCGGCGATCAGCGCGGCTGGTTTTGTGAGACCTACAGCCAGGAACGGCTGAAGGAAGCCGGTATCGATCTTGTCTTCGTGCAAGATAACCAGTCGTTTTCAGCAGAAATCAACACACTCCGCGGATTGCATTTTCAGGGCCCGCCATTGGCACAGGACAAGCTCGTGCGTGTGCTCTCCGGCACCATCCTCGACGTGGCCGTCGACCTTCGGAAGGCTTCGCCGACGTTTGGGCAGCATCTGAGCGTCGAGCTCACGGCAGAGAACGGCCTTCAGCTGCTGGTGCCAAAGGGCTTCGCCCATGGCTTCGTAACCCGTGCGGCGAACACGTCGGTCTTTTACAAGGTAACCGCCCCATACGCGCCAGACCTCGACAAGGGGCTGGCGTTCGACGACCCCTCATTGGCGATCGACTGGGGGGTCACGCGCGAGACGGCAGTCCTGTCCGACAAGGACAAGATACAGCCAAGCCTTTCTGAACTGCCGGACGTGTTTTGATGCAGGATACCAGTAGCAAAGCCACAGGGCCGCTTTCTGTCTTGTGGCTTGCACTCGCTCCAGCCCAAACTTTCCCCGGCGATGATATCGACCGTGCCGAGTCAGATGCTCCCGCATGGCCCTCAACGGACGCAACAAAGGGCAATCGAAAAGGTTCGATGCTGCCAGCATCCTGGCAAGCGGATCGCTATGCAGACGCTGTCACGCAACGGGGGAATTGGCGATGAAGGGCATTATCCTGGCGGGTGGCAGCGGCACGCGGCTTTATCCGATGACGCAAACGATGTCGAAGCAGCTGCTGCCTATCTACGACAAGCCAATGATCTACTATCCATTGACGACCCTGATGCTGGCAGGAATCCGGGACATCCTGATTATTTCGACGCCTCGCGATCTGCCGCATTTCCAGAAGCTGTTGGGAGACGGCAAGCCCTGGGGAATCGATCTGGCTTACGCCGAGCAACCATCCCCGGATGGCCTCGCTCAAGCTTATCTCATCGGCGCCGATTTTGTGTCCGGTGAGGCTTCAGCCTTGATCCTCGGAGACAATCTCTTCTACGGCCACGGCCTGCCAACGCTGATGGAAGAGGCTCGCAACCGGGTACAGGGCAAACTCGGCGCCAGCATCTTCGCCTATCACGTAAACGATCCGGAGCGGTACGGCGTCGTTGATTTCGACGCCGGTGGGAAGGCTGTCTCCATCGAAGAAAAGCCAAGCGAGCCGAAGTCGAACTGGGCAGTATCCGGCCTCTACTTCTACGATGGCCGTGCCAGCGAGCTGGCGGCAACACTGAAACCATCGCGTCGTGGCGAGTTAGAAATTACCGATCTTAATCGGTTATATCTAACGGAAGGCACACTCGACGTGTGTAGCATGGGCCGGGGCTATGCGTGGCTCGATACCGGGACCCCCGAGTCCCTTGTCGAGGCGGCGCAGTTCGTTATGACCCTTGATCGCCGCCAAGGGGTCAAGATCGCCTGTCCGGAAGAGATCGCCTACCGCCAAGGCTTCATCGATAAGGCCGCACTGGCCGAGCTTGGTCGAGATCTCGGCAGCAGTCCGTATGGCCGTTATCTGCAGAAAATCGCCGGCGATCATATCTGAAATGACGCAGACAACTCGTCCTATTACACCAACGATCCGCGTTGCCGTCGGGGTGACAATCTTCCGGCCGGATTGGAGCTTGCTCCAGCCCTTGGTCGATCTTTTCCAGCCGATGGGGCTGGAAGTCTTTGCCCATATTGATGGACCGATAGGGATGGCCATCGAACCTGAAACGCTCGAGGCCCTAGAAGCGCGCCCCTGGGTCCGCCTCCTCCGGACGCCGGAGAACCAGGGAATCGGCTTTGCACTGAATAAGCTGGCTGAAGCCGCAGGGGGCGCCGGAGCGAGCCACCTTCTTGTTTTTGATCAGGATTCGTCACCTAACCCCCAGTTGCCGGCACTGCTGGTTTCGGCATTCACTGCTCTTCAAAAAGCGGGCGAACTCCCGGCTGTCGTTGGGCCACGCCCTGTCGTACCCGCTGGGGAAATTGGGCAGCCTCCCCGTTACGTCTTTCGCGGACAATCAATGGCCCATTGTGAGGCCGTGGATTACGTCATCACCTCTGGATCGCTGGTGGACCTGTCGGCGTTTTCGGTGATCGGGCCTTTCCGAGCGGATTACTTCATCGATGGTATCGACGTGGAATGGAGCCTGCGTGCTTGGGATCACGGCTTCTCCGTCTGGATCACAAAAAATGCGGAATTGCCGCATCGCATTGGCTATGGCGTGATCAAGTTTGGCTTCCTGCGCTTTCCTGATCAAAGCCAGACACGCATGATCACCTATGTGCGAAACCGGGCCGCGATGTTGCGCCTTTCGCACATGCCTTTACGCTGGAAACTGCAAAGCCTCATATACGTGCCGCTCCAATCCATTGCCTATGCCTGCAATCGGGGCGGATGGTCGTTCCTTTGGCGTCTCGTACGAGCGGCTGCCGATGGCTGGAAGGGGCGCCTTACGCCCGTGAATATGGGGCGTTAACGGGACACTTTCATGACGCTTGCTACGCCCCGGTTCACTATCTTTGCTCAGATCCATTATCCGGAGATATGGGATGAGATGGTCCGCCAGATCGACGAGGCTGTGGATGTTCCCTTCGCGTTGGTGATGTCGTTCCGTGACGCGGAAACCGTTCTTTCGCTTCCCCAAACCTCGCATCTTCATTTCGTAGAACGGGTTTGTGTTGAAAACCGTGGCCGCGACGTTCTGCCATTCCTGGAGTGCTTGCGCCGCCTGAAGGATGCGCCTCTTCCTGATATTGGCCTCAAGCTCCACACAAAAAAGTCCCCACACCGTGACGATGGATTGGATTGGCGCAACGCCTTGATCCTCTCGCTTCTGGAAACGGGGGGACAGGGAATGTCTCGGTTAGCGGCACTCGATTTGATGGAAGCGCAATCCAGGATCGGCCTCATAGCGCCGCGCCATAGTTTTCTGCCAGTCAGGGGCCGCATCGGAAGCAACCGCTCAGGCATGCGACGTATGGCGGATCGGATGGGAATAGCCCTCGATCAAATTTTAACCGACCATGCCCGCTTTCCGGCCGGTTCCATGTTCTGGTTCCGGCGCGCGGCGCTGAGTGATTTCGCTCACGCGAAGTACGCCGATCTTTTCGAACCAGAGACCGGAAAGCTGGACGGGACCATGGCGCATGCCGCAGAGCGCCTTTTTGCTCTAGCAGCCGAACACCAGGGCTTCTTCACTCTTCCAATGGAGTCGGTCCATTCAGTTGGCGGATTGGTCGGAAAAAATATTGCCTACTCCGAATTTGTAGAGTGCGTCCGGCATAGCGAAATGTTCAAATATAATGCCTTTATTAGACCACTTCCCAAAGTGGCCCAGCGCTATGAAAGCGTGATGATTGTTGCTCATTTTCTCAAACACACCCTTCCCAAGCCACTGTGGCAAACCGGCCGCACGGCCGTACGGCGCGCTTTGAATTCGTTGGAAAAGACGCGTTAGCATCATAGCCTCATGGCTGTTGTATGAGGTCGTTCTTAGGTGAAGATGAGGGGCTGAAGCTGGCGCCTTACGGAGAAGTGTGATGGTCCAAGTCTCGAACTACCAGGCGCTTTTGTCTGGCTCCTCCTGGTATCGGGCCGACCTCGTCGGCAGACCCGTCATACTGACCTATTCGTTCGAAACGGTAGCACCGGCTTATTTCAGTTCTAGAGATCCGCAAGGGGCGGCGACGATCCAGTCTCTCAGCGAAAGCGAGAAGGCGGTGGTTCGCGAGGCGCTCGCGCAATGGGCGAGCGTAAGCGGCGTTACCTTTTTGGAAACAGCGCGGCATCAGGGCGACCTGACGTTCGCTTTTTACGACTTCGCGCAGCTGGCAACGCCGAGTGATGCGGGTGGCCTGGGCTATTATCCGTCATCCTTTGTCTATGCCCAGAATGGCATTGATCATGCTTACTCAGGTGAGGCGCTCATCGGCGGCGATATCCTGTTTTCGGCCAGCTATCGGCAGAGTCCATTCTTCATGGAAGATCTCGAAAATCTTGCCCTGCATGAGATAGGTCATGCTCTAGGGCTCAAGCATCCTTTTGATGTGACAGTCGGCCATCAAGAAACGCTGACAGGTTCGGCCGATAACGGCCACAACACAGTGATGAGTTATACGGCTCCGTGGCTTGACCAACTTGGTCCGTTGGACATCGCTGCCGCCCAGCATCTTTACGGCGGACCAAATTCGGACGGCAGTCATCTCGCCTCTTTTCATTGGGACCCCGTCGCTGAGCGACTGACCCAAGTGGGGACGGCAGGTGTGGATCTCCTGCGTGGTACCGGCGCATCAGATGTGGTCTACAGCGCGGGGGGAGCAGACGTCATCTATACCGCTCAGGGCAACGACCATATTGTCTTGGTCGGCCAGGCCGCTGAGGTGAAGTACGCATACGCTGTAGGCCGCAGGCTCGATTTCACGTAGTCTTTAGTGCGCCTTTGATCTGATCGGCGATGATGTCACGAAGCGCGTCGATACCGGCCTCGGTGAAGGCGAGCGTTTGGCGA
>NZ_JACSGS010000003.1:0-421663 GCF_014334315.1 Aurantimonas sp. DM33-3 | reverse complement strand
AGGCAAGCCATCATCGACGCTTGCTGCGATGCCTGGAACCGCGCCACCAGAGATCCAAGCCGCATCCGGTCCCTTTGCAACTACCCGTACATTAAAGCGGTCAGTTCATGAGCGGGCCGGTATAATCCATGCACCAGCGCCGATGCTTGGCGTGGAAGCGGCGGGCATTGGCCAGAATGGCGTCAAAATGCGGCAGCGGCGGCACGTGGACGGTGTGGTGCTGATGATAGGCGCGGGCCCCGGCTGTCCAGTAGAGCGGCACGCCGGCGGGATCGAGACGGGCGGCAAGATCGGTCTCCTCGCCGCCATAGCCGACGAAGCGTTCGTCCATGCCGCCGAGCCGCTCCCAGGTGGCCTTGCGCACCGCAAAGGACAGGCCCCAGAACTCGCCCGTATTCGCCTCGCGCCGCAGGCCGGTGCGAGGCATGTGGGGCTTGGACGGGTGTACGATGCCGACGGCGTCGAGCGCGTCGAAATCCAGCGCGCCGTCGATGGCGCCGCCCGGCAGATACAGGACCTCGCCGAGGAAGAAGCCGTCGGTCTCTGCACAGGCCTCGGTGAAGCGTGCGACGAGGTCGGGTGCGGCGACGCAGTCCACATCGAGAAAGATCAGCGTCTCGCCCGTCGCCGCCTCGGCGGCGCGATTGCGCGCGGCGGCCAAAGGCAGGTCGTCGCCCGGCACCGTGAACTGGCGCACCGGGATGCCGATCTCCGGCAGGTCCGGCTCGATCGCCGGTTGCATGCAGGCGATGACGAGTTCATCCGGCTTGCGGCTCTGCCGGCGCAGGCTCTCCATCAGGTTCAGAAGATGCGGCCGCCGGTTGCGCGTCAGGGTGAGAAGGCTGACCGTCACTGGATCGGCGCCCGTCCGGCGCGGGTCCGGAAATGGGTCACGCCCTCGATGATGCCGCGGGCGTGACTCTGCCGCGCGACATAGGAATGGGAGAGGTCGGATCGGCTGGCGAGACTGTCGGAATAGTTCGCCACGATGATCGACTGCGGCACCGAGCGCAGCATCTCGATATCGTTGCCGCTGTCGCCGGCCGCAAACACCGCCTCGTCGGGCAGGGACAGGCGTTGGCGCAGATAGGTGATCGCGGCGCCCTTCGACGCGGTGACCGGCAGGATGTCGAGATAGCGGCCGTGACTGTGGATGACGGCGGCGGCCAGTCCGCGGCGCTGGAGATGCGCGCGGATGCTGGCGACGATGCTGCGGTCGCCCTCGGCCAGATAGCTCAGCTTGAAGGCGCGCTGTTCCAGCGGCGCCTGCGGGGCGATGCCCGGATAGTCCGCCAGAGCGGCAGCGATCCGCCGGCGCTGCCAGCCGGTGGCGATGCGCCGGCTCCAGTCGCGGTCGCGGCGGTAGGTGACGCCGTTCGGCTCGAGGAAATAGATCTCGGTGCCGACCGAGGAGATGATGATCTTGGGGTTCGGCGCGGCCTGCTGTTCGAGGATCGAGAGCGCGCTGTGCAGCGAGCGGCCGGTCGCGACCGCGAAGTCGAGCGCGGTCTCGCGGGCATGCCAGCGGGTGAAGGCCTGGATGCAGGCGTCCGAGCCGGTCAGCGTGTTGTCGATGTCGCAGACGAGCAGCTGCGGCTGGTGGATGATCTGCGCCGGCTTCGCACCGGCGACCAGCCGTTCGACCAGTTGCCGGCAGCGCTCGGCATGCCGCGTCCAGTCATAGGCGTCCACGGCTTTGGCGCCATTGGCGGCGTAGGTCGCGTGAAGCGCCGGATCCTCGAGAATGGCGCGGCAGGCGCCGGCGATGGCGTCGGGCTCGTGCGGGTTGACGAGGCGGCCGTTGTTGCAACGCTCGATGATGTCGTTCGGACCGCCGCTGTCGGTCGCCACGAGCGGCAGCCCGCTCGCCGCCGCTTCCAGCAGCGTCAGGCCGAAGGGCTCGTTCAGCGCCGGATTGACGAAGATGCCGCCGCGGGCGCGGGCATGGGCGTAGAGGGCCGGGATGTCCGCCGGCCGATGGGTCTTGGGCACCGCGACGCGGCCATAGAGGTCGTGGCGATCGATGGCCTCCAGGATCGCCCGCATCTGGCCGGCGGCTTCCTCGCCAAGCTCGCAGAGATCGCCGCGGGTGCCGGCGACGATCACCAGATTGGCGTTCTCGCGCAGCCAGGAATCGCGGCCGAAGGCTTCGACGAGCATCGGCAGGTTCTTCTTGGCGACCGGGCGGGCGATCGCCAGGACGACCGGCTTGTCCGGTTCGCGCAGGAAGGGCGCGATCATCGCATCGACCGCATCGGTGGTGGTCGCGCTGCGATAGGCGTCGAGATCGCTGCCGGGCTCGATGATCCGGATCTTGCCCGGCTCGTAGCTGTCATAGGCGGCGTACTGGACCTCGGCCTCGTCCCGCGACGAGGCGATGACGAGGTCGGCGGCCGCGAAGGTCCGTTCCTCGATGGCAATGCGCCGGTCGAGGACGGCGGCGGTCTCCGCCGGGATCTCGCCGGTGCTCATGGCCGCGCGCTTGACGCGGCCGAGCGAATGGCCGGTGAACAGGAACGGAATGCCGGTCTTCGCGCGCACCAGTTCGGCGACGGTCCCGGCATCGGCGTAATGGGCGTGCAGGCAGGTTGGCGCCTCGGGCTGATCGCCGAGCCATTCCAGCAAATGCCCGGCGAAGCTGGCGGTCTCGGTGAAGAGTTCCTCCTTCGCCAGATATTCGGGACGGTCGGTCGGCAGCCGGAGGATCTCGACCTTGTCGTCGATCCGCTCCCAGCCCGGCCGGTACTCGTCGCCATACTCGCTGTCGAAGCCGCGCGTGGCGATGACGATACGGTCGATGCCGGGCGTCCTGGCCTGGGCCGCCACCAGCTCGAGCAGATATTTGATGTGGCCGCCCGTGTCCGGGGTCAGGCCATAGCTGACATCGGTTGCCCGGAGGCAGCCCTGAAGAGCGACGTGTACGACGAACAAGGCGCCTACCTCTTCCGTTTGGATACTGACGAATTGGTCTGACCGCCCATATGGCCGGCGATGAAACCGCTTCGAGTCGCTCAGGTCGCCCCTAACATTTTTCCGACGCCCCCGGATCTGTCCGGCGGGACGGAACGGATCGTTCACGATCTGTCCAAGGCGTTGGATTCACTGGGGGTCTCCGTCACCCTCTTCGCCCCCTCCGACAGCAGGTGCGACATTCCGCGCATCGGCACGTTGCCGAGCCTGAAAGGGCTGGAAGAGCGTCATGGGGCGGTGCCGCCCTCGATCCCGCAGGTTCTGGAGGCGGTCCAGATGGAGGAATTGCGCAGACGGCTAAGCGATTTCGACATCGTCCACTGCCATGGCGAGTTCTTCCATGCGGCGCTGCTGGGCGAGCGGCGGCGGCATTCGCTGACCACCATCCACTGGCGCGTCGACGAACTCGACCGGGAGTTGTTCTTCGCGGCCTTCCCCGACCTGCCTGTGGCGGGCATCTCGCAGAGCCAGCTCGACCGGATTCCGGCCGCCAACCGCGCCGGCGTGGTGCATCACGGGCTGGACGAAAGCCGCTACCGCGCAGGGCCGGGCGACGGGGGCTATGCCGCCTTCGTCGGCCGAATGACCGACCAGAAGCAGCCGGATGCCGCCATCCGCATCGCAAAGGCTGCGGGCATGCCGATCCGGCTGGCCGGGGCCGTCGATGTCGGCAATCCCACCTATTTCGACGAGAGGGTCGCGCCGCTGCTCGGCGGGGACGCCCGGTTCGTCGGTCCGGTGGACGATGCGGGCAAGCAGGCATTGCTCGGCGCGGCGACGGCGCTGCTGTTTCCCATCGACTGGCCCGAACCCTTCGGCCTCGTGATGATCGAGGCAATGGCCTGCGGCACGCCGGTGATCGCTTTCGACCGGGGCTCGGTGCCCGAGATCGTCGAGGACGGCGTCACCGGTTTCGTGGTGCGCGACGAGGCCGAGGCGGCGGCGGCGCTGCGGAAAATCGGCACTCTCGACCGCGATGCGATCCGCGCGCGTTTCGAGGCGCGGTTCACCGCCAGGCGGATGGCCGAGGATTACCTGCGGCTCTATCGCGAGCTTCTGGCCCGATGAGCCGGCTTCGCACCGCGCTGATCGCCTGGGACTATCCGCCGAGCGCCAGCGGCCTTGCCGTCGCGGCCCGCGAGATCGCCGAAAGCCTCGCGGCGGCCGGCGCCGAGGCCCATGTCTACACGCTGGACCGGCAGGGGAGCGAAGTGATCGGGGGCGTGCGGGTGATCGGTTGCCAGCCGCCCGAAGGCGGGGCCGGCCCCTGGTTGCGGCGACGGGCAGCGATCGGCCATCTGGTCGCGCCGCGCTGGTTTTCGGCGCGCATCGCGGCGGATCATCGGCAGAGGGCCTTCGACTGCCTGGAGGCGACGAACTGGTACGCGCCGGGGGCGTTTGCCAGCCGGATCCCAGACCTGCCCTTCGTCACCCGCCATTCCACCCCGGCGATCTCGACCGGGGCCATCTCCGGCGGCCTGCGCGACCGCTTGGATGGACGCTATGCCTGCCGGCTGGAGGCGAGGACCGCCCGGCGCTCGGACGGCCATATCTTCAACACGCAGAGCCATGGCGAGAAGGTGCGGGCCCTCTACGGGCTCGACGAGGCGGCTCCGCAGGCGGTCATCGGCCTGTCGCTGCCGCCGGAGCGTCTGGCGCGCGCGGCCGGTGCGTCCTATCCGCCGGCGGGAGGGGAGCTGCGCCTGCTCTTTGTCGGCCGCGCCGAGGCGCGCAAGGGCTTCGACTGCCTGATGGGGGCGCTGTCGATCCTTGCCGACGAGATGGCCAGGGGAGCGTTGCCGCGCTTCCGGCTCGATCTCGTCGGGATCGGTGCGGAAGACCTGCCGCCGCTCGACGATCGTGCCCGGTCCTGCCTCATGCTGCACGGCCGGCTCGACGACGCGGCGCTCGATGCCGCCTATCGGGAGGCCGATCTGGTCGTCGCACCATCGCGCTACGAATCCTTCGGCCTCGTCTACCAGGAGGCGCTGGCCTTCGGGCGACCGGTGATCGGGCTGTCCGTGGACCCGTCCGCCCGCCAAGTCGTCGGCGACAGCGGGGCCGGTCTCCTGGCCGCCGACGCCTCCGGCGCGGCCCTTGCCGACGTCTTGCGCCCGGCCCTGGGCGACGCCGATCTGCGCCTGCAACTCCATCGCCGGGCGGTGGCGGCAGCGGGGCGCTTTACCCGCCAGACGCTCGGCAGCGAAACGCTGGCGCTCTACGAAGCGGCTAGGGCGTTCCGGCGTCAGTCGGCATAGGGCGTCAGCAGCGCGTCGCGCTCGAACAGGCGGCCCTTGCCGGGCTGCAACGCCTCGTAGCGCTCGGAGCGTCGTTCGACATGGGCCCGGGACAGATGGTGCTCGATGACGAGGTTCGGGGCGATGAAGCTGTCGCGCCAGCCGCGGGCGAGGGCCGGCCGTTCATGCACTTGGCCCGCATAGCGTACGGAGCGACGGTTCAGGCGGTACTGGATGTCGGGGAAGAGGTCGGAGAGGACCCCGTCAACGCGGTTGCGGCGCGCCAGCCCGACGGAGAGGCAGCCGCCCGCGTCTGCAAGGGTTGCGACATGGCCGAGGGCCGCGAGCGTGTCCCCATCGACGGTTTCATCGGCGTCGAGCTGCAGCACCCAGTCGTGCCGGGCCATCTCCTGTCCGGCATTGCGCTGGGCAGCGAAATCGCCGGCGAGCGGCCGTTGCAGGATGCGGACCGTGTCGGGCCAGTCGGTCGGCGGCATGAGGTCGGCCGTGTGCGGTTCGTCGACGACGAGGCAGAGATCGTCAAGGATGCTGGCGACCGGGCCGAGCTGATCGCGAAGATTGCTCAGGTCGCCGGGGCGGCAGATGACCACGAGCGACACCGGGACCGCGGGAGAGGCGGCGAGCGGACGGAGGTCGGCGACGGCAGGGCAGTCCGTATAGGGATTGCGCAGGCCCGCCCGCTGTTCGTCGCCCACCGGGCTGGCGACGAGCCCGCGTGACAGCGCCAGGGTCCGCAGGCTGTAGCTTTCGACGAAGAACGGATCGTCCGGCGCCAGAACGAAGCGCTCCCCCGCCAGGCGGGCATCGATCAGGGTCGGCAGCCGACCCGATGCCAGGGCAGCTGCGTCTGCGAGAAGACCGCAATGGCCGCATTCGCGCCAGGCCGCCTGGTGGCGGGCGGCGCGCTCGGTCACCCGCATGTTGCGGGCGTGGCAGACGGGGCAACGCGGCAACCGGGTTTCCGGCGCAGCGGCGGGCAAAGCCGCGCCGCGTTCCCTCCCGTCTGGGAGCGTCACGCCGTCAGGCCCCGACGATGTAGCCGCCATTCGGATGGAGGACCTGGCCGGTCATGTAGGAGGAGTCCTGGCAGGCGAGGAACAGCACCGACGGGGCGATCTCGTTGGGCTGTCCGGCCCGCTTCATCGGGGCCTGCTCGCCGAACCCCTCGACCTTCTCGGCCGGCATCGACATGGGAATGAACGGCGTCCAGACCGGCCCCGGCGCGACACCGTTCACGCGGATCTTGCGGTCGAGAAGGTTGCTGGCCATCGAACGGGTGAGGGCGGTGATCGCACCCTTGGTGGAGGAATAGGCGATCAGGGAATCGTTGCCCTTGTAGCTGTTCACCGAGGTCACGTTCACGATGGCCGCGCCGTCCGGCAGGTGATCCAGCGCCGCCTGCATCATGTAGACATAGCCGTAGACATTGGTCTCGAAATGCTTGGCGAGTTCGGCCTGCGAGAGGTTTTGCAGGTCGTTCTCCTCCATCTGGTGGGCGGCGTTGTTGACCAGCACGTCCAGCCCGCCGAAGGCCTCGACCGTCCGCTTCACGGCGTCGGTGCAGAACGCCTTGTCACGCACGTCGCCGCGGATCAGCAGGCACTCGGCGCCCTCCGCCTCGATGGCGGTCTTCGTCTCCTCGGCGTCCTTGTCCTCCTCGAGATAGAGGATCGCGACCTTGGCCTTCTCGCGGGCGAACAGCACCGCGGAGGCGCGCCCGATGCCGCTGTCGCCGCCGGTGATCAGGGCCACCTTGCCGTCGAGCCGCCCGGAGCTCGGGTAGCGGGGCATGTAGTCCGGCGCCGGCGTCATCTCGCTCTCGCGGCCCGGCGTCGCGTCCTGGTGCTGGGCGGGAATGGAACTCGTCATCTGGCTATCCTTCTGTTCGACGTCCGCTTTTGGGGAAAGACGCAGAAGGCCGGCGGTCCGTTCCCTCCTCGGCCGCTCGAACTTGACTATGAAAGTCATGTTATTATACCCGCCCTGACGGGGGCAAACACGGGGAACGGACATGACCGACATTCATCGGAGCGGCATCGGCTGGCCGAAACGGCCTTGCAGCATCCGCGTCCGGTCCTGTGCGGCGGTCCGGTCTCGAGGCCTCCCATGGTGACGTCCTGCGCGCCCGACGGTGACGACGACCCCGCACGCGACGCGGAAACGAAGTTCTGCGCCGCGGTGGAGATCGCCACCCAGACTCCCGCCGGCTTCCTCGATCATCTCGCCGGCATCCTCGCCGATCACATGCCGCCGTCCCGCAAGCCCGGCGACGGTCTGGCGCTCGACCTCTATGGCGCGCGGGCGCGGATCGAGGGCCGGGGCGAGGCGCTGGCCGCCTGCGCCGATGCGAGCGACCGCGGCGCGCTCGCCAACATGAAATATCTCATCGCCTGGAACATGCGGGAATTCTTCGGCCCCGATGTCGAGATCGCTTGGTCGGGCGACGGCGAGGGCACGTCCGAGCTGCCGCAGTTCCGCGAAATGCGGGTCGTCGATGCGTGGCAGGTGACGCCGAAGCTGCGCCGGGTGCGCCTGACCGGCCATGATCTGGCGCGGTTCCAAAGCGGCGGGCTGCACATCCAGATCCTGATCCCGCCGAAGGGGCGCAAGCCGGTGTGGCCGAGTGCCGTGCCGTCGGGCATTCCGGCCTGGCCGGAAGGCGAAGACAAGCTGGTGCTGCGGACCTACACGATCCGTCACATCGACCCCGGTGCCGGCTTCGTCGACATCGATATCGTGCTGCATGACGGCGAAAGCCCCGGCTCGGATTGGGCCCGCACGGTCCGGCCGGGCGATCCGGTGGGAATGATCGGTCCGGGCGGCGGCGGCGCGGTCCCGGCCGGGCGCATGCTGCTCGCCGGCGACGAGACCGCCCTGCCGGCGATCGCCCGGATGCTGGAAGAAATGCCGGCCGATGCCGTCGGCACAGCGATCATCGAGGTCGAGGATGCCGGCGAGATCCAGTCGCTTGCCCATCCGGCGGGCTTCGAACTGGTCTGGCTGAACCGCGAAGGCCGGGCTGCCGGGACGACGACGCTCCTGGAAGAGGCCGTCGTAGCGCTCGACTGGCCGTCGGAGGCCGGCACGTCGGTGTGGATCGGCTGCGAGTTCAAGGCGTTCAAGCGGCTGCGCCACCATTGCCGCCGCCATTGGGGCCTGAAGGCGCGCGACCATCTGGTCGTCGCCTACTGGCGCGGCGAGGCCGAACCGGCGACCGGCGGCGTGCATCGCTAGCCGCAAAGGCATCTTCCGAACGGCCTGAGAGGGGCGGGCCGCAGCCCGCCCGGACCCGGTCATTCCGCCGCGAGGATAGCCGGACGCAGGACGTCCTGCTCCTGCGCCAGCACCAGCCGGCGATAGGCCCCGTCCTGCTGCAGCAAGGCGTCATGCGCCCCCTCCTCGACGATCCGGCCGGCCTCGACGACGACGATGCGGTCGGCGTGGCGGATGGTCGACAGGCGGTGGGCGACGACCAGCGTGGTGCGGCCCCTGGCGAGCTCGGCGAGCGCGGTCTGGATGGCGCGCTCGGTCGCGGTGTCGAGCGCCGAGGTCGCCTCGTCGAGGATCAGGATCGCCGGATCCTTGAGGAACATGCGGGCGATCGACAGCCGCTGCTTCTGGCCACCCGACAGCTTCAGGCCGCGCTCGCCGACGATGGTGTCGAGGCCGTCCGGCAGGCGCTTCACGGTCTCGGCGAGATGGGCGCGTTCCAGCGCTTCCCAGATCTGGGCGTCGCCGGCATCGAGCCGCCCATAGGCGACGTTGTCGCGGATGGTGCCGCCGAACAGGAAGACGTCCTGCTGCACGACGCCGATATGGCTGCGCAGCGCCGCAAGCCGCATGTCCCGGATGTCGATGCCGTCGATGGTGATGGCGCCCTCGACCAGATCGTAGAAGCGCGGCACCAGCGCGCAGATCGTCGTCTTGCCGGCGCCGGAGGGGCCGACGAAGGCGATCGTCTCGCCGGCCTTCACCGACAGGTCGATGCCGTCCAGCACCGGGTGGCCGGTCGAATAGGTGAAGTGGACGTTCGAGAAACGGATGTCGCCGGCGAGCTTGTCGACAGCGCGGGCGCCGGGCCGGTCGACGATGTCGGGCTCGGTGTCGAGAAAGTCGCAATAGCGGCGGAATCCGGCGATGCCCTTCGGATAGCTCTCCAGCACGGCGGCGATCTTCTCGACCGGGCGGAAGAACACGCCGACCAGGAGGAGGAAGCCGACGAAGCCGCCATTCGTCAGGTCGCCCTCGATGACGTAATAGGTGCCGGCGACCATGACGATCACCTGGGTCAGCCGCATCGACAGATAGTTCAGCGACTGGCTGACCGACATGATGCGATAGGCGTCGAGCTTGCGGCCGCGATATTGCGCGTTGTCGCGGGCAAAGAGCGCGCGCTCGTGATCCTCGTTGGCGAAGGCCTGCACGACGCGGATGCCGCCGACATTCTCCTCGATGCGGGCGTTGAAGGCGCCGACGCTGCTGTAGATCGCGCGCCAGGTGTCGGTCATGCGGGCACCGTAGCGCACGGTCAGGATCGTGCCGACCGGCACGACGATGGCGGTGATCAGCGCCAGCTCGACATGGACGAACAGCATCAGGACGAAGGCGCCCAGGAAGGTCATCACCGCGATGAACAGGTCCTCGGGCCCGTGATGGGCGATCTCGCCGATCTCCTCCAGATCCTTGGTCAGGCGGCCGACGAGATGTCCGGTCTTCTGGTTGTCGAAATAGCCGAAGGAGAGCTTCTGGAGATGGTCGAAGGCGCGGCGGCGCATCTCCGTCTCGATATTGATGCCGAGCATGTGGCCCCAATAGGTGACGACGGCCATCAGGCCCGTATTGAGCAGGTAGATCGCCAGGAGCCCGACCGCCGCGGCGATGATCAGGTTCCATTCGCCGCTCGGCAGCAGCGTGTCGATGAAGACCTTCACCGCGATGGGGAAGGCGAGTTCCAGGAGGCCGGCCAGCACCGCGCAGCCGAAATCGAGAACGAACAGGCCGCGCCACGGGGCATAATAGGAAAAGAACCGCGCAAGCATCGGGGCCTCGTCTTCATCTCTGGAGCGCCGTGACGGACGACACGGCTTATGCCGCGGCGCCCGTCCGGTCGCGCGTTTCTTCGATTGGGGCGGGCACGCCGGTCCGCGTGGCCAAGCGAGCTTACCGGAAGCGGATCGGCACCGTCAGCGAAACCCCCTTGCCGCCGGGCGGCGCGGGGAACGGGCTGGCCCGTCGCAGCAGCGAGACCGCCGCATCGTCGAGGATACGGCCCGCCGAACGGGCGACCCGCACCGAGGTGACGCGACCATTGCCATCCATGCGGAAGGAAACCGTCACGGTACCGGACCCGCCGCCGCGCGGGCTGCGCTTGTAGCGGTTGAGCCGCGCCTGCACGGCGTTGCGCCAGCTTGTCAGCGCCGAGCGCGAGACCGTCGCCCCTTGCGAGACCTGCCGCTGCTTGCGCCCCTTGGTGGCGGTCGAGGGCGGCGGCGCGGCCTTCTTCACCTGCCGGCGCTGCTTCTTGCGCTCGACCTTCTGGCGTGGCTTGCGCGGCTTGATCTCCTGCTTCTTCTCGCGCACGGCCTGCCGGACCTTCGGCGGTGGGGTCGGGCGGAAGGTGGGCACCGGCACGACATCGGGCGCCGCCTCGACGACGGGCTCCGGTTCGGGCGCGGGCTCAGGCGTCGGCTCAGGCTCGGGCTCCGGTTCCACGACTTCGGGAGGAACCGGGTCAGGGGTCGGCTCGGGCTCGACCTGCTCTTCCGGCTCCGGTTCGGGGACCGGTTCCGGCTCAGGCTCAGGCTCAATTTCGGGCTCTGGCTCCGGCTCGGGCGTCTCGATCTCGGGCGGCGGCTCGGTGGCTTCCGGCTCGGCGATTGCTTCGGTGGAGGCGATGTCGGGCGTTGCCGCGGGCGCGGCGAGTTCGATCAGGATCGGCGCCTGCTCGTTGCCGGCCGGCGGCTCGTCGGGAACCCGTGCAAGCACCGCATAGGCGACGGCGCCATGGGCCGCGACCACGAGCAGCGCCGCCAGCGGCCAGCGCACGAGGCCGGCGCGCAGTGGCCGGGTGCCGTCGCCGAAGGGGATGCGATCGCCGTGGCGGGCCATGGGCTCAGGTCCGTCCCGCGGCTGCCGCCCCGGCGGCGCCGGCGCCTGCATCTTCGAGGCCGACGAGACCGATCTTCAGATAGCCGGCGGTCCGCAGCTGGTTCATCACCTCCATCAGGTCGCCATAGGCAATGGCGCCGTCGGCGCGCAGGAGAATGCGCTCGTCGCGATTGCCGCCCGTGGCGGCATCCAGCCCTTCGGCCAGCGCTGCGGGATCGACCTCGTCGTCGCCGATCAGCAGCGTGTTGTCGGCCTGGACCGTCAGATAGATCGGCTCGTCCGGCCGATCCTGCGGCTCGGCGTTGGACAGCGGCAGGTCGACGGGCGCATCGACCGTGGAGAGCGGCGCGGCGACCATGAAGATGATCAGCAGCACCAGCACCACGTCGATGAAGGGCGTGACGTTGATCTCGGAGACTTCGCCGGCGCCGCCCAGATCGTCGCCGCCACCCTGGTTGAGGTTGATCCCCATCGGCCTACTCCGCGGCGGCCATCAACGGCGCCGCCTCCCGGGTCGTGTGGCGACGGTCGAGGTCGCGCGACAGGTGCTGCAGGACCAGCGCCGAGCCGTCGGACAGGACGGCGCGATAGCCGGCGATGGAGCGGGCGAAGACATTGTAGACGATGACCGCCGGGATCGCGGCGACGAGGCCGATGGCGGTGGCCAGGAGGGCCTCGGCGATGCCCGGCGCGACGACGGCGAGATTGGTGGTGTTGGCCTGACTGATGCCGATGAAGGAGTTCATGATGCCCCAGACGGTCCCGAACAGGCCGACGAAGGGGGCGGTCGAGCCGATGGTGGCGAGAATGCCGGTGCCACGGGAGATCGAGCGGCCGGCACCGGCCTCGATGCGCGACAGCGCGACCGAGACGCGCTCCTTGATGCCCTCGTCGGAGAGGTCGGCGGACCGCGCCCGCTCGGCCTCCGCACTCTGGGCAAGGGCTGCCACCGGGCCGCGCCAGCGGCGGCGGTTCGCGGTCAGGGCCTCCGTCAGCGTCTCGGCGCGGGCGAGACGGCGCACGCCGACCCGTGCGCGGCGCTTGGCCAGCGCCAGTTCCATCGCCTTGGACAGGCCGATGGTCCAGGTGACCAGCGAGGCGAAGGCGAGGCCGATCATCACCGCCTTCACCACCCAGTCGGCGGCCATGAACATGCCCATGGGCGACAGATCGTGGGGCAGCGCCGCGTTGCGTTCGTCGGGAGCGACCGGCGAAGCGGGGGCAAGGGCCGGCTCCGCCGCCGTGGCGTCTGCGGCCGGTTCTGTCGGCTCGACCGGCGCCGTGTCGGCGGCCGGAACTGACGGCGTGGCGGCGGTGGACGGGGCAGGCGTCGTGGCCTCGTCGGTCACCGCGGTGTCCGGTTCGGCAGCGGCGGGGGCGGCCGGCTGCGCTCCGGCAGGTTCTGCCGGCGTTTCCGGTGCCGCGGGGGCTGCCGGTGCGGTTTGGGTGGCCTCTGTCTCCGCCGCCGGGACGCCGGTCGGGGCTTCGGACGCGGCCCCGGGTGCCGCTTCAGGCGTTGCGGTCGGCGCCGGCTGTGTCGGCTCGGCCGCCGCGGGCGACTTGTCGAGGGCGTCCTGCGCCATGGCCCGATCCGCCACTTGCGGCGTCGCCACGACGGCGAGGGCCAGAGCGATTGCGATTGAAAGCCGGGGCAGGGCAGACCTGCGGGCAGAAAGATGGGTCATGATCGGCCGTTCGTCTTTCGGGCATTGCCCGGTCACTGTCCCGCCAGGACCGGCCGGACGCGGTCGGCTGCCGGGCACGGAAATGGGCGCGTTGCGCAGCGCTTAATATAATCTGATAGTAATAGTCAACTTTGCGCCCGGTGGTTGTCCACGGGTCTCCCACTCACCGTGCGAAGGCCAGTTTGCGCGTGCCCGAAGGCTCCGGCAGGACGTCCATCGGGATGCCGTAGATCGCCTCGAGGCAGGCCGGCGTCATGATCTGGGCAGGGTCGCCGCGGGCGACGAGATGCCCCTGTTTCAGCGCGATGATCTCGTCGCAGAAGCGCGCCGCCATGTTGATCTCGTGCAGGACGACGATGACGCCGACGCCACGGCGATCGCAGAGGTCGCGCACCAGCGACAGGACCTCGATCTGGTGGGCGACGTCGAGGGCCGAGATGGGCTCGTCGAGCAGCAGATAGCCGGCATCCTGGGCGACCAGCATGGCCAGCCAGACGCGCTGGCGTTCGCCGCCGGACAGGCTTTCCACGAAACGATCGGCGAAGGCCGTGGTGTCGGTCAGCGCCATCGCCTCTTCGACCTTGTCCCGGTCGGCGGGGCCGAATCGGCCGAGGGCGCCGTGCCAGGGGTAACGGCCGAGCGCGACGAGTTCGCGCGCCAGCATGCCCGGCGCGAGCGGCGTGTGCTGCGGCAGATAGGCGATCCGGCGGGCAAGTTCGCGGTCACCCCATGCATCGAGCGGGCGACCGTCGAAGCCGATGCCGCCGGTGGTGGGCCGAAGCTGGCGGGCGAGAAGTTTCAGGAGCGTCGACTTACCCGAGCCGTTGTGACCGACGAGCCCCGTCACGGTGCCCTGGCCGAGTTCGAGCGACAGTGGCGCCAGCAGCGTGCGTGCCGGCACGCTGAGGCTGGCAGCGTCCAGGGTGAAGGCGGCAGTCATGATGTCGAACCTTTTCGGCCGAGAAGGATCAGCAGGACGGGCGCGCCGACGAGGGCGGCGACCAGCCCGGTCGGCAATTGGTAGGGAAAGGCGATGGTGCGGGCGAGGAAATCGGCGACCGCCATGATCGCGGCGCCGGCCAGCGCCGCGACGAGCAGCGTCGGCAGCGGGCGGCGAATCCCCAGCATGCGGACGACATGCGGGGCCATCAGGCCGACGAATGTCAGCGGTCCGATGATCGGCGTGGCAGCGGCGGTCAGCAGTGCGGCCAGCACCAGAAGGCAGGGCCTGGCATAGGCCAGCGGCACGCCGAGCGCGGCCGCCTGCCGGTCGCCGAGCGGCAGGATCGCCAGCCAGCGCAGCACCGGCAGGCCTGCTGCGACGAGAACGAGCGCAGCAATGGCGACGGGAATCGCGTCGGCCATGGTGAGGCCCTGCGTCGAGCCGCCCATCCAGTCCACGAGGATGAAGGCGCGCGGGTCGCCGCCCGCCGCTAGCACCCCGACAAAGGCGTCGAGAAGGGCATTGAGCGCGATGCCGGCGAGAAGGATCGTCTCCGGCGAAAAACCGGTGCGCCGGGCATAGAATATGATCGCGACAAGGACGGCGAGGCCGCCGAGGCTGGTCACCAGGCTTTCGCCGAGAAGGCCGAGATCATCGAAGACGAACAGCGACAGCGCGAAGGCGAAGGCGGCGCCGGCGCTGACGCCCAGAACCTCGGGGCTCGCCATCTCGTTGCCGGTCAGCCGCTGCAGGATGAAGCCCGCGACCGCGACCATGGCACCGGCGGCGGCGGCGGCGATGAGGCGCGGCGCGCGCCAGGGCAGGATCTCCGCCCAGGCGTCCGCGGGCAGGATCTGCCAGGCACCGGTCGCATCGCGTCCGAGAAAGAGGACTGCGACGAGAGAAAGGGCGAGGGTCACGCAGAGGGCGAGCCTGAGGGCCGGGGAGAAGCGGGCGGTCGCCTGCGGGACGGAGGCTTCGAAGGGCGGGCGGACGCTGGCGCGCAGGCGCGGCAGGAGGAAGAGCAGCAGCGGCGAGCCGAAGATCGCGGTCACCGCGCCGGTCGGCAGGAATTCCGCCGAGACGCCCGACAGCAGCGTGACCGCGCAGTCGGTCGCCAGCAGAAGCAGTGCGCCGATGATGCTCGACCAGACGAGTCGCTCGCCGAACTGCCGGGCGCCGGCCAGCCGCGCCAGGATCGGCGCGACGAGGCCGATGAAGCCGATGACGCCGACGGCGCTGGTCACGAAGCCGGCGAGGAGTACGGCGAGGCCGATCGCGCCGATCCTGATCCGGGTGACGTTCAGGCCGAGCGAGGCGACGCTGGCATCACCGAGTTCCAGAAGCGACAGCGGCCGCACCAGCAGCCACACCGGGACGACGAGAACGGCGAGCCGCATCGCCAGGTCGATGGTCGGCTGCCAGCTCTGCTGCGCCAGCGAGCCGGCGCCCCAGATGAACAGGCTGACCAGATAGCGGTCCTTGATCATGATCAGGATCGCCGACAGCGCGCCGCAATACAGGCTGACGACCAGGCCGGCGAGAATCAGCGAGACCGCCGAGAAATTGCGCCGCACCAACATGAAGACGATCAGCGTCGAGGCGGCACTCCCGGTGATCGCCACGAGGTCGCGTCCAAAGCCGAAGAGGGCCGGCGCGAACAGTGTCGCGAGGGCCAGCGCCAGCCGGGCACCGGCATCGATGCCGAGCGTCGTCGGGGCGGCGAGGGGATTGCGCAGCACCTGCTGCAGGATCGCGCCGGATGCCGACAGGGCGCCGCCGCACAGCACCGCCATCGCAAGCCGCGGCAATTCGGCATGAAGGAACAGGATGCGGGCGGGGTCGTAGCCGCCGGTCGGTGCGCCCGCCCACAAATCCGCGATCGGGGCGGCGACGACGGCGACCGTCAGCACGGCGGCAACGAGGGCCAGCGCTGCGCCGAAGCGGGCCGGGCCGGTCAGGCTCTGCGACAGGATCATGCGGGGGCGCCATCCCCGGCCTGGCCCGCCGGACCGGCGAGCGCCTCGGTAAGAAGTTCGGCGAAGCGCAGCGCCGAGGGCAGTGCGCCGAACATCAGCGTGGGCGGCAGCACGGTGACCTGTCCGGCCTTCACGAAAGGAAGCTGCCGCCAGAGCGGGCTGGCGCCGAGCGTCTGCATCAAGGTCGGCGGCAGCGGCTCGAAGGCGAAGAGCCGCACGTCGCGGGCGGTGGCCAGTGTCTCGACACCGACTGTTGCAAATCCCCAGTAATTGGTCTCGCCTTCATAGGCGTTGGTCACGCCCAGGCGGTCGAGGACGGACTGGTAGAGGCCATGCCGGCCGAAGATCCGCGCGTGACGCGTGTCCATGAAGGCGACGAGATAGACCGGCGGCAGGGACAGCCCGGCCAGGCGGCGCGCGCAGGTCGCAAACGTCGCGTCGATCTCTTCCAGGAACGCGTCGGCCGCGTCCTGGCGGCCGGTGCGATCGGCGAGGGTGCGGGTCACGTCGCGGGCGCGCTGCAGGGGATCGGTGCCCTCCTGATAGATGGTCAGGCGCTCGACCGGCGCGATGCGGGAAAGCGCCGTCTCCTGGCGCGCGACATAGTCGGTGGTGAGGATCAGGTCCGGCTCGAGCAGCGCAAGGCGCTCGAAATTCACCTGCAGGCTGGAGCCGAGATCGGCGACCCCCGCCGGCAGCGCCGGTTCGACGACCCACTCGTCCCAGTCGCTTGCGGCGGTCTGGGCGATCGGCGGGTGGCCGAGCGCCAGCAGGGTCTCCGTCAGCGCGTAATCGAGGGAGGCGATGCGGGGACCGGCAGCCGGCAGCATCGTCGCCCGGGCGGTGCGAATGGTGGCGGCCGTTGCGGCGATTCCACCCAGAAGCGCACGTCTGTCGATCACCATCGCGCCGCAGCCTTCGGTGTATCGTATTGATTGGCCTCAGAGATTTTAATCATTCCAAATTCAGTGTCTTTTTCGCCACAGCCGCGACACAGTTCGCCGACCCGGCCCTTCGGCATGTCTGTTTCCGGCTTCGTCCAACCGCCTGATGCGCAGTCCATTCGTGCCTGCGACGGCGGTTTCGGCCCGTTCGAGCCTGCATTCGCTAATGTTGACTCTTCAATTCATGTTTATCTATCGCTCGGTCCGTTCCGAGGGCAAGGGGTCCTCGACAGAATGGATGTGCGACATGCGTAACTCACCGGCCGACCGAGGCTTTTCATTGAACGCAACCCGCCGGCTGGCGCGGTTCCTGTCCCTGTCGGCGGCCGGTCTCGCCCTCGTCCCGGGGCTGGCGCAGGCGCAAGACGCGCCGGTGGTGCTGGACACGGTGACGATCGAGGCGGCCGGCGGTGAGGCGGACGGCATGTTGGGCGGCGCCGTTGCCGGGGCGGCAGGCGCCGACTACGCCGTGGACGGCTACGTCGCCGGCACCACCGCATCGGCCACCAAGACCGACCTGCCGATCGTCAGGGTGCCGCAGATGGTCGCGGTGATCACCGAAGAGCAGCTCGACGATCGCAACGTCCAGTCGCTGACCGAGGCGCTGACCTATTCGGCGTCGGCGCGGGCGGGCGCCTTCGGCCTCGATCCCCGCTTCGATTCCTTCTACATTCGCGGCTTCGACGCGACCTATACGGGCGTCTTCCGCGACGGGCTGCGGGACTTCTCCAACAGCTTCCTCCTGAGCCAGGTCGAGCCTTACGGCCTGCAGTCGCTGTCGGTTCTCAAGGGTCCCTCATCGGGCCTCTACGGCTCGGCCAATGCCGGCGGCATCATCGACTTGACGTCGAAGCGGCCGACCACGGAGAGCTTCCGCGAGATCGGCGCCGAATACGGCACCAACAACCGCTACCAGGCGACCTTCGACGCCTCGGGGCCGCTCGGCGGGTCCGGCTCGACCTTCTACCGGATGACCGGTGTCGCCCGCGATTCGGATACCGACAACCCGTTCGTGTCGGACGACGAGCTGCTGATCGCACCGGCGATCACCTACGCGCCGGATGCCGACACCAGCTTCACGGTTCTCAGCGAGTTGCAGCGGGTCCACACCGGCGGCACCGCCGCCTATGTCCAGGGCAACCGGGACGTGACCGACGTGCCCTATGCCGATCCGAACTTCAACGATCTCGACCAGACCCAGGGCCGCATCGGCTATGAGTTCGAGCAGCGCCTGTCCGACATCTTCACCTTCCGCCAGAAGGCCCGCTACCAGGGCATGGATATCTACGGCGAGTATCTCTACCCGCATGGGGCGGCGGTGAACGGGGTGCTTGCCCGCGGCTCGGGCGTCGTGGCGCAGACGCTGCATGGCGGCGTCGCCGACACCCAGCTCGAGGCCAAGTTCGATACCGGCATCCTGCGGCACATCATGACCGGCGGTATCGACGGCTACTACACCGAGTTCACCAACAAGGAAGGCTACGGCACCGCGCCGTCCCTGAATCTTGCCAGCCTCGACTACAGCCGCGGCATCGACCGCCCGGACTACACGGTTGCCGAGGAGCAGACCCAGCGCCAGCTCGGCCTGTATCTGCAGGACATCATCGAGATCGACCGCCTGACCGTCGCGCTCGGCGCTCGCCACGACTGGGTGAAGACCGAGACGGCGACCGGCGCCCCCGGCAATCTCGGCGATGCGGAGGACCAGAGCGACGATGCCTTCACCGGCCGCGTCGGCGTCAGCTACCTCTTCGACAACGGCATTGCGCCCTATGCCAGCTACTCGACGTCCTTCTCGCCCAATATCGGCCTGAACCCGGACGGCTCTGCCTTCGTGCCGACGACCGCCGAGCAGTACGAGCTGGGCGTCAAGTATCAGGTGCCGGACGTCAATCTGCTGGTGTCGGCCGCGATCTACCAGATCGAGCAGGAGAAGGGCGTCTTCCTGCAGCCGAGCGCCGATTTCTCGACCAGCGTGCAGGTGCAGCTCGACAAGCTGCGCAGCCGCGGCTTCGAAATCGAAGCGGCGGCGGGCCTCGCCGACGGGCTGAACCTGACCCTGTCCTATGCCTATCTCGACATGGAGATCATCGAGGGCGTGCCCGGCACCGAGGGCAACACGCTGTCCTCGCGCCCGCAGCACACCGCCGCGGCCTGGCTCGACTACACGGTGCAGAACGGCTTCGCGAAAGGCTTCGGCATCGGCGGCGGCGTGCGCTTCGTAGGCGAGAGCTTCGGCAACGACCGCAACAGCTTCAAGAACGATGCCCGGGCCTATGTCGACGCGGCGCTGCACTACGACGTGCAGGCGGTCGAGGGGCTGCGCGTGCAGGTCAATGCCACCAACATCTTCGACGAGGATGCGGCGCTCTGCACCGAAGGCTTCTGCTATGCCGAGCAGGAGCGCCAGGTCATCGGCAGCGTGCGCTACCGGTTCTGAGAACTCCGGCAAACGCAGCACGATATGGAAAAGGGGCGGCCCGGCGGGCCGCCCCTTTTCGTTGCAGGATGGGGGCGAGGGGTCCCGTCGCGTCCGGCGATCAGACCGAGACGTATTTGCGCCAGTCGTGCTCCTCCCTGAAGCCGAGGACCTCGCGGATCTTGCGGTTGGACAACGGCGCCTCGTATTCGCCGAGCTCCCGGGTGATCGGGATCTGCGGGCAATAGGTCTTCAGGAATTCGGCCGTCGGCATGGTGGCGGTGATGGTGTCGTTGGTGGCGTTGAACGCCTGGAAACCCAGCCCGTCCTTGGCGATCGCCAGATCCACCATCTGGCCGAGATCGCGGGCGTCGATATAGCTCCAGGCATTGCGCTTGCGCGACATCGGGTCGGCGAGGAAGCCGGGGAACATGTCGTATTCGTGCGGCTCGATGACGTTGCCGATGCGCAGGGCATAGATGTCGGCGCCCGAGCGCATGGCGAAGGCGCGGGCGGTCTTCTCGTTCAGCACCTTGGACAGGCCATAGCTGTCCATCGGGTCGATGTCGTAATCCTCTTCCAGCGGGAAGTGGTGGAAATCCTTGTCGCCCTCGGCGAAGCACACGCCGTAGGTCGTCTCGCTGGAAGCGATGACGATCTTGCGGATGCCGAGCTTCACCGCCGCCTCGATGACGTTGTAGGTGCCCATCGTGTTGACGCGGAAGGTCTCGTTGTCCGGCCGGATCAGCACGCGCGGGATCGCCGCGAAATGCACCACGGCGTCGATGGGCGCGGGCCCGGTGCCGGTGGCGAACTCGTCGAGCCCGAAATGGCTGGAAAGGGCGTTGTACATCTGCCCGCTGTCGGTGATGTCGGCATTCAGATTCTCGACGCCCTCGTGCTCGAAGGGCACGAGATCGACATTCAGCACCTTGTGACCCTTGTCGACGAGATAGGGGACGACGTGGCTGCCGGCCTTACCGGTGCCGCCGGTGAAGACGATGCGCTTGCTCATTTCTGGAACTCCCTGTCGAAATCTCTTGGCGCCGGACGAACGGCCGTCTCTGCGGCCATGGCATCCGCAAGGCCGCCGGCGCGCCTTCCGCCGAGTTGGGGCGGACCGGCTCCGCGGCCAGTGCGCGGTCCCGTTCCGGCCGGCTATTCCCGCAGTCTGAGATTGCGGATGCGGTCGAAGAGGACCGCCAGGATGATCGCCCCGCCGATGAAGGCGCCCTGCCAGAAGGCGTTGATGCCGAGAAGGCCGAGGCTGTTGCGGATCACCTCGATCAGCGCCGCGCCGACCAGGGCGCCGAAGGCGGTGCCGACGCCGCCGGCAAGGTTGGCGCCGCCGATCACCGCCGCGGCGATGACCTGCAGTTCCATGCCGGCGCCGATATTGGTCGTCACCGCGCCCAGCCAGCCGGTCTGGATGATGCCGGCAATGCCCGCGGTCAGCGCCGAGATCATGTAGACCGCGACCTTGATGGGGCGCACCGGGACGCCGGTGAGCGTGGCGGCATGCTCGTTGCCGCCGATCGCGAAGACATGCCGGCCGAACCGCGTCCAGCGCAGGATGAAGCCGGTGATCAGCGCCAGGACGACCATGTAGATGACCGGATTGGCGATGCCGAAGAAGAAGGCCCCGCCGCCCAGCGCCAGAAGCTGGTCGTGGTCGGGGCCGAACTCGAAGACCACCGTGTTGTTCGACACGACCATGGCGAGGCTGCGGGCCAGCGACAGCATGCCGAGCGTGACCACGAAGGGCGGAAAATCGAGATAGGCGATCAGGACGCCGTTGAAGGCGCCGACGAGCAGCGCCGTGCCGATGGCCGCGGCGATGCCGATCTCGATGGAGTAGCCCGCATGCATGACCACGGCGAGCACCATGGAGCACAGGCACAGGACCGAACCCACCGACAGGTCGATGCCGCCGCTGATGATGACCAGCGTCATGCCCAGCGCGATGATGGCGGTGAAGGTGACGTTCCGGCTGATATTGTAGAGGTTCCTGCTGGTGGCGAAGGAATCCGTCGCAAGGGACAGATAGAGACAGGCGGCCAGGAGCGCGACGACGACCCAGAAGGTCTGGCTCGCAACCATCGAACTCAGCCAGCTCGGCTGCTTGTGTTCGACGGGCTGTTCCAGCGTGAAAGCCATGGGGCGGTGTCCTGCAGGTCGGCGTTGGGTGGGGCGAGCGGCGGTCGGTGGGGCGTGTCAGCCCGCCTCAGGCATGTTCGATGGCGCCGGTGATGAGCCCGGTCACTTCCTCCGGGGAACTGTCGGCGACAGGCTTGTCGGCGACCTTGCGGCCGCGGCGCATGACGATGACCCGGTCGGCCACGGTGAAGACGTCCGGCATGCGGTGGCTGATCAGGACGACGGTAATGCCCTGGTCGCGCAGCCGGCGGATGAGGCTGAGAACCTCGGCGACCTGGCGCACGGAGATCGCGGCGGTGGGTTCGTCCATCAGGACGATCTTGGCATCCGACAGTCGCGTGCGGGCGATGGCGACGGCCTGGCGCTGGCCGCCGGACATCTTCCGCACCAGGTCGCGCGGCCGGGTTTCCGATTTCAGCTCGGCGAAGATCTCGGCGGCGCGCCGGTACATGCCGGCATAGTCGAGAATGGTGAACGGCCAGACGCCGCGCCGCAATTCCCGGCCGAGATAGACATTGGCGGCGGCGGTGAGATTGTCGCAGAGGGCGAGATCCTGGTGGACGATCTCGATGCCGTGTTCGCGGGCCTCGACCGGCCGGTGCATGACCAGCGGCTTGTCGTTCATGCGCAGGGTGCCGTGGGTGGGGCGGAAATTGCCGGCGATCATCTTGACCAGCGTCGACTTGCCGGCGCCGTTGTCGCCCATCAGCCCGACGACCTCGCCCGGCATCAGGGAAAAGGACACGTCGTTGACGGCGTGGATGGCGCCGAAATGCTTCGATATGTTGCTGAGTTCGAGAACCGACACGTCAGACCATTCCCCCCGTTCCCGGCCGCCGTGTCCGCCCGGTCGCCGCGCGACGGCACGGCGATGCACCTGTTTGCGATAGCCCTATTCCGCTAGGGAATATGAGCGCATACGGCGCATCTGTGCCGCGTTTCGAGGGCGATAAGGCACGCTCGGGGCCCCTCCGTCAACGACGGGCAGTAGCAATTTTGGGCGGAATCCCAGTTTTTACTTCGTCAGGAAAAATGCGGTTGACCGGTTTTGCGCCGCGCGCTTAGATGACGCTCATCCGCTGCCAGCAAGTGCGGCGCAATAACTTTCATGGTGCGGTGCAGTTGCTTGTTCTGCTGCCGCCCGGCGGTCGTCGTCGGGTCGACGCGACGCGATCTGCCATGGTCCGTGTGTCAGGATGGGAGCCTGGCCTCGTGGACAGGCAGGCTTGCTTCGAGGCGGTGCAGGCCGTGGCGAATTCGTTTGCGACGTGACCTTCGCTGTCCGGACGGGCGGCGCGGACATCTTCAAGGGCGCACGCGGGAGGCGCGCGCCGGATCGGCGGCCAGGGGCCGACTGCAGGGGCCGTCCGTTCGGTCCGCCTTCGTCCCGGGGCTTTCATCACGCAGCAGGAACCGGATTGCGGACGCAGCGCCGCAGCCGAAAGGGAGCCGTCGTCCTTCTTGCGAAAGGCGCGGTCCATCACTGGGGAGGACGACATGAGGAAACTGACGTTACTGGCCGCGGCAGCGGTGACGGCGCTGGCTGTCGGCGCGGCACCGGCACTGGCCAAGAAGCAGCTGGTCATCGTGGTGAAGGGCCTCGACAACCCGTTCTTCGAGGCGATCAACCAGGGCTGCCAGAAGTGGAACGGCGAGAACCCCGATTCCGAATATGAGTGCTTCTACACCGGTCCCGCCTCGACGTCCGACGAGGCCGGCGAGGCGCAGATCGTGCAGGACATGCTCGGCAAGGCCGACACGGCCGCCATGGCGATCTCGCCGTCCAACGCCAAGCTGATTGCCCAGACCATCAAGATCTCCAACCCGACCGTGCCGATCATGACCATCGACGCGGATCTGGCCGAGGAGGATGCCGGCCTGCGCATGACCTATCTGGGCACCGACAATTACCTGATGGGCAAGCGGATCGGCGAATACATCGCCGAGGCCAAGCCGGATGGCGGCACGATCTGCTCCATCCAGGGCAATCCGGGGGCCGACAACATCCTGCGCCGCGCACAGGGCATGCGCGACGCGCTGTCGGGCGAGGAAGGCCTGCCGGCGCTGGCCGGCGAAGGCGGCTGGACCGAGGTGGCGGGTTGCCCGGTCTTCACCAATGACGACGGTGCCAAGGGCGTTCAGGCGATGACCGACATTCTCGCCGCCAATCCCGATCTCGACGCCTTCGGCATCATGGGCGGCTGGCCGCTCTTCGGGGCGCCGCAGCCCTATCGCGATCTCATCGGCCCCTATGCCGAGCGGATTGCCAGCAACGACTTCGTCGTCGGCGCCGCCGACACGATCGGCGAAGAGGTGGCGATCGCCGGCGAAGGGCTCGTGACCGCGCTCGTCGGCCAGCGGCCCTTCGAGATGGGCTATCTGGCGCCCTCGGTGATGATCGACCTGATCGAGGGCAAGGATGTCGACGACCCGGTCTTCACCGGCCTCGACGAGTGCACCAAGGACACCGTCGACACCTGCATCCAGAAATAACGCCGCACGGGAGGGCCGCTCGGGCCCTCCTTGTCGGCCCACTGACCGGAGAATCCGAACGGGCGCCTGCGATTCATCGCGGGTGCCCCGTTGCCTGTTGGGGCGAGCTTTTGCACCACGTGGAAAGCCTCGAACTCGCCTCAGATGTCCCGGCCGGCGTCGGTTCTGGCCTGTTCGCGCAAGGGGGCCTTCATCAGCTTGCCATTGGCGTTGCGGGGGAGGGGATCGGCGGTGAAGACGAAGCGGTCGGGGACCTTGTAGTCGGCGAGGCGCTCGCGGCAGAAGGCCGCGAGAACGGTCTCGTCGATGTCGGCGTCGCGGCGGTGGACGAAGGCCTGAACCTTCTCGCCGAGGACGGGATCGGGGTAGGGCACGACGGCGACTTCGGCGACGCCCGGATGGAAGGCGAGGACGTTCTCGACCTCGGCGCTGAACACCTTGTAGCCGCCGCGGTTGATCATGTCCTTCAGGCGGTCGTGGATGAACAGATAGCCGGCCTCGTCGAGCCGGCCGACATCGCCGGAGCGCCAGGCGCCGTCGACGAAGGATTCGGCTGTCTTCTCCGGCAGGTTCCAGTAGCCCGGCACGACCATCGGCCCGCCGATCCAGACCTCGCCGGATTGCCCGCGCGGGACCTCGTGTCCCTCGCTGTCCATGATGCGGATGTCGGCGCCGGGCACAGGTGCGCCGACGCTGGCCGGGCGGGCGATCTGGCGGCCGGCCGGCATGATCGTCGCCGGCGAAGTGGTCTCGGTGGCGCCATAGGCCTGGACGAGATCGAGATTGGGTAGAAGCTGCGCGACCCGCTCGATGGTCGCGACCGGCATGGGCGCGCCGCCGAAGGAGCCGACCCGCCAGTGGCTCAGGTCGTGGCGGGTGAAATCGGCGCGCAGCAGGCATAGATTATACATGGCCGGCACCATCATGGTGAAGGTCATGCGCTCGGCGGTCGCCAAAGCCAGAAAGGCATCGGCCTCGAACCGGTGCATCATGACCACGGCCCCGCCGACGCCGAGCAGGGCGAAGACATTGGCGATCAGCCCGGTGACGTGGCTGGCCGGCACGGCGACGATGGTGCGGTCGGTCGCGCTCAGTCGCATGCAGTGGCGATAGACCAGGCAGGAATGGACGATATTCAGGTGCGTGAGCATCGCCCCCTTGGGGTTTCCGGTGGTGCCCGAGGTGTAGAGGATGACGGCGAGATCCTCCTCGGCGAGGGGCACCGACGGCGCGTCGGCCGCGGGCAGCTGCGGGTCCGCGGCGAGGATCTCGGCGAAGGGGTCGCGGGCGTCGGCGGTGGCATTCGGTCCGGCGCCCATGGCCAGACGGCGCGCGCCCTCCGGCAGGCGGTCGGCGAGTTCGGCCTCGCAGATGGTCAGCGCGGCGCCGCAATCGTCAAGAATATAAGCGAGTTCCGGCGGGCTCGCCCTTGTGCTGAGAGGCACGACGACGATCCCGGCCCGCACCGCGCCGACGAGCGCGGCGACGAACTCCCAACGATTGCCGACGAGGAGGCCGACGCGATCACCGCGCGACATGCCCTCGGCCGCCAGGAGCGCCGCGACCTGATCCGCGATGACGCGCAGGTGCGCATGGGAGATGCGGACGCTGCCGCAGATGACGGCGTCGCCGTGCGGATTGGCGGCGGCGGCCGCTGCCAGCATGGCATCGAGGTCGCCGGGACGGTCGGCGAAGGCACTCAGGGTGCGGTCGCCGAAATGCAGCTCCTGCCGCAGGGCCGGGGCTTCGGGCCAGAAGAAATCATCCTGGCTCACGCAGCCACGTCCATGGCGTTGGCACCCCGCTCGATCCCGAAGACATGGTCGAGCACGGTGTGCGAATGGGTCATTTCCGACATGCTCATGACGATGGAGAGCTTCTCGCTCTTCAGCGCCGAGATGACGTCGGACAGGCGCTGGGCCAATGCCGGCGCGACACCCTCGAAGGGCTCGTCGAGCAGCAGCAGCCGGTGTCCGGCGGTCAGCGCCCGGCCAAGCGCCACCATCTTCTGCTGGCCGCCGGAGAGCTGCAGCGCCTTGCGTTTGGCCATGCCCTTCAGTTCGGGCATCACCTCATAGACGAAGTCGAGCCGCGCCTTGCCGTCGAGGCCGGAAATGACCCAGCTCGGCAACAGCATGTTCTCTTCCACCGACAGTTCGGGGATCAGGCCGCGGGTCTCCGGCATGTAGCCGATGCCCTCGGCGGCGCGGGCGTGGACCGGCTGCTTGGCCATGTCCTGCCCGTCGAAGCGGATGCGGCCCCTGGAAACGGCGGCGATGCCCATGATGGCGCGCATGACGGTGGTCTTGCCGGCGCCGTTGCGGCCGGCCAGCCCGACCATGGCGCCGGGCTCGACACTCATCGAAAAGCCGCGCACGGCCTCGACCGGGCCGATCTTCACCTGGATGTTCTCTAAGGTCAGCATGGTCTACCTCGCCGTTCCGGTGACGAATTCCTGGACCTTCGGGTCGGCAAGAACGCGTTCGGGCGTGTCGTCGGCGATGATGTCGCCGGAATAGAAGGCGAGCACCCGGTCGGCGTAGCGGGTGACCACCTCCATGTCGTGCTCGACGAAGATCACCGCCGCCTTCTCGCCGGCCAGCGCCGCCATCACCCGGTCCATCAGCGGGAACTTCTCCTCCGAGGAGACGCCGGAGGTCGGCTCGTCGAGAAGCAGCACCCGCGGCTGGCTGACCAGCGCCATGGCGATGTCGATCAGCTTGCGCACGCCGCCCGGCAGTTGCTCGACTGGCTGGTCGGCATAGTCGGTGAGGCCGAAGCGGGCGAGCATCTCCAGCGCGCGATCGACGTTCTGCCGGTCATGGACCGGGCGGAAGAAGGACGCCTTCTGTTTGGACGCGATGGTGCCGGCGACGATCAGATTGTCGACCGCGGTCATGGATTCGCACAATTGCGGGATCTGGAAGGAGCGGCAGACGCCCATCCGGCTGATGCGCCGCGGCGAGAAGCCGACGACATTGTCGCCGTAGAGCAGGATCTCGCCGGAATCCGGCTTCATGTAGCCGGTGACCATGTTGACGAAGGTGGTCTTGCCGGCGCCGTTCGAGCCGATCAGCGACAGGCGGGCGGCGGCAGGAACCTGCACATCGAGGTCGTCGGCGGCGATGACGGCGCCGAAGGCCTTTTTCAGCCCCTTCACGTGGAGGACGATCTCTTCGCTCATCGGGCGGCCTCGCCTTCGAGGGACGATACGGGCTTTGCGTTGCCGGGGGTCTGCGTCTCGGCGCGCTTGACCGGGCGGGCCCAGAGCGAGCCGAACCCCTTCGGCAGGAACAGGATCACCAGCAGCAGGAAGATGCCCAGCGCCATCTGCCAGCTGTCGGGGAAATACTGGTTGGCGAAGGAGCGCACGAGTTCGGTCAGGAGCGCTGCGCCGAAGACGGCGATGACGCTCATATAGCCGCCGAGGATGGCGATGAAGACGACTTCGCCGGAGGTGGTCCAGTAGCTGAAGAACGGGTCGATATGGCCGAGCGCCAGGCCGTTCAGCGTGCCACCGAGGCCGGCCAGCGTGCCGGCGATGATGAAGTTGCGCTGGGTGACGGAAAACACCGAGGCGCCGAGATATTCGACCCGCAATTCGTTCTCGCGGGCGGCCAGCGCGACGAGGCCGGGCCCGCTGTCGAAATACATCCGGCAGAGCGCGGCGGCCAGCGCCGCCACGCCGACGGCCACGCCGTAGAGGGCGAAGTCGGACGCCGCCTGCGCCGGGGCAAAGCCGAGAAAGGTCGGCTCGGGCACGTTAAAGCCGTCAGACCCGCCGATGGCGGTGGACTTGGCGAGGACACCGTAGAGCACCATCGACAGGGCCATGGTCAGCATGGCGAAGAAGATGCCGCGATAGCGCGCCACGAGCGGCGAGATGATCGCCGCGACGAGGCCACCCGCCAGCCCGCCGACGGCGAGAAGCACGAAGACGTCCTCGATCCCGACATGCAGGGCGACGAGACCGGCGACATAGGCGCCGACGCAGTAGAACATGCCCTGGCCGAAGGAGACGAGCCCGCCGCGCATGAGCGTGACGATGCCCAGCGCCACCAGCCCGAAGGCGGCGACCTTGGTGAGAGTGAAGAGGAGCCAGAGCGGCAGGACGGCGCCCAGTGCGATGAGGGCGATTGCGGCGACGAACGCGACGGCCAGGATACGGGTCGTGGTGGTCATATCTTGCGTGCCTGAACCGGAGTGAAGAGGCCTTCGGGCCGGAAGATCAGGACGATGACCATCACCAGGTAGATGATGAAGATCTCCGCTTCCGGCGCCTCGTAGACGGCGAAGGATCGGGCCAGCCCGACGATCAGGGCGCCGATCGCCGCGCCGGGAATGGAGCCGAGACCGCCGATGATGACGACGGCGAAGCTGACGACGATGACGCTGACGCTGATGCCCGGCTGAACCGAGATGAGCGGGCTGGTGAAGGCGCCGCCGAGGGCCGCCAGGAACACGCCGAGGCCGAAGGCCAGAAGGTAGATGCGGGCGATGTTCACGCCCATCGCGGCGCTGACCTCGGGCTCGTTGATCACCGCGACGGTGACCTTGCCGATGCGGGTGCGGTGCAGGCCGAGCCAGACGCCGAGGCCGCAGACAATGGCCAGGCCAATCAGGGCGAGGTCGTAGCCGACATAGAAGAGGCTGCCGACCTCGACATTGCCGAGGAGGTTGCGCGGCTCGAAGACGTAATAGGGGTCGACGCCGAAGACCATCTTGGTGGCGTCCTCGAGGATGAGGAAGACGGCGTAGGTGACGAGGAGGATCAGGACTTCGTCGCGTCCGTAGAACAGTCGCAGCAGGCCGCGCTCGATCAGCGGCGCGATGACGATGGCGACCGCCAGGGCGGCGATGAACATGGCGATCAGGCTGAAGGCGGGCGGCAGGCCCCAGCTGGCGAAGAAGGGCACCGCGACGGCGGCACTGTAGGCGCCGAGCGCGTAGAGCCCGCCATGGGCGAAGTTCAGGATGCGCAGGACGCCGAAGACCAAAGTCAGGCCGAGCGCGACGATGAACAGCCACGAGGCGTAGATCAGGCCGTCGAGAATGATGGTGAGGACTATGTCCATCCGGATGTACCCGCTGCTTTACGACGCTGGTATGCGGACCGGGGCGCGTGGCCCCGGTCCGGCGATGATGGGCGCGAGGATCAGTCGCACTGGGCTCCCTCGAAGCCGCCATTGATCCAGTCGAGACCCTTGACGTCCTCCGGGGCGTTCACGCAGCGGGCGGGAAAGCGGATGACGTCGCCGAGGATGATGTCACCCTCGTCGTTCTTGACGGTGCGGCCGAAGCCGATCTGCTGGATCGCCTGATGGCCGTTGCCGTTAGTCATCTCGATCAGGCCGCCGGGGCTCTCCCAGCTCAGGCCCTTCATGGCGGCGGCCAGCTCGTCGCTGTTCGGCTTCTTGCCGCCATTCTCGGCCATCGCCTTTTCGACGGCGGCCTTCAGGCCGAGGATCGCCTGCGCCATGCGGTAGGGCGCCTGGACCGGGAAGACATCGTATTTGGTCTCGTAGATGTCCTTCCACCACGTATCGAGCTCGCTCTCGGGGGCCATGTAGCCATAGGCGCCGCGGGCGCCGATGATCACGCCCTCGGGCATGGTGTTGCCGAGCGGCGGCAGCACGTGGTCTGAGGCCGACAGAACGGCCTGGCTGCGCTGGAACAGGCCGCGCGGCAGCGCCTGCAGGATCAGCGCCTGGAGGTCGCCGCCCCACAGCGAGGAGTGCACCACGTCGGCGCGCTTCTGCATCAGGGCCGAGATCTCGGTGCCGTACTGGCCGGCGCCGAAGGCCGGGAACAGCTCGGCGGTGACGGTCGCGTCCGGATAGACCTGGCTCATCGCCGCCTTGAAGTCGGCCCAGCTGTCCTGTCCGAAGGCATAGTCCTGGTTGATGCCGGAATAGGTCGAGACCTCTTCGCCGAGCGCCTTCAGGTAGAGGGCGAGGCCGACATTATCCATCGTCGCGTTGGCGGCGGTGCGGAAGACGTATTCGTAGTCGTTCTCCTCGAAGATGCGGGGCGTGCCGCAATCGTAGAGGATGGTGAACTGCTTGAGCTCGTCGGCGACCGGCGCGACGGCGAGACAGTCGCCCGAACCGACATAGCCGACCACGGCGTCGACCTTCTCGCGCTGGACGAGATTGCGGTACTCCTGGACCTGGGTGGTGGCGCCGCCGGCCTCGTCGAGCACCACGGCCTCGATGGTCATGCCGCCGAAGCCCTTGGTTGCGTATGGCGCCGGGGCCTCGCCGGCATTCAGCTTCTCGATCAGCACCTGGCCGCCGTTCCAGGCGGGCACGCCGAAGCTCTGCGCGGCCTGGCCGGACAGGAAGGTCACGACGCCGATCTTGAACGTCTCCTCCTGCGCCGTGGACGGTGCCGCCCATCCGACGACGATGGCGGCGGACATGACGCCGGCGAGAAGCCGGGCCGTCCTGGATTTCGGGGTCTTCGACATGAACACTTTCCTCCCTTTGCTGCTTGTTTGCGCTCAAGGCCGGGCCGCAACGGTCCGGCCTATCGTCCCTGTGTGCCGTCCGCCGCGCTCTCCTCACCGACCGTTGCGCCGGGATCGAGCCCGGCCACCAGCCATCCGCGCCGGAAGTCCTCGATATGCCGGCGCATCCACAGGACGGCGTCGGCCACGCTGCCGGCCTTCAGGGCGTCGAGGATCGCCGCATGGGCAGTCACCAGTCGGTGACCGGCACCCGGCAGCTTCGGCAGCATTCGCTCATTGGCGGGGAACAGCAGCATCGCCGCCGGCTCGCGGGCGAGCTGCCAGGCGATGTTGCCGGTCGCCTCGGTAACGAGGGCATGGAACTCAATGTCCCAGGCGGTAAGGATCTCGCCCGCCTCGACCGCCGCGCGGGTCGCCTGCACATTGGCTTCCAGCGCGGCGATCTGATCGGGGCCGATCGCCCGGGCCGCTTCCCCCGCGGCGGCCGGCTCGATGGCGTGCAGCAGCGCCCACAATTCGTCGAATGTGACCCGCTGCAGAAGAAGCGCGCGGCTGGCGCGGGTGCTGAGGTCGCCGGCCCGTGGCGCGGCGGCATAGAGTCGGCGCCCGTCACCGCGCTCGGCCAGGCCGCTCTGCTCCAGAAGCCGCAGGCCTTCCCGCGTTGTCGAGCGATGCACGCCGAACTGGGCGGACAATTCGCTTTCGGTCGGCAGGCGGTCGCCAAGACGCAGACGGCCTTCCAGAATGGCCCGCTCGATGCTCTCGAAGACCAGCCGATAGGTCGGCGTGCTCTCGACGGCCGAGAACCGGGTGTCCGTCTGCTGCGATCCGTCCGGCTCTCCCAGGCTGGACGGTCCGGCTGCAACGGATCGATGCGACGCGGGCGTCGTCAATCCAGTCTTCCTCCCTGTGGGCCTTTGGCCCGGCGACGGTTTCCTCATCCGTCTTGTTTGTCGGACAATCCGTCTTTGCCACAGGTCGGTCAAGTAACCGTCAGGCATAAATCCGCATTGCACCGCACTTGCTGCATTGCGAATTTGCGTTCGCAAGGAGTGGTATTCTCCTGACCGAGGAGGAGGTGCAGTTTCTGCTGCGACGCACTTGCGGCAGTGCACGCATGGCGTGATTTATGTTGTGGCGGACGGGGGCCGGCGCGGCGGCAGGAGCGGACGAGGGGACAGACAGGCCCGGCGGCCCGTGTCAGCCGTGGATCCGCATCGCCGGAAAGCGCAGCCGGACGGTGAGGCCGCGCGCGCCGAACTCGCGACCGATCCGGCCGCCGAGCTCGCGCTCGATATTCATGTTGATCAGGCGGGTGCCGAAGCCCTTGCGGGCCGGTTCGAAGGCGGTGAAATCCTTCGTGCCCTGCTCGATCCAGTCGAGCGCGACCTCGTCGCCCTCGCGCCACCATTCGACCCGCAGCGCGCCGTCGCCATCGGCGACCGAGCCGTATTTGAGGGCGTTGGTCGCCAGTTCGTGGAAGGTCAGGCCCAGCGACTGGGCCGCCGTCGCATCGACCTCGATGGTCGGGCCGGCAAGGGTGCAGTTGCGCATGTCCTCGCCGAAGACCTGGCCGAGTTCGGCGGCCAGAAGATCGCCGATCCGGGCGAGCTTCCGGTCGGATTCGGTGAGGAGCTCCTGCGAGGTCGTCATCGCCGCGAGCCGGGCGCTGAACGAGGCCATGAAGGCGTCGAGATCGGCCGAGTAGCGCGCGGTCTGGCGGGCGATGGCCAGGATTCGCGTGATCGAGTTCTTGATGCGATGGTTCATCTCGCGCAGCAGCAGATCCTTCTGATCGAGGCTGCGGGCGTTGGAATCCGCCAGCGCGGCGACGGCTTCGGCGCGCCGCGTCTGCGACAAGACGAGCAGTGCCATCAGCACCGACAGCGCCACACCGACAAGCGCCAGCAGCAGGGCCGGCAGGTCCGAGGCGGTGCGGGGAAACGCCGTGCCGGGGGCAAGGTCGATGACCCAGCGGCGGCCGGCGAAATCGACCTCGCGGACCGTGGCGAAATCGGTCGCGAGGGTCGAGCTGCGCGCCTGGCCATAGGCGACGAGCAGGCGATCCGGCGCGATCTCGGTGTCGTAGACCTTGGCATGGACCGGCAGGTCGCGGCCGGCGGCAAGTGCAGCCGAGACCAGATCGCCCGCCCGGAACGGCACATAGACGAAGCCGCCGGTGCGGCGAATGGCGCCGCCCTCGTCGGTGCCGTCCTCAGCCTCGCGCAGCGGCAGGTAGACGAGGAAGCCCGTCTGCCGGTTCTCGTCGATTTCCTGGACCAGCTGCACCGGCGCGGTGGCGGACGGCCGGGAGGTGCGGGCGGCGCGGCGCATCGCGTCCCGGCGCGTTGCGTCAGAGAACATGTCGAAGCCGATCGCCGCGAAGTTGCGGCGGTCCTGCGGCTCCAGCAGCAGGATCGGGGTGCGGACCGCCTGGTCGGTCTCCACCGGCCAGACACCGCGGTCGAGGCCATAGGTCGCCGCGATGGTGCTGGCGGTCTCGCCGGTCTGGGCGACCGCAATGGCGTCGGCAAAGCCGATGCCCTGGATGCCGTCGTAGCGGCCGTCGAGATCGAGCTCACCGACGAAGGCGGCGAAGCTGTCGCGGTCCCGCCCGGCATTGGCGACGCCCATATAGGCGCGGGTGGATTCCAGCAGCGAGACATGCAGGTCGAGGCGGCTCTCGATGCGGCCGACCGCATCGTCGGCGAAGCTCTCGAAGCGCAGCCGATCGCTCTCCGTGCTCGACCGCCAGACGAGGGCCGCAAGCGCGAGCGCGAAAGCGCAGGAGACGACCAGAATGGCCGCCGGAACGAGATGCTTGCGCAAGAGGCGAGACCCGGATCGGAGCAGATCGGCTTCCCTATAGTGCAGCTCTCGCGGCGGGAAGTGTGATCCGGCCCCTTTTCGGCCAAAAAACGTCCTTCGTAAGGCTGAAAGCGGCGGTTGCCGGTCCGGCGCGGCTTTTCCCATGCTGGCGGGGCACACGGGGCGGCAATGTCGCTGGTTGCGGAGGCGCGACCGACGCCTTGGCATGGGGCTGCCAACCGGTCAGAAGGAAGCCGGGCGGGGGACGGGAACCGAACGGATCCCGCGTCCGGATCTATCGCAAGAGGGAGGAGCCGCAATGCTCTACGACGTTCGCACCTACAGCTGCCGGCCGGGCACCATCAAGAAGCATCTGGCGCTCTACGAGGCGCATGGCTACGGGCCGCAGAGCCGGCATCTGGGCGAGCCGCTGGCCTACATGGTCACCGAGACAGGCCCGGTGAATTCCTACACCCATATCTGGTGCTACGACGACGCGGCCGACCGCGAGGCCCGGCGCGCGGCCCTGCAGGCCGATCCGGACTGGCAGGCCTATCTCGGCAAGAGCGCCGATGCCGGCTATCTGGTGAGCCAGGAGAACAAGTTGATGACGCCGGTGGCCTTCGCGCCCGCCAAGCGCTGAACCTGTCCCGTTGCTGGCCCTCACGCCGTGAGGAAGAGGGCCAGCAGCGGGATCGTCACCAGCGAGAGGATGGTCGAGGCCAGCATCATGGTCGAGGTCCGGTCGATCGCCGTCCGGTAGGCGGCTGCCATCATCACGGCGTTGATGCCCGGCGGCAGGCCGGCGGCGACGACCAGCGGCGCCAGCACCTCCCGCGTCATGCCGACGGCCGAGCCGACGCCGAAGACGACCAGCGGCAGGAGAACCATCTTGCCCGCCACTCCGACGGCGCTCGTTGCGACATTGCCGCGGATCTCCTGGCCGTGAAGACCGGCACCGATGATGATCAGCGCGATGGCCGGCATCGCCGCCTTGAGCATTCCGGTGAAGGCCTGCAGCCAGCCGGGAACCGGCAGGCCGGTGCCGCTGACCACGAGCCCGACGACGATCGACAGGAGGATCGGATTGGCGAGCTGGTTGCCGAGGGCGCCGAGAAGCGAGCGCCGCGGCCCGTCGGCGCGTCTTGTACCCTCCATCAGCATCACCGTCGGGGTGATCAGGGCGGCCGCATGGATGGTGATCAGCGCGGTCAGGACGACCAGCCCGCGGTCGCCGAACAGGATGCCGATCACCGGAATGCCGACGATCGCCAGGTTCGAATAGACCGCGCCGAAGGCCAGAACGATGCGTTCCGCACGCCCGGTTTCGGGCCGCAGCATCAGCGCCGCGTAGATGACCAGGGCGGTGACGGCGATGCTGCCGAAATAGACGCCCCAGACTTGCAGGTTCAGCACCTCGCCGACATGGATGGAGGACACCGTCAGGAACATCGTCCCCGGGATCAGCACCCAGAAGGCAAGCTTGGTCAGCCCGTCGAGGCCGCCCGGCGTCAGGATGCCCCGGCGCACCAGCAGGTAGCCGACGGCGATCAGAAGGAAAATCGGGGCGAGCCGGTCGACGAGCGACAGGAGCATCGGGTCACCGTGTCTGGCCGGGTATCCGGACCGCGGGGCGAACGACCGACGCCGCAGACCCGTGGTCCGCGGCGTTGGTGGTTGCGATGATCGAAATGGCGAGGTGGGTCAGGAGGCCGTTGCCGGCGTTCGGGGGGGCTTGATCACCATGAAATAGAAGAACAGCGCCGTCAGCACCAGAAAGAACAGGCTGTCCGGACTGGTGAGGAAGGTCGTCGGATCGCCCTTGGCCAGTTGCAGCGAGCGCCGCAGATATTGCTCGAGATCCGGTCCCAGGATGAAGCCGAGCAGCAGGGTGACGGTCGGATAGCCTGCCGTGCGCAGGAAGAAGGCGATGATGCCGAAGACCAGCGCCAGCAGCATCTGGAAGCTGGAGAAGGTGGCGACATAGCTGCCGACCAGCGCGACGACGGCGATCGAGGAATAGAGCAGGGCTTTGCGGATCGAGACGATGCGGACGAAATACGGCCCGAGCAGGTAGAGCGTGACCGGGATCAGGATCAGCGCGCTGACCAGGAGGGAGGCGAACATCGGCGCGATCATGTCGATCTGGTTCTCGAGCAGGCGGGGCCCAGGCTGCAGCCCGTTGATGATCAGGACGCCGAGCACGATGGCAGTGGTCGGGTCGCCGGGAATACCGAACATCAGCATCGGCACGAAGGCGCCGCCGCACATGGAATTGTTGGCGGTCTCGGCCGCGGCGATGCCCTCGCGGCTGCCCTTGCCGTAGAGCTCGGGCCGCTTCGACCGGCGCATGGCGTCGGCATAGGAGACGAAGGACGCCATCGAGCCGCCGGCGCCGGGCAGGACACCGATGAAGAAGCCGATGATGGCGCTCTTCAGATAGGTCCAGACGCCGATCTCGCGGATCTCGGCGAGGAAAGGCACGAAGTCGCGGCGCTTGATGGCGAGCCTGGCGACATGGTCCTTGTCCACGGTGCGGGCATGCATGACGTCGCGCGCCTGGATCAGCAGCTCGCTGATGGCGAAGGTGCCGATGACGACGGACATCAGTCCGATGCCCTCGACCAGCGTCGAGGTGCCGAAGGTGAAGCGTGCCACCGGCTGCATGACGTCGATGCCGATGGTGGCGATCATTACGCCGAGGGCGGTGGTGACGACGCTCTTGGCGATGGCGCCGCGCTGGGAGATGCCGATGACGACCAGCGCGAAGAGAATCAGCGAGAACTTGCCGGGCGTCTGAATGAGGAGGGCGAGGCTTGCGGCGACCGGCGTGAACAGGATCAGGAAGATCGCGCCGATGGTGCCGCCGATCATCGAGCCGAGGGCGGCGTGGCCGAGCGCATTGGCGCCGTGCCCCTGCTGCATCAGCGGATAGCCCTCGACGCCGGTCATCATCGAGGAGGGCGCGCCGGGGATGTTGATGGTCGTGGCGGTGATGCTGCCGGCATACATGCCAGACATGAAGATGCTGGCGCACATGACCAGCGCCGCGGTCACGTCGAGGCTGTAGGTGATCGGCAGGAGGAGGGCGATCGCCAGGACGGCGGTGAGCCCGGGAACGGCGCCGAAGAAGGTGCCGATCAGGAAGCCGACGATCATGTAGAACAGGACGGTCGGGTCGGTCAGCGCGGCGAAGCCGCCGAGAATGTGGAGCGCGAATTCCATTACAGCCACTCCGTCAGGGTCGGCAGCCGGACGTGGAAGAAGACCTGGAACAGCAGGTAGAAGACGGCGGTGATGACGACCGCGTAGACCAGCCGCCAGAGGAGATTGGCGTCCATGCGGAAGACGTGCAGCAGCGCGAAGACGTAGAGCAGCGTCGAGAGCGCGTAGCCGAGCGGCTCGAAGACCGCGATGTAGATCGCCGTCGCCGCGACCACCAGAATGGCCGGCCGCAGGTTCAGCGGCTCGCGCGGCGCCTCCTCGACGGCGGGCGCGGCACGAACGATGTTCAGCGCGACGGCGGCGAGGCCGAGATACATCACGACGTTGATGACGATCGGCAGGAAGGAGGGGCCGACCAGGCCCTCGTCATATTGCGGCCGGATGCCCAGCGCCGCGACGAGATAGATCGTCGTGACGACGAAGAGCACGGCCGGCAGGATCAGCTGGCGGATGACGGTGGGCTTTTGCAGCATCGGATGTCCATGCGACAGGGTAGTGCGGCGGCGAGGCCGAGGCTTCGCCGCCGCACGGGGATTACTGGGCGATGACGCCGTCAGCCTTCAGCTTGTCGAACTGGGCGAAGACGGCTTCCTGCTGCTCTGCGACCCAGTCGGTGACCTCCTGGGGGCCGAGCCAGCCGGGCGTCACGCCGACCTTGGAGACCCATTCCTGGAACTCCTCGCCTTCCAGCGCCTGCTGGTAGGCTTCGGCCAGCCGGGCGACGACGTCATCCGGGGTCTTGGCCGGTGCGGCGACGATGATGAAGCTGCCGGACCGCAGGTCGAGACCGGCGGACCTGGCATCGGGCACGTCGCTGTAGGTCGGGTTCGGCGCGTCGGAGAACTCGACCAGCCCGCGTGCGTCGCCCTCGTCGAGGAGGTTGGCGAAATCGCCGAGGCTGGTGACGGCGATCACGACCTCGCCCGACAGCATGGCCTCCTTCTGGGGACCGGCGCCGCCCGGATAGGGGATGAGGTCGAGATCGATGCCTGCGAGCTTCTCCAGTTCGAGCATCGCCAGATGGGTGCGCGAGCCGGTGTTCTGGATCGCCACCTTGACGTCGCCCGGCGCGTCCTTGGCGGCGGCGATCAGGTCGTCGATGGTCTGGTAGGGCGCGTCGTCGGCGACGATGATCGCGTCCGACTCGTTGGTCAGGCGGCCGATCATCTGCAGCTTGTCGAGCTCGTAGCCCGGCAGCAGCTGCTGGTAGGGCACGGTGATGACGCTGTCATAGGTCAGGACGCCGATCGTGTAGCCGTCCGGGCGTGCCGACATGACGTTCATGATGCCGTTGGCGCTCATGCCGCCTTCGACATTCTCCACATAGATGGTCTGGCCAAGCTCCTTCTCGGCGATCGCGCTGACCTTGCGCGAGATGCCGTCGGTCCCGCCGCCAGCGCCCCAGGGCACGACGAGGCGGATGTCCTTGGTGGGGTAGTCCTGCGCGGCGGCCGGCGCGGCGATGGCCACGATGGCTGCGGTCGCCGCAGTGGCGGCAAGGGTCCTGAGATGATGCATGCGTCTGTCCTCCCATGTTGAAACTGAAGGGGTTGCCCCCGCTTCGCCGATCCGGCGCCGCGTGCCGCCGGACCGTCTTCCCCGATTCCTGCGACCGTCCCCGCGGGGTGGCGCCCGGCCGTCAGGCGGCCTCGGCCAGCCTTGCCTCGACCCGTGCCACCAGCGCGTCGATCTCGCGATGGTCCTCGGCGGTCAGAGCGGGTCCGGGCTGGCGCATCGTCGCGTGACGGATGGCGCCGCGTCGCCGCATGACCTCCTTGCGGGCCGCCACGCCCCAGAAGCCCATCGCCTCGTAGCGCAGCAGCGGCAGGTAGCGTTCGAAGAGATCGTTCGCCGCGTCTGTGTCGCCCTGCGTGTGCAGGCGGTACACGCCCGACAGCATCTCCGGATAGGAAAAGCCGGCCATCGGCCCGTCGACGCCGCGCGCCAGTTCCAGCGGCAGATACATGGCGTTGTTGCCGGTCAGGATGGCGACGCGGCGTCCGCCGCCTTGGCGCAGGCGCGTGATCTTGTTGAGGCTCGGCAGGTCTTCCTGCTTGATCGCCTGGATCTGCGGATGACGCTCGACCAGCGACAGGATCGCCGGCACCGACATGCCGACATTGGTCGCGCCGGGGAAATCCTGCAGCACCACCGGCACGTCGCCGATGGCGGTGAAGACGTGATCGAAATAGCGGGCAAGCTCGTCATCGGTGCGGATGCCGCTGGCCGGCGCGATCATCACGCCAGCGGCGCCCGCGTCCATGACCTTCGCGGTGAGCTGGGAAAGCTGGGCAAGGTTGGGGCTGCTGACCCCGACGATGACCGGCCGGCCGCCGGCGCGAGCAATGTAGCGCTTGGCGACGGCCAGCGATTCCGCTTCCGTCAGCTTGCCGGCCTCGCCGCTGACGCCCAGTACGGTGAAGCCGTCCGCGCCATGGCGGCAGTAGAAGTCGACCAGCGTGTCGACGCTCGCAAGGTCGATCCCGGCATCCGCGTCGAACGGCGTCTGGGCGACGATGTAGACGCCCTTCATGGCTGCGAGCATTGTGCCTCCCGGCGTGCCTTGGATTCGCATGACAGATGCGGCGGCCCGTCCCCTGCCGCTCATCATATGATCTCTTGCCGATGCCATATGATCACTGCATAAAGACACTGATGGTTCGGCCTGTCAATCGGCCGGGAGGGTCACCGGTGAGCGGGTCTCTGGCGCTGCCGCCGGTGCAGCACAGCGGGGACGCATGGCCGACGCGATCGAAATCGTCTTTCACGGGCGCAACGCCGCCTCCTTCGTCGAAGGCTTCGACGCCCTGCTCGAGGTCGAGGCGACGATCCGGCGCGTGCCGGACGAGCCGGCGACCGAGGCCGATGCGGAGGCGCTGCGACAGGCCGACGTGATCATCGGCAATCGCTTCCAGGCTTCGCAGCCGCGGCCGGAACGGCTGCGGCTCTATCATGTCTCGGCCACGGGAACCGACGGCATTGCCCTCGACGCGCTGCCGCCCGGCGCGACCGTCTGCAATTGCTACGGCCACGAGCCCGCCATGGCCGAATATGTCATGGCGGCGCTCCTGTCCCATCAGGTGAAGCTGTTCGATGCGGACCGGCGCCTGCGCAAGGGCGAATGGCCGTACCGCGCTGGCGCGGCTGCCAACATTCACGGCGAGATCGGCGGCAAGACGCTCGGGCTGCTCGGCTTCGGCCATATCGGTCAGGCGGTGGCGGCAAGGGCCAAGGCTTTCGGCATGGCCGTCCACGTCGCCAATCGCAGCCCGGTGCCGGTGGCCGGCGACGTCGATGCCAGCCATGGCCTTGACGATCTGTCGGCGTTCTACGCTGCGGCGGACTTCGTCGTCGTGTCGCTGCCGCTGCTGGTTGAGACGCGCGGGCTCGTCGATGCAGCCGCCTTTGACCAGATGCGGCCGGATGCGGTGCTGGTGAATGTCGGCCGCGGCCCGGTGGTGGACGAGGCGGCGTTGTACGAGGCCCTGTCCCATCGCCGCATCAGCGGAGCCATCATCGACACCTGGTACCGTTATCCGGAGGCCGAAGGCGATGTGACGGCGCCGTCCCGCTTCGATTTCGCGGCGCTCGAGAATGTGGTGATGACCCCGCACATGTCGGCCTGGACGGACGGCACCATAAGACGGCGCCAGGCGACCATGGCGGACAACATCAATCGCCATTTCACCGGCCGGGCGTGCAGCAACGTTGTGCGTCCCGCCGGCTGAGCTCTCGCACAATTCACCGGAACGGCGGGCGTGCGACGAAAGCCGTGATCGTGGTCATCGACGCGGTATGTCATCATATGTTGAGGTGGCGACGCGCGCGAACTGCATGGCACGATGCAGAGCCGCAGATGGCGACCCCAAGGCGGATCGCAGGGAGGAAGCAGGCAGGGTGGTGACAGGACAAGCCAAGGACAGCCGGCCGCTGACGGTGCGCGTCACGGAGGAATTGCGCGAGCGGATCGAAGCCGGCGACTACGCCCCGGGCGACAAGCTGCCGACCGAGCCGGTGCTGGTCGAGCGTTTCGGCTACAGCCGGACGGTGATCCGCGAGGCGATCGCGGCGCTGCGCGCCGACGGCCTGGTGGAATCGCGGCAGGGCGTCGGTGTCTTCGTGCTGGGTCCGCGCCAGCGCGAGCAGTTGCCGACGCTGTTTGCCGATGCGACCGACAAGATTTCCGACATCATCGAGGAGCTGGAGCTGCGGCTGGGCATCGAGGTCGAGGCCGCAGGGCTTGCGGCGCTGCGCAGTTCGCCGGCCCAGGAGGCGGAGATCCAGGCACAGCTCGAGAGCTTCGAGCGGCTGGTGGCCGAGGGGCGCCCCACCGACAATGCCGATTTCGCCTTCCACATGACCATCGCCACGGCGACCAACAACCAGCGTTTCAAGGCGTTTCTGGAGCATGTCGGCCGGCGGATCATCCCGCGAGTCAAGTTTCGCAAGGCGATGGGCGGCATCGATCCGCTGCCGAACCGGGACGAACAGCTCCTGGCCGAGCACACGCAGGTGGCCGAGGCGATCTGGGCGCGCGATCCCGAGGCCGCCCGCGACGCCATGCGGCGCCATCTGCAGGGCGGCATCAAGCGCTACCGCGCCATCACCCGCGCGACCCGGCCGACGCCCGCCAGCGATTGACAGCAGGGCTCAAGTCATCATACGTCATCTGCGAGACATCGTATGATTGGAGAGCCCATGTCGCCCAGTGAACTCAAGCGCCGGCTGGCTTCCGGCCTGCTGTCCTTCCCGGTCACGCATTTCCACGAGGACCTGTCGCTCGATCTGGACAGCTACCGCAGCCATGTCGAATGGCTGGCCGGCTTCGATGCCGCGGCGCTGTTCGCGGCCGGCGGTACCGGCGAGTTCTTCTCCCTGTCGCCGGAAGAGGTCGGCACGGTAACGGCGGCAGCCAAGGACGTCGCCGGCGACGTGCCGATCATCGCCGGCTGCGGCTATGGCGGCGAACTGGCCCGCGACATCGCCCGGCGCGCCGAAGCCGCCGGGGCCGACGGCCTGCTGCTGCTGCCGCATTATCTGATCGGTGCGCCCCAGGAGGGCCTCTACCGGCACATCAAGTCGGTCTGCGACGCGACCGGGCTCGGCGTCATCGTCTACAACCGCGCCAATTCCGTCGTCACCGCCGACACGCTGGCGCGGCTGGCCGATGCCTGCCCGAACCTCGTCGGCTTCAAGGACGGTACCGGCCAGATCGGTGTCGTGCGCCAGATCACCGCCAAGCTCGGCGATCGCTTCTGCTATATTGGCGGCATGCCGACCCACGAATTGTTCGCCGAGGCCTACAACGCCATCGGCGTGACCACCTATTCCTCGGCGGTGTTCAACTTCGTGCCGGAGCTGGCGCAGCGCTTCTACCGGGCGATGCGGGCCGACGACACGGCGACCATGGCAACGATCCTCGACGAATTCTTCTTCCCCTTCGCCAAGATCCGCGACCGCGAGGTTGGCTATCCGGTGTCGATCATCAAGGCGGGTGTCGATCTGATCGGCCGTGGTTCCGGCCCGGTCCGGCCGCCGCTCACCGATCTGACGGCCGAGGAGAAGACGATGCTGAAGGCGCTGATCTAGCGCGTCTTCAGGGTGCGACCTGTCCAGACCTGCCGGACGGCTCCGCGATCGCGGGGCCGTTTTGCGTCTGGGCGGTCAGTCGCGTGCGGGCGGCAGGCCGGCCTCGTAGCGGATCGGCGTGCCGTGGGGTGTGGCCTCGGCGGCGCGGTGCCAGACGGCCTGCGCGGCATCGACGGCATCGGCGCTCACCAGCGCCCGCGCCGCGAGGATCTCTTCGAGCGCCGCGAGCCAGGCGGTGAAATAGGCGTCGGCGGCGGCTTCGGGCGAGGGGCCTGCGGCGGGCAGCTCGGCGCAGGCCCGGCCGAGCGCGGCGGCCCAGTCGGCCCAGGCGAGGATGCCGCGCTCGTTCAGCGCGACGGTCATGGCGAAGGCCTTGGCCTGCCAGGGCGCGAAGAAGACGGGCTCGCCCGCCGCGTCGCGCGGCAGTCCCGGCGAGGCCGCGGCGATGCCGGTCTCAGGCGTGCTCAAGATAGGGCTCCCAGGCATCGATGGAGACGGTGTCGCTCCGCGAGGCGCCGCCGCCCCACAGCGTGAATGCGTCGAAGACCACGGTGTAGAGCCAGTGCGCGACATGGTCGTCGCCCTTGGCACTGGCGTCGGCGAAGACATGGAAGCCCTGTACCCGCTCGATGGTGCCGGTCTTTTCGCGGGCATAGGCGGGCAGGCGGATGTGGTGGCGCGGCTGCAGGTTCAGCGTGCGGATCCTGTCGCCCGGCGCGAAGGCCGGCGTGCTGCCCTCAGGATCGCGGTTGGCCGGACTGCCCTTGGCAAGGGCCGGCGCGACGGCGTCGGCCTTCAGGACGCGGTTCGGCGGCACGGTCAGGTCGAGGGGCCGCCCGGCGCGCAATTCGCGATAGCTGATGAGACCGTGGCGCAGGAGCAGCGTCTCGAGGCCCTTGGTCCAGATCTCGTAATAGGACGAGCCGTAATAGTCGGCGGGGTCGCGATCCTCACGGGCGGCGCGGCTTTCGTCGATCGACCAATGGCCCATCGCGCCGGCGGCGAGGGTCAGGGCGAGGGCGCGGCGTTCCCAGGGCGCATGGAACAGCGGCTCGTCCGCCTCCGGCGCGATGGGCCCGAAGCCGTGCCGGCCGCCGAGATCGTGCGGGCCGTTCATGCCGGCGTCTCCGGCGCGGCATGCGGGCCGAGGTCACGCTCGGTGCCGATCATGGAATTGCGGGTGACGAGGGCGGCGAGCGCCGCCTCCGACAGGCCGTCGGTACCCGCCGGGCGCTCGGGCACGACGAGGTAGCGCAACTCGGCGGTGGAGTCCCAGACCCGCACCGAGACGCCGTCCGGCAGCGCGACGCCGAATTCGCGCAGGACGCCGCGCGGATCGGAGACGGCGCGCGAGCGATAGGGCGGCGACTTGTACCAGACCGGCGGCAGGCCGAGCACGGACCACGGGTAGCAGGAGCACAGGGTGCAGACGACGAGGTTGTGGCGCTCCGGCGTGTTGAACACCGCCTGCATGTGCTCGCCCTGGCGGCCGGTGAAGCCGAGCGAGGCGATGGCGGCGGTGGCGTCGCGCGCCAGCCAGTCGGCGTAGGCCGGGTCGCTCCAGGCCTTGGCGACGACGCTGGCGCCGTTGCGCGGCCCGACCTTGGTCTCGTAGGTGTCGATGATGGCGTCGAGGGCGTCCGGCTCGACCATGCCCTTCTCTGTGAGGATCGTCTCCAGCGCCATGACCCGGGCGGTCATCGGGTCGAGATGATTGTCGTGATCATGGTCGTGGTGATGGCCGCGGGCGTGATGATCACCGTCCCTGCCGTGCGATCCCGTCATGGTTCCTCCCGGATCTGTCTTCGCGGGCCTTGCCGCGCACCGACCGGTGTCGCGGCCTTGCGCGGGCGTCCGCGCGCTCTGCTGCGATGATAGGCCCGGCAGGGGGAATTACCAGCCGTTCCAGGACTCGTGCGGGAGCGTGCAGCGCATAGCGGAGGGCGGCTCGCATTCCCCCGTTGACCCGGACGGGTATTGAGGCGCACCACAGGCCAATGGAGCGACGTGGCGGCGCAGGCACGGCCCGCCGCTCAAGCCCGATACCCGGAGTTCTGCACCCATGACCGTCCAGCCGAATTCGATCGAGGGACGCGATATCGCGTTCCATCTCCACAGCTACACCAATGCCCGCAAGCACGAGGCCAACGGGGCGATCGTCATGGAATCGGGCGAGGGGGTGCATGTCACCGACACCGACGGCAATCGCTATATCGAGGCGATGTCGGGGCTCTGGTCGGTGGCCGTCGGCTTCGGTGAACAGCGCCTGGTGGATGCCGCCGCGCGGCAGATGCAGAAGCTGAACTACTACCACACCTTCACCCACAAATCGCACGGCCCGGCCATCGAGCTGGCCGAGAAGCTGGTGGGCATGGCGCCCGTGCCGATGTCGAAGGCGTATTTCACCAATTCCGGCTCCGAAGCCAACGACACGATGATGAAGCTGGTGCGCTACCGCTCCAACGCGCTCGGCCAGCCGCAGAAGAAGAAGATCATCAGCCGGACCCGTGGGTATCACGGCGTGACGCTGGCCTCGGCGAGCCTGACCGGCCTGCCGAACAATCATCGCGCCTTCGACCTGCCGATGCCGGGCGTCCTGCACACGACCTGCCCGCATTACTGGCGCGAAGGCCGCGACGGCGAGAGCGAGGAGGCTTTCGCGACGCGTTGCGCCGAGGATCTGGACGCGATGATCCAGGCCGAGGGGCCGGACACGGTCGCCGCCTTCATCGCCGAGCCGGTGATGGGCGCGGGCGGCGTCGTGGTGCCGCCGGCGACCTACTGGGAAAAGATCCAGGCGGTGCTGAAGCGCTACGACATCCTGCTCGTCGCCGACGAGGTGATCTGCGGCTTCGGGCGCACCGGCCAGATGTTCGGCAGCCAGACCTATGGCATCGAGCCCGACATCATGACGCTCTCCAAGGCGCTATCGTCGTCCTATCTGCCGATCTCGGCACTGCTGATCAACGAGCGGGTCTATGCGCCGGTGGCGGACCAGTCGTCCGAGATCGGCACCTTCGGCCACGGCTATACGGCGTCCGGGCATCCGGTGGCCGCGGCCGTCGCGCTGGAAAACCTGAAGATCATCGAGGAGCGCGATCTCGTCGCCAATGCGCGCGAGATGGGCGAGCTCATGCAGGCCGGTTTGCGCACGCTCGCCGATCATCCGCTGGTCGGCGAAGTGCGCGGCGTCGGGCTGATCGCCGCGATCGAACTCGTCACCGACAAGGCCGCCAAGCTCTCCGCCCAGCCGCCGGGAGACCTTGCCGCGCGCGGCTTCGCCATCATGCAGAAGAACGGCGTCATTTCCCGCGCCATGGGCGACGCGCTGGCCTTCTGCCCGCCGTTGATCGTCGAGAAGCAGCATATCGACACCATCGTCGAGACCACCGCGCGCAGCCTCGACGAACTGCAGGCGAGCCTCTGAAGGCAGGGCCTCGCACGTCACGACGGTCAACCCCGCATCCGATCGGTGCGGGGCCGCCTGCGTCTGCGCTTGTGTCAGGCGGCGCCGGCCGGGGGCTGCGAACGGCGCAACAGGTCGGCCAGCGCCTCGAAGTCGCGGCGGCGGGCGGTCGATGGGCGGAAGGCAAGGGCGATGGTGCGGTAGGGCGTCGGCGCCTCGAAGGGCAGGATGGCGATGCCGCCGCTGCGGGTCTCGTCGGGAATCGCCATCTCGGGAATCAGCGTCGCTCCCAGGCCGCCCGACACCATGCGCAGGATCGTCGTCAGGCTGGTGGCGCCGAGGCCGGCCATCTCACCGGCATCGGCGATGCGGCAGATGTCCAGCGCCTGGGCGCGCAGACAATGGCCTTCCTCGAGGAGAATCAGTCGCTCGTTGCGCAGCGCCGACAGGGGCACGGGCTGCGGCAGGCGCGAAGCCTCGGCGGCCGGCAGGGCCAGGTAGAAGCGATCCTCGAACAGCGCGATCGATTCGAGCAGCGGGTCGTCCAGCGGCAGCGCGACGACGGCGCAGTCGATCTCGCCGACCGCCAGATCCGCGACCAGCCGGTCGGTGACGCTCTCGCGAATCTCGCATACGAGGCTCGGATATTCGCTCGCCAGCGCCTGCAGGAAGGTCGGCAGCACGTAAGGGGCGACCGAGGCGATCATGCCGAGGCGCAGTCGGCGCGACAGCAGCGTCTCGCCGCTGGTCGCAAGGCTTTCCAGCTCCTGCATCTCGGCGAGGATGCGCCGTACCCGGGCGCCGATGAGCGCGCCGTCGCTGGTCAGGGTGACGCCGGAGGATGCGCGCTGGAACAGCGGTCCGCCGAAGAACTCCTCCATCTGGGCGATCTGCGCCGAGAGGGCGGGCTGGCTGATATTGAGGCGCTTGGCGGCCTGCCCGAAATGCAAGGTTTCGCTGAGCGTACTGAAATAGCGGAGCTGTCGGATGGTGAGCATGCGCGATAGGATAAACTGATTGGCGTCGCATGGAAATACGATTGGAGATTATGGGGCGCATCCCTATTATCGGTCTGGAAGAATTCCAAACACGGCGAAGGGAGGCCACACATGGCTGATCGCGAGAGACTGACGACAACGGCTGGCGCGCCGGTGTCCAGCAACCAGAACTCCAAGACGGTCGGACCGCGCGGTCCGGTGCTGCTCGAGGACTTCCAGCTGATCGAGAAGCTGGCGCATCAGAACCGCGAGCGCGTTCCCGAGCGCGTGGTCCACGCCAAGGGCTGGGGCGCCTTCGGTTCGCTGACGGTGACTGAGGACATCACCAAATACAGCCGCGCCAAGGTGTTCCGTCCGGGCTCCAAGACCGACATGCTGGCCCGCTTCTCGACCGTTGCCGGCGAGCAGGGCGCGGCCGATGCCGAGCGCGACGTGCGCGGCTTCGCGCTGAAGTTCTACACCGAGGAAGGCAACTGGGACCTCGTCGGCAACAACACCCCGGTGTTCTTCGTCGCCGACCCGTACAAGTTCCCGGACTTCATCCATACGCAGAAGCGCCATCCGCGCACCAATCTGCGTTCGGCGACCGCCATGTGGGACTTCTGGTCGCTCTGCCCGGAATCGCTGCACCAGGTGACGATCCTGATGTCCGACCGCGGCATCCCGACCGACCCGAGCCGCATGAACGGCTACGGCAGCCACACCTTCTCGCTGTGGAACGACCAGGGCGAGCGCTTCTGGGTGAAGTTCCACTTCAAGACCCAGCAGGGCCATGAGCACTTCGTCAATGAAGAGGCCGAGAAGGTCATCGCCAAGTCGCGCGAGAGCTACCAGGAAGCCCTCTACGGCATGATCGAGGACGGCCGCTTCCCGAAGTGGACCATGTACATCCAGGTCATGCCCGAGGGTGAAGAGGTCCAGTTCGAGGAGAAGACCGGCTGGAGCGCCTTCGACCTGACCAAGGTCTGGCCGCATGGCATGTACCCGCTGATCAAGGTCGGCGAGATGGAGCTGAACCGCAATCCGGAGAACTATTTCTCCGATATCGAGCAGTCGGCCTTCAACCCATCCAACGTCGTCCCGGGCATCGGCTTCTCGCCGGACAAGATGCTGCAGGGTCGCCTGTTCTCCTATCCGGACGCGCATCGCTACCGGATCGGCACGCATTACGATGCGCTGCCGGTGAACAAGCCGAAGAGCCCGGTGCATCACTATCACCGCGACGGCGAGATGCCGTTCGGCATGCGCACCAACCCGGACGCCTATTACGAGCCGAACAGCTTCGGCGGTCCGGTCGAGGATCCGAGCGTCGAGGAGCCGCCGCATCGCTACAGCGGTCAGGTGGGTCGCTACGACTTCCGTGGCGAGGCCGACCATTACAGCCAGCCGCGGGCGCTGTTCGAGATGTTCGACGCCGGTCAGCGTGAGCGTCTGTGCGCCAACATCGCCGGTGCGATGCAGGGCGTGCCGCAGTTCATCGTTGATCGCCAGCTGGCGCATTTCGACAAGGTGCATGCCGAGTACGGCGCAGGCGTCCGCAAGGCACTCGAAGCGCAGACGCGCGACGACGCCGAGGCGAGCCTCAGCACCAGCCACAGCGCCGCTGCGGAGTAACCGGACGCCATTGTCCGCGACATGAAACGTCGGCGCTACGTGCGCCGGACGGAGAGGGCCGGGAGCGATCCCGGCCCTTTTTGCTTGCGGGGGTGCCGTCGCGTGGTGCAGGACTGCGCTCAATCCGCGAGGCACTGCGACCGAAGACGACCTGTCGACCCGACGGGTCACCGGTCGGCTATTCGGCCTGCGCACGGAACGCCCGGCATCGTCCGGCAAGACACAGCAAGGATACGATCATGCGCCTGGGCGGCAGGATGGCAGCGGCCATCGAGATTCTGGCCGATATCGAGGCACGGCGCCGGCCGGTGGCCGATGCCCTGAAGGACTGGGGGCTATCCCATCGCTTCGCGGGGTCGGGCGACCGGGCGGCCATCGGCAACATCGTCTATGACGTGCTCCGGCGCCGGCGCTCGCTGGCCTGGCGCATGGAAGACGAGACGCCGACGGCCATGGTGTTCGCCGCGATCCTCGACAGCAAGGGCATGGGCGTCAAGGATCTGGCCATCGCCCTGGATGGCGACCGTTTTGCGCCCCAGATGCCGTCGACCGACGATTTCGCCGCCTTCCGCACCCGCGAGCTGAGCGCGGCGCCCGGCGCCGTGCAGGCCGATGTGCCGGACTGGCTGGCCACCCGGCTGGAAGCCGCCTTCGGCGAGGATTGGATCGCGGAGGCCGCGGCCCTGTCCGACCGCCCGCCGCTGGACATGCGCGTCAACACGCTGCGCGCCGATCGCGACAAGGTCGCCAAGGCGCTGACGCCGTTTGCGGCGACCGCCACGGCGCTGGCGCCGCAGGGGCTGCGCGTCCCGCCGATCGCCGGCGACGGACGCCATCCCAATGTGCAGGTGGAAGCCGGTTTCCAGAAGGGCTGGTTCGAGATCCAGGACGAGGGCTCGCAGATCGTCGCGCTTCTGGCGGGGGCAGCCCCCGGCATGCAGGTGCTGGATTTCTGCGCCGGGGCCGGCGGCAAGACGCTGGCACTGGCCGCGTCCATGGAGAATACCGGCCAGATCCACGCCTATGACAGCGATCGCCAGCGGCTGGCGCCGATCCACGACCGGCTGAAGCGGGCCGAGGTCCGCAACGTCCAGGTCCACGCGCCGCGCGACGATATCGGCGAACTGGAGGGCCGCATGGATCTGGTGCTGGTCGATGCGCCCTGCACCGGCACCGGCACATGGCGTCGGCGCCCGGACGCCAAGTGGCGGCTGGCCGAGCGCCAGCTCGACAAGCGGCTGGAAGAGCAGGACGCCGTGCTCGACGCGGCTGCGCGCTTCGTCAAGCCCGGCGGCCGGCTGGTCTACATCACCTGTTCGCTGCTGCCCGAGGAGAACGGGGCCCGCGTCGCCGCCTTCCTGGAACGTGACGCGGGTGCTCAGTTCAAGGTCGCTGATGCCGCGGGACGCTGGGCCGAGGCCCTGCCGGAGGCGCCGAAGGCCTACCATGCCAGCGCGCTCGGCGACGGCACGACGCTGACGCTGACGCCGCGCACCACCGGCACCGACGGCTTCTTCTTCGCGGTCCTGGAGCGTCGCTGATGCGGGGCTATGTGGCTCTGCCGCTGTTCCTCGCTTTGACCGTGGGCGGCGGCGCGCTGGTAGGTGCGGCGACGGCGCCCGGCGAATGGTATCAGGCATTGCAGAAGCCCTGGTTCAATCCGCCGGGCTGGGTCTTCGGACCGGCCTGGGGGATGCTCTACGTCCTGATCGGCATCGCCGGCTGGCGCGTCTGGCACCGGGGTGAGCTGCAGGCCGCGCGGATCTGGTGGGTGCAGCTCGGCCTCAACTTCGTCTGGCCATTCCTGTTCTTCGCCGCGCAGATGCCGGGCCTTGCGCTGGTCGAGATCGTCGCGCTGTTCGCAGCGATCTGCGGCTTCGTCGCCTATACCTGGCGCGAGGATCGCGTCTCGGCCCTTTTGTTCCTGCCCTATGGCGCCTGGGTCGCCTATGCGACGCTTCTCAACGCCGCCATCTGGTGGTTGAACTGAGAAGACCATCGCCGGGCGCCCACGCTCGGAGCACCGGACGGACGGCAGCATGAGCGACTACGACCCGACGAAGATCGACGCCGCGACGGAAGAGCTGGGCGGCGCCCGGGTGCTGTTCGTCATGGCGGCCCCGGCCGAATACGGCCCGGCGCTGCGCCGCCGCATCGCGCCCCTGATGACCGGGGTCGGGCCGATCGAGGCGGCGCTCGGCACCGGCATCGCCCTGCATGCGCTGACACTGGCGGGCCATCGCCCGGACCTCGTGGTCTCGCTCGGCTCGGCCGGCTCGCGCACGCTCGAACAGGGCGAGATCTATCAGGTCTCGTCGGTCGCCTGGCGCGACATCGACGCGTCGCCGCTGGGATTCGCCAGGGGCGTCACGCCGTTTCTGGATCATCCCGTCCATACCGCCTTGCCGACGCCGGTGCCGAGCCTGCCGACGGCGCGGCTGTCGACGGGGTCCGACATCGTCTCGGGTGCGCGCTACGACGCGATCGACGCCGACATGGTGGACATGGAGACCTTTGCGGTGCTGCGCGCCTGCCAGCGCTTCGACGTGAAGCTGGTCGGCCTGCGCGGCATCTCCGACGGGGCGGGGGACCTGCATCACTACGACGACTGGACGACGCTGCTGCATGTCATCGACGAGAAGCTCGCCGATGCCGTCGACCGGCTGGAGATCGCGCTCGACTCGGGACTGCTGGACATCGGTTCGTCGTGACCGCCGCCCGGTCCGGGGATCGGCTTCCCCGAAGCCGGGCGACGATCGACGGGATCAGGCGGCTTTCTTGTTGACCTTGACCTCGGCGAGCTTCGACAGCTTCTCGTCGGTCGCCTTTTCCTGTTTCAGGGTTTCCTGCAGCTTTGCGACGGCTTCCTTGTGGCCGAGGATCCCGGCCCATGTGATCAGCGTGCCGTAGCGGGCGATCTCGTAATGCTCGACGGCCTGGGCGGCGGCGACCATCGCGGCGTCGAGGGTTTCGGGATCCTCGACCTCGTCCATCAGCTCGGTCGCCTCGTCGATGATGCCGATGATCGCGTCGCACTTCACGGCGCGCGGCTTCTTGCCGAGGCTCTCGAACACCTCCTCGAGCCGCGTCACCTGCTCCTTGGTCTCTTCCAGATGGGTCTCGAACGCGGCCTTCAGATCCTCGCTCGCCGCCTTCTTCGCCATCTTGGGGAGAACCTTGGCGATCTGTTTCTCGGCATAGTAGATGTCCTGCAGCGTGTGCAGGAAGAGGTCGTCCAGCGATTTGACGCTCATGTCAGTTGCTCCGGATCGCGGCATCAGTACCGCGGCGCCAGAACGGCCCTGCAGGACCGGCGTTCCGCCTGCCGGCGGCGGTAATGCACAGGTGGCTACCGATGCGTCAGCCGCATACGGGCAATGCCGCGCGAGGTGCTGGACATTGCGCCCGTGCTTTTCTAAAGCCTCGCCATGACAGCGCACCCCGACACCGTCCTCATCGTCGACTTCGGCTCCCAGGTCACCCAGCTGATCGCGCGGCGCATCCGCGAAGCCGGCGTCTATTCCGAAATCGTGCCGTTCCAGTCGGCTGCCGAAGGCTTTCGCCGCCTTGCGCCGAAGGCCGTGATCCTGTCGGGATCGCCGGCTTCGGTGACGGACGTCGATGCCCCGACGGCGCCGACGGAAATCCTCGAGGCGGGCGTGCCGGTGCTCGGCATCTGCTACGGCCAGCAGACCATGTGCGCCCAGCTCGGCGGCAATATCGAAGGCGGTCTGCACCGCGAATTCGGCCGCTCCTTCATGGAGGTCAAGAAGGCCTCGCCGCTGTTCGAGGGCATCTGGGCCGAAGGCACCCGCCACCAGGTGTGGATGAGCCACGGCGACCGCGTCACGGCGCTGCCCGAGGGCTTCGAGATCATCGGCCAGTCATCCGGCGCCCCCTTCGCGGCGATCGCCGACGAGGCGCGCCGCTTCTACGGCGTGCAGTTCCACCCCGAAGTGGTTCATACTCCCGACGGCGCCCGGCTTCTGTCGAACTTCGTCCACCGCATCGCCGGACTGTCCGGCGACTGGACCATGGCGGCGTTCCGCGAGCAGGCGGTCGAGGAGATCCGCGCCAAGGTCGGCGACGGCAAGGTCATCTGCGGCCTGTCCGGCGGCGTCGATTCTTCCGTTGCGGCGGTGCTGATCCACGAGGCGATCGGCGACCAGCTGACCTGCATCTTCGTCGATCACGGCCTGTTGCGGATGAACGAGGCGGACGAGGTCGTCGCGATGTTCCGCGACCACTACAACATCCCGCTCGTCCACGTTCAGGCGCAGGACATGTTCATCGACGCGCTGGAAGGCGAGATGGACCCGGAGGTCAAGCGCAAGACCATCGGCCGGCTGTTCATCGAGACCTTCGAGGCGGAGGCCAAGAAGATCGGCGGCGCCGACTTCCTGGCGCAGGGGACCCTCTACCCCGACGTGATCGAGAGCGTCTCCTTCACCGGCGGCCCGTCGGTGACGATCAAGTCGCACCACAATGTCGGCGGCCTGCCGGAGCGCATGAACATGCAGCTCGTCGAGCCGCTGCGCGAATTGTTCAAGGACGAGGTGCGCCTGCTCGGTCAGGAACTCGGCCTGCCGGCGCATTTCGTGGGCCGCCAGCCCTTTCCGGGACCGGGCCTCGCCATTCGCTGCCCGGGCGGCGTGACCCGCGAGAAGCTCGACATCCTGCGCCAGGCCGACGCGATCTATCTCGACGAGATCCGCAAGGCCGGTCTCTACGACGCCATCTGGCAGGCCTTCGCCGTGCTCCTGCCGGTGCAGACCGTCGGCGTGATGGGCGACGGGCGGACCTACGAATTCGTCTGCGCGCTGCGGGCCGTCACTTCGGTCGACGGCATGACGGCAGATTTCTACCATTACGACATGGACTTCCTCGGCAACACCGCGACCCGCATCATCAACGAGGTGCGCGGCATCAACCGGGTGGTCTACGACGTGACCTCGAAGCCGCCGGGCACGATCGAATGGGAATGATGCCGCGCGCCTGACCGGGCCGCGATCGCCCGGGCCGGGCGGAGACCAGCCACAAATGGACGAGAGATGACCGAAGCCAGCGCCGCCGCGACAGGCCGGCCGAGCACCAACACGCTCGGCATGGGCATCATGCTGTTCGGCATCTTCCTGTTCATGGTCAACGACACGCTCGGCAAATGGCTGGTCTCGACCTATTCGGTCGGCCAGGTGCTGCTGATCCGCTCGGTGGCGGCGCTGGTCATCCTGGCTCCGTTCCTCGCGCGCACGGGACTGAAACCCCTCGTGAGCTTGGAGCGTCCCGGCATGCAGGTGCTTCGGGTGGTCTTCGCCACCGTCGAGGTGCTCGCCTTCTACGGCGCCGTCGCCTATCTGCCGCTCGCCGACACCATGGCCTACTGGCTGGCCGCGCCGATCTATGTGGCGGCGCTCTCGCCGATCTTCCTGAAGGAGCGCGTCGGCATAAGGCGGTGGACGGCGATCGTCATCGGCTTCATCGGCGTGCTGGTGGTGCTGCAGCCGTCGCAGGCGAGCCTGACCGCGCCGGCCTTCATCGCCATCGGCGGCAGCCTGACCTTCGCGCTGATGATGATCACCGCACGCAGCCTGCGCGGCACGTCCGACAAGGCGCTGGTCTTCTGGCAGACGGTGGGGGCGCTCGTCGGCGGGGCGATCCTGGCGCCGTTCGGCTGGGTGACGCCGGACCCGGTGGATCTGGGGCTGCTGGCGATCCTCGGCGTCGTGGCGATGGCGGCGCATATGTGCGTGACGCGGGCGTTCAAGCTCGGCGACGCCGCCGACATCGCGCCGCTGCAATACACCATGCTCGTCTGGGCGATCCTGTTCGGCTATCTGGTGTTCGGCGACGTGCCGCGCCTGACCATGCTGTTCGGCGCAGCGATCATCATGGGGGCGGGGCTGTTCATCTTCTTCCGCGAACGCCAGCTCGCTCGAAGGGTAAGCTCGGCCCAGCCGGTGACGCCGGGCTGATCGCCCGGCGGTTCGACGAGACGAGCGGGCCGGTCAGGCCCGCAGGCCGATCAGCCGCAGCGGACCTGCGTGACGCGGTTGGCGTTGTCGGTTTCCATGTTCAGGCGGCCGGAGACGAACTCCTGGGTGACCGGCTGGTTCGGATACAGAACCCGCACGGTCTCGGCACCGGTGGCCGCCTTTGCCGCTTCCACCGTCTCGACATTGGCGATCTCGCCGATGAGATACCGGGCCGCTTCCGGATTACAGCTGCCGATGGCCGGGCCGCCCGGCGCCAGCCGGCCGTTGGTGCCGGCGGTGCCGCCGCCCGGCATCGGCGGCAATGCAGTCCCGCCGCCCATGCGGCCATCCGACTGCGCCCTCAGGCCCGCCGGATCGGGGCGCTCGGTGGTGCAGCCGGCCACCAGTAGCGCGGCGCTCGTCAAAAGGGCGAGGGACATGGGGCGCATCATCGAAAGATCCTTCATCATGGTCTTGCTCGGGCGGCGTGAAGACCGGCCCGATTCTGGTCGATTCGCCGCAACCCTAGGGCAGGCACCGGCAGGGAAGGAAGCGGCAAGGCGGCGAAAACCGCGAAGTCGTCGCCAGGATCGCGTCAGATCGGGACATTTCTGCTAGTCTTCGACCGGCGCGCACGCCGTGCCCGCCGGTCCGTCAGAGGGGAAATTCCACATGGCCATTCTCATCCTCGGCCTGGTCATCTTCCTCGGCGTGCATTCCCTGCGGATCATTGCGGAGCCGACGCGCGACCGGTTGCTGGCGCGGTTTGGCGAGAACCGGTTCAAGGGCATCTACTCGGTGCTGTCGCTCGTCGGGCTGATGCTGATCATCTACGGCTATGGCGCCGCGCGCATGACGACGGTGCCGCTCTACACGCCGCCACCGGGCCTCGGCCATCTCGCGCTGCTCCTGGTGCCGGTGGCCTTCGTCCTCGTCGCCAGCGCCTATCTGCCGACCGGACGGATCAAGACGGCGGTCCGGCACCCGATGGTGCTGGGCGTCGGCCTGTGGGCGCTGGGGCATCTTCTGGCCAATGGCACGGTTGCCGACGTGGTGCTCTTCGGCAGTTTCCTGGTCTGGGCGGTCCTCGACTATGCCAGCGCAATCCGCCGCCCGGTCCCGGCATCGGCGGGGCGAGCGCCCGGCCTGCGCGGCGATCTCCTGGCGGTCGTCGTCGGTCTCGGCCTCGCGGCGGCGTTCATCCTGTGGCTGCATCGCTGGTTCTTCGGCGTCGCGCCGATCGCTTAGCGGTTCATCAAGGCGCGCACGCCCTTTCACCTGCGGCAAAAATCGTTAGAAGACCCCAAGTGTTCTTGCGTGCCGGGCCGATGGTCCCGGCCACGGCCGGTTTTCGAAGAGTGGATGGATGAGCGACGACAGTTTCTTTCGCGAAGTCAGCGAAGAGCTTCGCCAGGACAGGGTGAAAGCCATCTGGACGCGGTTCGGGACCTATATCCTGGCCGCGGTCATTCTGGTGGTCGTCATCACCGCGGCCGTCGTCGGCTGGGACCGGTACCAGACCGCCCAGGCCAACGCCTCGGGCGATGCCTATCTGGCCGCGCTGCAGCTGGCGCGTGACGGCAAGCCCGACGAGGCCATCACCGCGCTCGAAGCCCTGGCGGCCGACAGCTACGGCGCCTATCCGGACCTTGCCCGCATGAGCATCGGCGGCGTCTATCAGGCGCAGGGCAAGTTCGACGAGGCGGTCGCCGCCTTCGACAAGGTGGCGGCGGATGCCGGCGCGCCCGATGCGCTGCGCGACATGGCCGCCGTGCGCGCCGCCTATGTGCTGGTCGACCACGGTGCGCTCAGCGATGTGCGCAGCCGTGTCGAGCGGCTGACCGGCGACAGCGAGGCCTTGCGCTTTCCGGCCCGCGAAGCCGTGGCGCTGGCCGCCTGGAAGGCCGAGGACACGGAAACCGCGACGACGCTGTTCCAGCAGCTGGTCGACGATCCCGGCGCGCCGAACGGCATCATCAGCCGGGCCCGGCTGATGCTCGACCTGATCGCCGCCGGCAAGCCGATGCCCGAGGGCACCGTGATGCCGGAGGAGATCGGTACTGCGACCGGGCCGGCAACGGACGCCGCTCCGGCGGACGCGGCCGCGCCCGTCGCGGGCGGTGAAACGACCGCCCGGGAGGCCACGCCTGCGGCGCCGGCGACCGAGGCACCGGCCGCTGCCAGCGACGGAGCAGATCTCGATGGCGCAGCCACCGAGGGTGCAGCGACCGAGGCTCCGGCGAGCCCGAATGCGGCCACCGGCGAAGCGCCGGCTGCGCCTGCCGCCGATGCGGCGCTGCCCGAGGGGGCTGCCGCGCCGAGCGTCGCCGTTCCGACGACCGGGCTCGGCATCGCCGATCCCGCGGCCGCCCCCGAGGCTGCCGCCCCGGAGCAGGCCGAGCCGACCACGACCGACGCGCCTGATGAAGGCACGCCGGCCGCTCCGGCGCCTGCCGGCGCCGACTGAACCGCTGCGGCGTCGTCGCCTGCGGCCGGGTTCACCCGGTCCGGACGTCGCCGCAAACCGATCGGATCGGGGCAGAGCTCGCACGTGACACACGGCCGGCGCCCCGATCGCAACCGGCCCCGGCTTCGTACCGGTGTGCCCCATCGCTCCGGAGGAGCGCGGAGACCGTCATGGTCACCATCGCCATTATCGGCCGACCCAATGTCGGCAAGTCCACCCTGTTCAACCGCCTCGTCGGCAAGCGTCTGGCGCTGGTCGACGACCGGCCGGGCGTGACCCGCGACCGCCGCACCGGCGACGCGACGCTGCTCGACCTCGACTTCGAGGTGGTCGATACGGCCGGCCTGGAAGAAGCCGGCGCCGACACGCTGGAAGGCCGGATGCGCACCCAGACCGAGACGGCAATCGCCTCGGCCGACCTGTGCCTGTTCATGATCGACGTGAAGGCCGGCGTGATGCCGCAGGACAGGGCCTTCGTCGAGATCATGCGCCGCACCGCCGGCAAGGTGATCCTCGTCGCCAACAAGTCGGAAGCCCGCGGGGCGGAAGCCGGCATGCTCGACGCCTTCGAGCTGGGTCTGGGTGAGCCGATCGGCATCTCCGCCGAGCATGGCGTCGGCATGGGCGAATTGCGCGATGCCATCCTCGAGGCGCTGGGCGAAGAGACCTTCGCCGACGACACGCCGGAGCCCGAGGAAGCGCTGGTGGACGTGCCGGTGGAGGACGACGAGGTCGAGCCCGTCTACGACGCCACCAAGCCGCTACGGATCGCCATCGTCGGCCGCCCGAATGCCGGCAAGTCGACGCTGATCAACCGGTTCCTCGGCGAGGACCGGATGTTGACCGGCCCGGAGGCCGGCATCACCCGCGACTCCATCGCCAGCGAATGGGAATGGCGCGGCCGCACGATCAAGGTCTTCGACACGGCCGGCATGCGCCGCAAGGCGAAGGTCCAGGAAAAGCTGGAGAAGCTGTCGGTGGCCGACGGCCTGCGCGCGATCAAGTTCGCCGAGGTGGTGGTGGTCGTCTTCGACGCGACGATCCCCTTCGAGCGTCAGGACATGTCGATCGTCGACCTGGTCATGCGCGAAGGCCGGGCGCCGGTCATCGCTTTCAACAAATGGGATATGATCGAGGACCGACAGGAGGTGCTGGCCGATCTGCGCGAGAAGACCGACCGGCTGCTGCCGCAGGCGCGGGGCATCCGTGCCATCACGGTGTCGGGTGAAACCGGCGAGGGCGTCGAGCGGCTGATGAAGGCCATCGTCGATACCCACGAGGTCTGGAACAAGCGGATCTCGACGGCCAAGCTGAATCAGTGGCTCGACCGTATGGTTACCAGACATTCTCCGCCGGCCGTCGCGGGACGCCGGATCAACATAAAATACATGACCCAGGTCAAATCGCGTCCGCCGACGTTCATGATCTCCACGAGCCGCCCGGATGCGCTGAACGCGTCGTATACGCGCTATCTTATCAATGGGTTACGCGAAAGCTTCGGGCTTTTCGCCGTGCCGATCCGCCTCGGTCTGCGCAAGCCGGACAATCCCTACGCCGGAAAACGCAAGCGTCCGTCTTGAAATCGCCATCGTCTGTTAACCAAGAAACAAGGTTAATGGGGGACGTTGGGTGACGCCCGTTATATGACGCAGGCTTGATGGGGGAATGATGACGGCTGTTGAACAGCACGCGGGGACACGCCTGCAGAAACTGTCGAAGGCTCGGGCGGCCAAGGCCGTGGTTCTGGCCACTGGCTGTTTCGCTTCCCTCGCGATGGTGACCAGCCCGGTCGCCCGTCAGGACATGACCAGCCTTCTCGGCGGTTCCGGTCATGCAAACCAGTGGAGGGCCTATTTCGTTCCATCGAAAATCGGCACCACGGAAACGGCGGCCATCGCGTTCGCCGGATCCGATCTGCGCGAGCCGATCCCGGCCGGGCTGAAGCTGCCCGAGGGCCTGGAAGCCGTCGCCGCGCCGCGGATCGAGGCGGCGATCGTCAAGCCCGAGGAAACCCGGATCATGCGCGAGGACAAGGGCGCCCGCGTCCTGTCGCTCGTTCCGGCCAGCAACCTGCCGCCGCGCGGCTTCTCCGCCGGTTCGATCCTCGAGCGCCAGTCGCTGCTCGGATCGCGCGTCGTCGGTGGCCAGGAGCGCATCCGCACCGCCTTCTCCAAGGTCACCCAGACGACCAAGGAGGCGATCACCGTCGCCATGAACTTCCAGCTTCAGGGCCCGCCGAAGATTCCGGGCGCCAAGACCCTGACGCCGAACGACAAGATCATGCTGGCCTCGCTGAAGCCCTCGGCCGGCGACACCAATGCCCTCGGCTACGCACCGTCGACGGGCAGCGCTCGGACTTCCTCGCTGTTCGAGACGATCCTCAAGGATACGCCGGAAGCCTTCATTCCGCCGATCGGCGACAAGGACCATGCCTGGGCGGCGACGCCGCTGCCGGCGGAGACCATGTCGAAGAAGGAGCAGAGCTGCCTGGCCAATGGCCTCTATTTCGAGGCGCGCGGCGAGAGCACCATGGGGCAGGCCGCCGTGGCGCAGGTCATCCTCAACCGCGTCCGCAACCCGGCCTTCCCGAACACGATCTGCGGCGTCGTCTACCAGAACAAGAACTGGCGCAATCGCTGCCAGTTCTCCTTTGCCTGCGACGGCGCGCGCGACCGCGTGTCCGACAGCGGCTCCTGGGCCAAGGCCAAGCGCATCGCCGAACAGGTGACCCGCGGCGAGATCTGGATCAACGAGGTCGGCTCCGCGACCCATTACCACGCCAATTACGTCCGCCCGCGCTGGGCCGGCGCGATGGAGCGGGTCGACAAGATCGGCAAGCACATCTTCTACCGCACCTTCAACGGCGGCTGGTAAGCGACAGGGCCTTCGCAAAGGCCTGTTTGCCGCGCCGTCCATGACCGCGGTCCTGCGCCGGCGGATCGTCTCCGCGGCGAGGTTTTCGACCCGAACCATTCCCCTTGGCGAAGCGATGCTGTAGAGCGCCGTTAAGACAGCGGTACGGTTCGGGGAAGACATCATGGCTCAGAACAGCAAGCGACTTCTGGAAATGCTGAGCGCGCAGCCGGTGGTTCCGGTGGTCGCCGTGGAATCCGCCGCCGAGGGCGTCGCGCTGGCCCGTGCGCTGGCCGCCGGCGGCCTGAAGGCGATCGAGGTGACCCTGCGCACCCCGGCCGCGCTGGAAGCGATCATGGCGATCGCCAGCGAGGTCCCGGAGACGCTGTGCGGCGCCGGCACCGTTCTCACCCCCCGCCAGTTCGACCGCGCCACCAAGGCCGGCGCGCAGTTCATCGTGTCGCCGGGGGCGACGATGGAACTGCTCGACGCTGCGCGCTCGTCCGAAGCGCCGATGCTGCCGGGATCGGCGACGCCGAGCGAGCTGATGGCGATGCTGGAGGAGGGCTACGAGGTGCTGAAGTTCTTCCCGGCCGAACAGATCGGCGGGGCGGCGTTCCTCAAGTCGATTTCGCCGGTGTTTCCGAGCTTGCGCTTCTGCCCGACCGGCGGCATCTCGATGAAGAATGTCCGCGACTATCTGGCCCTGCCGAACGTCATCTGTGTCGGCGGTTCCTGGGTCGCGCCGAAGGCTGCGGTCGAGGCCGGCGACTGGGACGCGATCACCGCACTCGCCCGCGAGGCCGTCGCCCTGCGCAGCTAGCGCTTGCGCCGTTGCCGCGTCAGGCAGCCTCTGCAAGGCGGGGCACGGCCCCGGCCCATCGAGCCGCAGGCTTCGCGTCGATGATCGCACGGGACCGCGGCAAACCATCTTGACGCGGCTGCGTCCGGCGAGCATTGTCCCGCCTGCGCGGGCGTAGTTCAGTGGTAGAACGCAAGCTTCCCAAGCTTGATGTCGTGGGTTCGACCCCCATCGCCCGCTCCAGCCCCATCAGCGCCTGTCCCGATATCGTTGCTGCCTTGCCGGCTGCTTTTCCGTAGTCGTTTCGGCCGTCGAGCGCATGAAGCGGGTCGCGCGACGCAAGACGCCAGCCGCGAGGGCTGGCGTTTCTGATGTCGGGTGCCTGTCTTGTCGGTTATCTGAACAGGCTGAGGGCGATGTCCGGGGTCGAATTGGCCAGCGACAGGCTCTGCACGGCAAGCTGGCGCTGGGCCTCGAGCGCGCGGTAGCGGGTCGAGGTCTCTTCCATGTCCGCGTCGACCAGCCGCGAGATGCCCTGTTCCAGCGTCTGGGTGACGGTCCGGGTGAATTCCGTCTGCATCTCCAGCCGCTTGCTGATGGCGCCGAGGACGGCAGCCCCGGACACGACGCGCTGCTGCATGGTGTCGACCTGCTGCAGATAGTCCTTGATCGCGTTCGGATTGGCGGCCACGTCCACGTCGAGAATGCCGATCGCGGTGAGGGGCTCGATGTTCACCTGCAGCCCACTGACAACCATGCGTGACTTGGTGCCCGCCTCACGATTGGCTGCGGGATCGAGGCGCAGGACGATATCGCCGGCCGTCTCCTCGATCAGCAGGTCCGGAATGTCGTTCAGATCCGTCAGGATGGCGTGCATGTCCGCGGCCGTGTTCACCCAGCCGTCGTCGGTGCCCAGCACCCGGTCCACGAGATCGCGGTCGATCCGATAAGACCGCGAAACGCTGTTGGCGGTCAGCGAGTACGAGACCTCGACGTCCCGGTAGATGCGGAAGGGCTGGAAATCCATCGTGACAGTCGAGGCGCGTTCGCCATAGATCGTCGCGACGTTTCCAAGGCCGCCCGTGCCGGAGGCGGTGGTGGCGAAATCCTTGATGGCGAAGGAAGAGCCCGGCATGCCGGTATTCTCTTGGTTGGTGAATTTTATTTCGTCCTCGACCACTTCGACTCTGTAGGGGTTGTAGAGCCGTTGATAGACGTAACTGACAGAGACCTCGTTTCCTGTAATCGCCGCGTCGAGGACACGGATCATCTCGTGGTAGTCGGCAATCACCCCATCGCCGCGGCCGAGGGTCGCATCCACGAGGGCCCGGTCGATGGAAACCGGAATGTCCAAGCCATCATCGTAGGTACCCGGCAGGCCTGCAGTGGAGTCATCCTCGGCGTCGACCGTCATGGTGAACGTCATTGTGTCGGTCATTCCGAAGGTGATCGACGCAGGAAAAGTAAACTGATGGCTGACCAATCCCGTAGTGTTGGATGGGGAATAGGACGGCGGATAGACGGCGGCGATCGAACGCAAGCCACCAATATTCCTGGGGCTGCGGGGATCGGGCTGCAGCATGCCGCCGCCATCGACGTTGAACAGGGACGTCTTCTGCAGATCGACGCCGATCGTGCCGACCGACAGTCCCGACGTGCTGGATCGCGACAGCGAGGCGACCAGCATGGTCGAGCGGCGGTCCACGGGCGTCTCGTAGATGTCGGGCACGTTGGTCTGGAGCCAGTTCTGGCCCGAGAAGCTGGCGGCCTGGGAGGTGGCGACGATCGCGGCCTGAAGCTGGCTGATCTCGGCCTGCACCTTCTGGCGGTCGACGCCGGGCTCCATGGCGACCACCAGCCGCTCCTTGATGTCGGCCAGCATGTCGCCGGCCTGCACCATTGACGTGTAGGCGACGTCGGTCGTGGCCGAGCCGAGGCCCAGCGCGTCGGCGACCGCACCGAGCGCCTTGACGTCGGAGCGCATGCCGGTCGCGATCGACCAGTAGGACGCGTTGTCGGCGGCCGAGCCGACCCGGTAGCCCGTGGCCATCGCGGTCTGATTTGCGTCCGATGCAGATTGCAGCGAACGCACGTTGGCAAGCGCCGTCATCGCGGTGCCGTTGGTCCGTATACTGATCATGTGGAGGGCCTCGTAAGGCGGGCTTAGTTATGTTTAACGATATAGGTTCCGGTTGCTTAACAGAGCCTTATCGCCATCAGGAGTGGTGTTCGCGGAATGCATGGCCGGCTATCGCTCGACGCGAGAGCGCGTCACGCCGGGGGGTCGGGCCGGGGCCGCAGGGCGTCTCGGCGGCAGTGCGCAGCGGGAGATGCGGAGGGGGCTGATCAGGGCGCGCGACACTGTGCGTCTGACCGGGATCGTGCTCCGGCTTTGGCCCGCCAGCGTGATTCAGACGGGCCGACCACGCCGGGTCGTTAGCGCGCCTGGATGGGGGCACGGGACGGCGCTGGGGAGCAACGTGGGGTAGAGCAGGCGTCTATAAGCCGCGGAGCCGCGCGGCCTCAGGACGATACCGATCGCGGGCGCCGGTGACACAGCCGCGACGCGCCTGTGCCTCTCGTCCCGCGGCGCATTGCGCGGCGAAAACCGGACGATCTGGATTCGTCGTAAACGGTCTCAGGCGAGACGATCGCGGCCTCGGAAAACCGAGTCAGGACGCCTGCAGATGATCCGTCGCTGCGGCCGTGGCGCGGGCGATGATTGCCTCGACGCGGCAGGCGATCGCCTGGCTGCGGGTCGCCTCGGCGTCGAGCGCCAGACCCCAGCGGTCGAAATCCCGCGCATGCTCCCAAAGCCCGCTGGCGCAGGCTTCGAGGTGGTCGATCGTCGCTGCTGTCAGCGGCGCTGCCGTGACCGGCACGGAACGGGAATCGCGTCTGTCCTTCATGGCGCGAGCCTAGCATGGGGGATCGCCGGATGACTGCGGGGCGGCCTGCAGTTTCCGGTGGACAAGTGGGGATAACGGGGAATGTCGCAGGGCGTCCCCGAGAGGTCGTTGCGTCATCTTCGAGGGCTAAGCGCCTGCAAGTCTTAACCATCCGTTAACAAAACGGTGGCCGGCCACTCGCAGCCGTGCATATTTAATCATCAACAAGCAATCCAGCGGCATTGCGGGAGAATAGCATGTCCACGATGACGGCAGCCAAGGATACCACCCCAGATATGAGCGACTTTCTCACCGAGGAACTATCGAGAGACTTTGCCGATCGCAGCGACAAGCCGAGTGCGGCGTCGAATGTGCTGTCGGGACCGCCGCTGATCATGGACGAACCGGTGCCGCGGTTGCCGCGCCGCATCGAGGGTGGTTTCACCGGGCTCGGCCATGATCTCGATCGCCACGGCCGCGAATGCCGCAACGCAGCGCGGCTGATGGAGCAGCTACGTCCCCAGCTCGAGACGGCGGAAGCCGAACGGCTCCGCCTGAACCAGGCGCTGACGCGGATCCTGCCGGAGATCGAGGAACACGGCCGCAGTCTCGCCGGGATGATCGAAAGCGCGCGCAAGGGCGACGTGAGCGGCGATCTGGCCGGAAAGTTCACCAAGAGCGCGGCCAAGCTCGATGAGCTCGAGAGCCTTGCCGAGGCGATGAACGTCAACCTCATGGCCGTTCGCTCCGCCTGGGAGCAGTATGCCCGCGCGGCCATCCAGGCCCAGCGCCTGCGGGATGGCCTCAAGGGGCACTGACGGCATCAGGCGGCGCGAGCGCCGCGTCGGCGCAGGCGACTTTCAAATGACGGGCGGTCGGCATGGCCGCCCGTCTTGCGTTAGGAGCGGCTCGCCCACCGAGTCTTTCACACTCCGGGAAAGACATGCCTAGCTGGCGCTGAAATGCGGTTCGGTGCGGTAGCGTTGGTCGTACAGGTCCGCCCGGGCGCGGATATCGTGGTGGGTCTTCTCCCAGCGGTGGGGATCGCGCGCGAGCTGGATCACCGCGCGCAGCGACGCGAGCGCGATCAGCAGCCAGTAGAGATGAACGAGGGCGTAATATTTCGGCAGGGTAGCGCGCTCCTCCGGCTGCAGCGCCGGGAGTGACAGCGCGACGAAGGCGATGAAGCCGCCGGTCGCGTTGAACAGGTCGAGCGCGAAGATCAGGCCCGCGAGGCCGCCGGGCAGGCCGTGATTCAGCGCCGACACCAGTGTCGACAGCACCAGAACGAGAAACACCGGCTGGATCAGCGCCGAGGCCAGCATGCCGACGAACAGCATCTGGAACACCGCGAAGCTGACCGGGCCGAGTTCGCGCCACAGCCTGAGCGGCTGACGCATGTGGACCAACCAGGTCTGCAGCCAGCCCTTCGTCCAGCGCGTGCGCTGGCGATACCAGACCGGTCAGCGCTCGGGGGCGTCTTCCAGCGTCGGCCGTGTCAGCGTGCCGATCGCCCAGCCTTCGCGATACAGCCGCATGCCGAGATCGGCGTCCTCGGTGACATTGTGGGAATCCCACCCGCCCACCGCCGTCAGGCTGTGGCGGCGGAAATGGTTCGAGGTGCCGCCCAGCGGCATCGGCAGGCGATGGCGCGCAAGCCACGGCAGCAGCCGCCGGAACAGCGCCGCATATTCCAGCGCGAAGAGGCCGGCCAGCCAGTTCTGCTGGCCGTTGCGCACGACGAGCGGCGCCTGCAGGCAGGCAAGGTCACCGGGGCCGCTGCGGAAGCGCTGGAAAGCTTCGCGCAACTGGCCGGGGTCCGGCTCGTCCTCGGCGTCATAGAGCGCGACGAACTCGCCGCGGCAGAGCGGAAGGACGAAGTTCAGCGCCTTCGGCTTGGTGCGCGGCTCGCCGGGCGGCACGGCGACGATCTCGAACTGCGGCAGTCCGGCCGTGGCGCGGCGCGCCTCGGCGATGGTCGCCGGATCGTCGGCCTCGCAGACCAGCTTGATCTCGATGCGGCTGGTCGGCCAGTCGAGGCGCGACAGGGACGCGACGAGGCGCTCGATCACCCCCGTCTCCTGATAGAGCGCGACGAGGACCGAATAGACGGGGAGGGGTCCCGTCTCCACATCTGCGGCCGTGTTCTGCTCGGGCTTGGGAGGGGCCGGCAGCGCCGCGACGATGCGGATGGCGAGACAGGCGGCAAAGGCGATGCCGAACAACGGATGCAGGACCGCGGCCGTTGCGGACGGGGCCATGGCGAAGGCGGCGAGAACGGCGCAGGCGGCGAAGGCCAGCAACGCCGCCTGGCCGGCCTCGACGACGGTCCGGGCCGAATGGCGCGGCGCGCTCCGGGCAAGGCTGAGCGTGGCATCCTCGATGCGCCGCGCGGCGCTGCGGGATGCCAGGGCCGCGGCGATGTCGGCCTCGGTGGCTAACCGTGCCTTGCGCCGGACATCCGGCTGCAGGGCGAGCAGTGCGGCGACCCGGTCGAGATCTTCAAGGCGCGGGCGCAGGAACAGCTTGGTTTCCAGATCCGCGCCGCAAGTCTTCAGAAGGCGCGGAGACCCGGCAGGCTGTAGATCGCGAAGGCCGATGATCCGTTCGTCCGGGCCGATGGGCTCGTGGGGCAGATCCAGCGCCTCCGCCATCAGGCGGGTCAGGCGATCGGCGGTCACGTGCCGGCCGGCAATCAGTTCGGCGGCGAGGTCGGTCCGGTTGTCGGCTGCCGCGCGGCGGGCGCGTCCGAGGGCTTCCGCCGTCAGGCCCAGCCGGGCGATCACGCGGTCGGTGACGCCTCCGGCGAAGCGGGATCCGCCCGGCGGTTGCGACGGAGCATCGTGCGGTTTCGGATGCGTGAAGCGGGCATTCTTGCGTATGGCCGGTTGCGGGCCATAAGGTCCCGCCGCATAAGCCGTTCGAGGATCGGTCTGATCGTCACGCACGCAAACGACCCGCTCCAGGATGAAGTGTCGGGGCGCCGGCCGGCACCCGGTTGCATCGTGCGCGAGTGATGACGCAAGGGAAAGAAATCTATGCGGGTATGTTTCGCGTCAGGGTTGTTTCTGGTTGGAATGCTCGTGTCCGCCGCTGGATTCCTCGGGGATGCAGTGACCGGTGCTGCAACCGTGAAGGCCCAGGTGGCGACGCCGAATTTCTTCGATCAGCGCCAGCGCATGACCAAGCCGGATCTCGGCGCGCGCACGCGCATCCGCTTCCTGACCACGACCAACTACCCGCCGTTCAACTTCCTCGACCGGCGTGGCCGGCTGGCGGGGTTCAATGTCGATCTCGTCCGGGCGATCTGCGAGGAGCTGGATATCCTGCCGCGCTGCCAGATCGAGGCGATGGCGTTTCGCGACCTGGTGCCGGCACTGCAGCGCGGTGACGGGGAGGCGATCGTCGCCGGCCTGTCGATGACGCCCGACACCCGGCGCGAGCTCGCCTTCACCGAACCCTATTTCCGGTATCCGGCACGCTTCGTGACCACCAAGGAGGCGCCGGTGAAGGAGCCGGTCGCCGACACGCTGGCCGGCAAGCCGGTGGGCGTTGCCGAGGGCAGTGCCCATGCGGCCATGCTGCGCAGCTTCTTTCCGCAGATCGACCGGCGGCTGTATCCCACCCGCGACGACGGACTGGCCGCTTTGCGCAAGGGCGAGATCGCCGCCTATTTCGGCGACGGGGTCGGCCTGTCCTTCTGGCTGGAGAGCAACGCCGCCGAGGATTGCTGCGGGTTCTCCGGCGGGCCGTTCCTGTCGGACCGCTTTCTGGGCGAAGGATTGTCGATCGCCGTGGCGCCGAAGGACGAGGAACTCGCCCGGGCCTTCGACTACGCGATCGGCCAGCTCGTCGAGAGCAAGCGGTTTTCCGAATTGCTGCTGCGCTACTTCCCGGTCAGCGCCTTCTGACGGCGCGGCGCTAGAGGCGCCGGTAGCGCACCCGGGCGGAATGCTCGATCGCGCCCGCGGTCAGCCGGTCGAGCTCGAAGGCGTCGCGCAGCATTTCCAGGAAGCGCAGTTCCGGCTGGCTGGCGTGGACGTCGGAGGCGGCAACCTCGATGGCCAGCGCATAGGCCGTTTCGTACAGCTTTTGCGGCAGCGCCGACATCAGGTTGTCGATGATCGTCTGCAGCCCGTCTTCCTGTTCGAGAATATGGCTGCAGCGCTCGGAAATACCGTTCAACCGGCCCCGATCGAAACCTTCGAAGACCGGCAGCGTGTCGAGGATGGCCTGCAGTTCCCGCAGCTCGTGGTCGCTGATCGCGCCATCGGCCGCGGCCATCGACACCATGAGATGAACCAGGGCTTCGCGCGGTCCGAGATCCGACATTGTCTGCCTTCCTTGCTTCAGGGCTACCCTCGGCAAGCTATGCACCCGGGGCGGTCGCAACAAGCCGTCATTCGGCACGGGCGGCTTTTGTTGACGCGCCGCTGGCTTCTTTCTAGACCGGGCGGCACCTGACGGTCCCCCGGCAATCTGCGCGTCCCCTTCGCAGTGCGCGCGGACGCCCGGGACCCGGATTTTCGAGGAATGCCTTCATGCCGAGCCCGCAGCCGGACACCGTCGACGTCGATCTCTTGCGGACCGAAGCCATGGCGTCGAATGCCTGGCCCTTCGAGGAAGCGCGCAAGCTCCTGAAGCGCTTCGAAAAGGGCGGCATGCCGGCGGAAGTCCTGTTCCAGACCGGCTATGGCCCGTCGGGCCTGCCGCATATCGGCACCTTCGGCGAGGTCGCGCGGACCTCGATGGTCCGCCATGCCTTCACGGTTCTGACCGACGGCGCTGTGCCGACGCGGCTTCTATGCTTTTCCGACGACATGGACGGCCTGCGCAAGGTGCCGGACAACGTGCCGAACCGCGAGATGCTGGCGACCCATATCGGCAAGCCGCTGTCGCGGGTGCCCGACCCGTTCTCCGACGATTATCCGAGCTTTGCCGCCCACAACAATGCGCGGCTGCGCGCCTTCCTCGACCGGTTCGGCTTCGACTACGAATTCGCCTCGGCCACCGAGTACTATGCCTCCGGCCGCTTCGACGCGACGCTTCTGAAGATGCTCGCCGCCTATGACGAGGTGCGGGCGATCATCCTGCCGACGCTCGGCGCCGAGCGGCAGGCGACCTATTCGCCCTTCCTGCCGATCCATCCGCGCACCGGCATCGTCCTGCAGGTGCCGACCGTCGAACGCGACGTCGAGCGGGGCATGATCGCCTATCTCGATCCGGAGACCGGCGAGCGGATCGAGACCACGGTGACCGGCGGCGCGGTGAAGTGCCAGTGGAAGGCCGACTGGGCCATGCGCTGGGCGGCGTTGGGCGTCGACTACGAGATGGCCGGCAAGGACCTGATCGATTCCGTCACCCTGTCGTCGAAGATCTGCCGGGCGCTGGGCTCGGCGCCGCCGGAGGGGTTCAATTACGAACTCTTCCTCGACCAGAGCGGGCAGAAGATCTCCAAGTCGAAGGGCAACGGCCTGACCATCGACGAATGGCTGTCCTATGCCTCGCCGCAGAGCCTGGCCTTCTACATGTTCGGCAAGCCGCGCGCCGCCAAGCGGCTGTTCTTCGACGTGATCCCGAAGGCCGTGGACGACTACTACCAGTTCGTCTCCGCCTATCAGCGCCAGGAACTGCGCCAGCAGTTGCAGAATCCGGTCTGGCACATTCATAACGGGACGCCGCCGGCCAAGGGCGTGCCGGTGCCCTTCGCCATGCTGATCAACCTCGTCTCGGCCTCCAACGCGTCGAATGCGTCGACCCTGTGGGGCTTCATCACCCGCTACGCGCCGGGGGTGACCGCCGAGACCGATCCCGAACTCGATCAGCTCGTCGGGTATGCGCTGCGCTATTACGAGGATTTCGTCCGGCCGGCGAAGACGTTCCGGGCCCCGGACGCGGTCGAGCGCGAGGCGCTGGAGTCGCTCGATGCCGCCTTTGCGGCGCTGCCGGCCGATGCCGATGGCGAGGCGATCCAGAACGCGCTTCTGGACGTCGCCCGGCCGATCGAACGCTACCAGGATCACAAGAAGTCGGGGCCGCAGGGCGGACCCGGCGTCTCCGGAGAGTGGTTCCAGGCGCTCTACCAGATCCTCATCGGACAGGAAAAAGGTCCGCGTTTCGGCTCCTTCGCGGCGCTTTACGGCCTAGCTGAAACCCGCGCCCTGATCCGAGACGCACTGGAAGGCCGGCTGGCTTCGGGCGCCTGACGCCCGGGGCTGTTCCCGCGCGAACAGACCGGTGGCGGGTGTTCGCCGCCGTCTATCGCCAGATGCCGCGCTTCTCGCGCCGGGCTTCGGCCTCGGCGTCCTGATAGGGACCGCCGGGTGCCGCCTCGGCCCAGCCATTGCGCACGATCCATGCCCCGACATCGTCGCCGCGCAGCGTGCAGGCGCTGGTGATTGTCTCGTCGCGGTCGCCGAAATCCTCCGGGACCTCGCAGCGGATCGAGCGCGAGCGCAGGTAATTGCGCAACTCGGTGCGCGCCCGCATGCCGCAGGGCCAGGCGTTCGCGCCCTCGCCGCAGCTGCGCTCCAGGGGGAGCGCGGCGATGCCGGGCAGGGCGATCGTGCCGCGGCCGATTGTCAGATGCGCGGTGTCGCGCGCGATCGGGCGGGGCAACAGGATCTGCCGGGTTTCGATGTTTTCGGGCTCGGCGGCTTGCTCCGGCGACGGGTCGGGCGCGCGCGGCGGCAAGCGGCGGAGCGGGCCGTCCGTCGCCGGTCCGCTGGTGATGCCGTCGGGCGTAACGTTCCGGCCAAGGCGTGGCGCGAGGCCGTCGCCGTTCGGGGCGCCCGCCGGCTCGGGCGCTTCGGGGGCGGGGGGCGCTGCCGGTTCTGCCGATTGCTCCGCCGCCGGCGGGACAATGCGGGCCGGCTCCTGCAGTTCGTCGGGGGACGGCAACAGCCAAAAGAGGAGAGCGGCCAGCGCCGCAAGGCCGAGGGCTGCGAGCAGTGTGCGGATCACGCGCCGACGGCGGCCGATCCCGCGCAGGGCCGGCTCGTCCCGCCGCCGGGACGCGGCTGCAGGATCACTGGCTGGCCCACAGGATGCGCGCCATCCATTCCACCTCGTCCATCTGGAACTGGCGGTCGGGGAAATCCGGATTGGTGGAAGCCAGCTCGATGGTGCGGCTGGTCTGGCGCTGCAGGATCTTGGCCATCACCTCGCCCTCGCGGGTGCGCACCACCACCCGGTCGCCGCGCCGGACGGCGGCGGCCGGCGAGACGATGAGAATGTCGCCGTCGCGGTAGAGCGGCATCATCGACTGGCCCGACACCTCGAGCGCATAGACGGTTTCGTCGCCGGTCGAGGGCAGGGCGATCTCGTCCCAGCCCTGGCCAGCCGGAAATCCGGAATCGTCGAAGAAGCCGCCACCGCCGGCCTCGGCAAAGCCGAGCAACGGCACGCTCATGGCGGGGCTGGGCGAGCGGGGACCGCCCGGCGTTTCGCCGCGCATCAGCGCAGCGAACTCCTCGATGCTGGCGTCGGTCGCGGCGATGACCTTGGCGATGGATTCGGTCGAGGGCCAGCGCGGGCGCCCGTCGCTGGCATTGCGCTTGGACTTGTTGAAGGTCGTTGGATCGAGGCCGGCGCGCCGGGCGAGGCCGGAGGGCGACATCCGGTGGCGGGTCGCCAGGGCGTCGATCGCCAGCCATATCCGGTCATGGGAAAACATCGTGTGCGAAGCCCGGTCTGCGTCAGAGGAATAAATACCTCTGACCGGTCTTAAAGCGCCATGGTGCCGCTGTCCATATCGTAGCGTCAAATTCTTCGGAAGCGGCACGGCCCTGCCGTTGCGCAGTAGTGCGCCGCTGGGCAGAGGCCATGGTTGGTGCCATATGCTCTTCCAGCCTTATGGACGGGGCTGCCGACGCGCGGCGTATCGGCGGCGGCATGCGATGGCAGGAACGGAATGACGGCATGGATCTGAAGTTCGCGGCGCATACCAGCGAGGAAACCCGCCGCCGGGCTAGCGAGCCGGGGCGCGGCCGCAGCGCCGGCGGGCCGATGTCGATCCCCTGGAAGGGCTGGAAGGACATCAGCCTGCGCATCTACGCCTCGTTCTTCGATGACCGGGTGATGCTGATCGCCGCTGGCGCGACCTTCTACCTGCTGCTGGCGCTGTTTCCGGCCTTCGCCGTCTTCGTCTCGCTTTATGGCTTCGTCGCCGACCCGGTCTCGATCGGCGAGCATATCGCCTTCATCGGCCAGTTCCTGCCGACGGCCGGCACCGAGCTCCTGGAATCGCAGCTGGCGCGGCTGGTGAGCCAGGATTCCTCGTCGCTGTCGCTGGGCTTCGTCAGCGGCCTGCTGTTTGCGCTGTGGAGCGCCAATAACGGCATCAAGACCCTGTTCGAGGCGATGAACGTCGCCTATGGCGAGCGCGAGCAGCGCAGCTTCTTCAAGCTGAACCTCGTCGCCTTCTGCTTCACCCTCGGCGCCATCTTCATCGGCATCGTGCTGATCGTCACCGTCGGCGTCGTTCCGGTGGTCATGGCTGTCTTCGGCCTGCAGAGTTTTTCGGAGATCATGATCGCGGCGATGCGCTGGCCGGTGGTCTTCGGGCTGATCGTCGTCGCCATCGCGATGATCTATCGGTATGGGCCGAGCCGCCGGCGCGCCCGCTGGAAATGGGTGGTCTCGGGCGCGCTCCTGGCCGCCGTGGTCTGGCTGCTCGCCTCGCTCGGCTTCTCCTGGTACCTGCAGAACTTCGCCAATTACAACGCCATGTACGGCTCGCTCGGCGCCGTCATCGGCTTCATGATGTGGGTGTGGATTTCCTCGCTGATCTTCATCATCGGCGCCGAGATCAATGCCGAGATGGAGCACCAGACGGCGCACGACACGGTGAACGACCCGCCCAGGCCGATCGGCGAACGCGGCGCCCGGGTCGCCGACACGCTGGGCAAGAGCTCGCGGCGCGACCCCGCCCCCACGGCGGAGAAGCGCGGCCTGTTCCGGCGCAAGCACAAGCATCCCGCCTGACGGCTTGCATGGCCGGCCAAAGCAGTCTCTTTTTGCGAGGTCGAGGGGGAGGCCGGATGTCCATCAGCCTGTTCGAGCTGTTCAAGATCGGGATCGGGCCGTCGTCGTCCCACACGGTGGGGCCGATGTTGGCGGCGCGCCGCTTTCTCGACCGGCTCGACGATCGCGGGCTGAAGGGAGAGGCGGCGCGGGTCGTCGTGCATCTCTACGGTTCGCTGGCGCTCACCGGCACCGGCCACGGCACCGACAAGGCGGTGATGCTCGGCCTGGCCGGCCTGCAGCCCGACACGCTCGACCCTGACGATGCCGAGGACCTGTTCGCCTATATCCGCGACAAGGGCGAGCTGCAGCTCGACCGCGGCCAGCGCGTGCCGTTTCGCGACGGCGAGGAATTGATCTTCCTGAAACGCGAGCGGCTGCCGCACCATTCCAATGGCATGCGCTTCACCGCCTTCGACGCGGCGGACCGGGAGATCGACCGGGCGGACTATTACTCCGTCGGCGGCGGTTTCGTGATGTCGGCGGAAGACGCTGCCGGAGAGACGCCGGTGCTGGCCAATGCCCGCGCGCCCTACGAATTTCGCTCCGGCGACGAGCTTCTGGCGCTGTGCGAGGCGCATGGCCTGTCGATCGGCGAAGCGGTGCTCGCCAACGAGGAGACCTGGCGCTCGCGGGCCGAGATCCGCGACGGCATTCTGGGCATTCGCGATGCCATGCTCGATTCCATCGAGCGTGGCTGCCGGATGGACGGCATCCTGCCGGGCGGCCTGAAGGTCCGGCGGCGGGCCAAGCAGCTCCACAACGAGCTTCTGCGAAAGCCGGAAAAGGCGCTGCGCGATCCGCTGACGACGCTCGACTGGGTCAATCTCTACGCGCTGGCCGTGAACGAGGAGAACGCCGCCGGCGGCCGGGTCGTCACCGCGCCGACCAACGGGGCGGCCGGCGTCATCCCGGCGGTGCTGGCCTATTACGAGCGCTTCGTGCACGGCGCGACGGACGACGGCGTCGTCACCTTCATGGCGACCTCGGCGGCGATCGGCGCGCTCTACAAGCAGAACGCCTCGATCTCGGCGGCCGAGATGGGCTGCCAGGGCGAGGTGGGCGTCGCCTGCTCGATGGCGGCGGCCGGCCTTTGCGCCGTTCTGGGCGGGACGCCGCGGCAGGTGGAGAACGCCGCCGAGATCGCCATGGAGCACAATCTCGGCCTGACCTGCGACCCGATCGGCGGGCTCGTGCAGATCCCCTGCATCGAGCGCAACACGATGGGGGCGGTGAAGGCGATCAACGCCGCGCGCCTGGCCCTGAAGGGCGACGGCACGCATTTCGTCTCGCTGGACAATGTCATCGAGACGATGCGCCAGACCGGCAACGACATGAGCGAGAAATACAAGGAAACCGCAATGGGCGGGCTCGCCGTCAACGTCACCATCTGCTGAGGCAGTGGCCGCATCGCGAATGGTCGCCATGCCCGTGACCGGGCATGGGTTGGTGTATCAGCCGCGCTGGTCGACGAAATCGCGGAAGACGAAGCCGCGCTGGCCATTCGCCGAGACCTCGCACCAGGAGGTGCAGGCGATGACGGTGACTGCCATGCCCTTTTCCAGGACGGCGACGATGGTCGCGTTGTTCTCCGGCTTGGCCCGCATGTTGACGCTGGCCGTGACGATGCCGCCCGGGCTGTCCTCAGGCTGTGCGGCCGCGAGCTCTTCCTGCGCGGGGGCGCTGTCGACAGGGACGGCAGGGGCGGTGCCGCGCAGGGCTTCCTCGACGGTGAGGGGGGCGGAATCGGTCGACGGCGGCGTCTTGGCGGTCGGGACCTGCGGGACGATCGGCCCGAGCGGCGCGACGGTGTTCAGATCGATCGCGCCGGGGCGTGGCGGTTCGATGCTGTCGGCGTCGGCGATGATCGGGCCGACGCTGCCGGTCGTGCTCAGATAATCGGGATTCTCGACGGCTGCGATAAGTTGGGCCGCATCCGGCGGCAGGCGCAGATTAAGTGCGGCGGCCACGGCAGCCTCGCTCATGGCGGGGGGGCGGGCGACGGTTTCGGGCATGGCGGCGATGGCCGGGCGCAGGCGACCGCCGGTCTGGGCCGAGGCGACCCGTTCGGCCACCGGCGCCATGGCATCGGCCATGCGCCGGGCGATGGCCGCGTCGTCGGATGTCGCGGGCGTCGATTGCGCGACCTGCGGGGCGTTGCCGGCCGAAGTGCTCGTGCGCAGGAGCGTCGGCGTCAGCGCGGCAACGATGGCCACCGAGGCGATCGTCGCCAGGATATAGGCGGTGATGGGCCGCCGCCGCAGGCGGGTGAAGAAACCGGGCGGGCGGCCGCGGTTCGGCAGCCGTCCGCTCGGCTGCCGGCCCTGGACCAGACGGTCGACCCAGCCGGTGTCGGCCTGCCGGCGATCGTAATCTGAACGACGCTCGACGAGGCGTCTGCGGATTGCCTCCTCGCTCGGCCGATGTCGATTGCGCGGCCCCCTCGTCATCCTGCTTCTCCTCGTCGGCCGCGTGCCGCGCCGGGCGCCGATGGCAGCTCCGGGGCGCGCCTGCCGCAAATTTCCGCGCGCCATGGCTGGCGCGTCGGTGCGAACGTCCCTCGTCTTGTCTTAAAACTTTAAATTATGGCCGTTCGGCGTTGCAAACCGTTTCGTCACTGAATGAAAAGCATTCGCCGCTTGCGCGCAAGAAAAAGGGGGAGAACCGGTTCCGGTTCTCCCCCATGTCTGGCTGGCCTCGCAGGAAAGCGGATCAGGCGGCTTCGGCCTTCGAGCCTTCCGGCGGGAAGCGCCCGTAGAAGGTTTCGCCGGTCTTCGCCATCTCGCGCAGCAGCGGCGTCGGCTCGAAGCGCTCGCCATGCTTGGCGGCCAGTTTCTCGCAGAGCGCGACGAAGGCCCTGGTGCCCATGCCGTCGATGTAGCTGATCGTGCCGCCGGTATAGGGCGCGTAGCCGAAGCCGAGGATCGAGCCGACATCGGCCTCGCGCGGGTCGACGACGACGCCTTCCTCCATGGTGCGCGCCGCTTCCAGCGCCATGGTGGCGAGGAAGCGCTGCTTGAGCTCCTCGAAGTCGATCTGGTCGGCGGGCTGCTGCTCGAACATGTCCTTCAGGCCGGGCCACAGCGACTTCTTGGCGGGCTTGGCCGGATAGTCGTAGAAGCCCTTGCCCGCCTTGCGGCCGAGCCGGCCGTCGCCGTTCATCTGCTCGACCAGCTTGAAGTGGCGCGGATCGACCGAATCCTCGCCCATGTCGCGCATGGTCGCCTTCATGATCTTCAGCGACAGATCGACCGCGGTCTCGTCATTGAGCGCGAGCGGTCCGACCGGCATGCCGGCGAACTTGGCGGCATTCTCGATCATCGCCGGCGGCACGCCCTCGACCAGCATGTCGTAGGCTTCCGACATGTAGCGGAGCACGCAGCGATTGGCGAAGAAGCCGCGGGTGTCGTTGACGACGATCGGCGTCTTCTTGATGGCTCGCACGAAGTCCAGCGCGACGGCCAGGGCCTTGTCGCCGGTCTTCTCGCCGAGGATCACCTCGGTCAGCATCATCCGGTCGACCGGCGAGAAGAAATGGATGCCGATGAAGCGCTCCTGGTCCTCGAAGGCCTCGGCCAGGCTGGTGATCGGGATGGTGGAGGTGTTGGAGGCGTAGATCGCGTCCTTGCGCAGCACGGCGGCGACCTTCTTCGTCACCTCGGCCTTCACGTCGCGGTCCTCGAACACCGCCTCGACGACGAGATCGGCATTCTTCAGGGCGTCGTAGTCCGGCGTGGCGGTGATCTTCGCCAGCACGGCCTCGGCCTGTTCCTTGGTGGCGCGGCCCTTGGAGACGAGGCCTTCCATCAGCTTGCGCGAATGCGCCTTGCCCTTGTCGGCGGCCTCCTGGTCGCGGTCGATGAGGACGACGTCGAGGCCGCCCTGGGCCGCGACATAGGCGATGCCGGCACCCATGAAGCCGGCGCCGACGATGCCGACCGTCTTCAGATCGCTGGCCGGGACGTTCTTCGGCCGGCGGGCGCCCTTGTTCAGCTCCTGCATGGAGACAAAGAGCGAGCGGATCATCATCGCCGCCTCGGTCGTCTGCAGGACCTCGGTGAAGTAGCGCTGCTCGATGGTCAGCGCGGTGTCCATGGGGACGAGAAGGCCCTCATAGACGCATTTCACGATGGCGCGGGCACCGGGATAATTGTCGTTGGTCTCCTTGCGGTAGAGCGAGGCGACCGCCGGCCAGACCTGCGCACCCTGCGGCGAGTAGACCGGGCCCGAGGGCAGCTTGAAGCCCTTCTGGTCCCACGGCTTCACTGCCGAGAGACCCGACTTCAGCATCTCCTTGGCCGTGGCGACGAGCTCGTCCTGCGACACGACCGCGTCGATCAGCTTCATGCCCTTGGCCTTGTCGGCGGTCAGGGTGGAGCCCTTGAGCAGCATCTGCAGGGCGCTCTGGGTGTCGGTCAGGCGCGGTACGCGCTGGGTGCCGCCGGCACCGGGGAAGATGCCGACCTTGACCTCGGGCAGGCCCATCTTGGCGCTGGTGGCGGCGACACGGCCGTGGCAGGCCAGCGCCAGCTCGAAGCCGCCGCCCATGCAGGTGCCGTTGATCGCCGCGACGAAGGGCTTGCCGCAGGTCTCCAGCTTGCGCCAGATCCAGGACATGCGGCCGGCGCCGTCGAAGAGTTCGCGGATCGCCTCGTCGGGGTTCTCGCGCTTCTTCGCCTCGAAGCTCTCGAACATGCCGGAGAGCATCTTCAGGTCGGCACCGCCGGTGAAGGAGCCCGTCTTGCCGGAGGTGATGACGACGCCCTTGACCGCCGCGTCGTCGACCATCTCGTCGACCATGGCGTCGAACTCACCCATGACCTCCTGGGTGAAGACGTTCATCGAGCGACCGGGCATGTCCCAGGTGACGAGGGCCAGGCCGTCGCCGTCGATCTCGATGGTGAAGTTCTCGCTGTTCATCAATTCGCTCCCAGATCGGACGCTTGCCGTCTATCATTTTCCATGTCCCGCCAAGGCGTTGCCACCGGCAGGGGTGTGAAACTTTCAGGGTTGTTAAACCACTCGACCCTTACAATACGGGCCTTCATACGCACCGACGAGTTGCTGCCCATGTCCGAAACCGCCTGCCCCGGCTGCCAGACTTCCCGCCCGCTGGACTTCCAGTTCTCCATGGCCTTCCAGCCCATCCTCGACATCGCGTCGGAGCGGGTCTGGGGCTATGAGGCCCTGGTGCGGGGCCTTAACGGGGAGAGCGCCTACAGCATCCTGTCGCAGGTCTCGGCCGATCAGAAATACCGCTTCGACCAGGCCTGCCGGGTGAAGGCCATCTCGCTGGCGTCGCGGCTGTTCCCCTCCGGGGAGCTGCCGCATCTGTCGATCAACTTCCTGCCCAACGCCGTCTACGAGCCGTCCGCCTGCCTTCGCGCGACCCTTGCGGCCGCCCGCAAGAGCAGCTTCCCGCTGACCTCGATCATGTTCGAGTTCACCGAGAGCGAGCAGATGACCGATGTCGCGCATCTGCAGAACATCATTGCCGAGTACCGCAAGATGGGCTTCATCACGGCCCTCGACGATTTCGGCGCCGGCTATGCCGGGCTGGGCCTGCTCGCAGACTTCCAGCCCGACCTGATCAAGATCGACATGCACCTCGTGCGCGGCATCGACACCAGCCGGGCCCGCCAGGCGATCCTCGCGGCGACCCTGTTCGTCGCCCGCGAGCTCGACACCACGGTGCTGGCCGAGGGCGTCGAGACGGCGGCCGAGTTCGCGGCGCTGAAGGCGGCTGGCGTCACCCTGTTCCAGGGCTACTACTTCGCCAAGCCGGCCTTCGAGACGCTGCCGGCGCTCGCGGTGCAACCGCATGAGATCGGTGTCCAGCACGTCGCCTGATCCCAGCCCCGGCAGCATGTCGCCTCAGACCCGCTCGATGATCGTGGCGGTGCCCATGCCGGCACCAATGCACAGGGTGACCAGCGCGGTCTGCTTGCCCTGACGCTCGAGCTCGTCGAGCACCGTTCCGAAGATCATCGCGCCGGTGGCGCCGAGCGGATGGCCCATGGCGATGGCGCCGCCATTCACGTTGATCTTGTCGTGGTCGATGTCGAAGGCCTGCATGTAGCGCAGGACGACGGCCGCGAAGGCCTCGTTCAGCTCGAACAGGTCGATGTCGCCGATGGTCATGCCGGCGCGCTTCAGGAGCTTTTCCGTCACGTCGACCGGGCCGGTCAGCATCAGCGCCGGATCGGAACCGATATTGGCGAAGGCCTTGATGCGGGCGCGCGGCTTGACGCCGAGGGCCTCGCCGCCGGCCTTGGAGCCGAGCAGGACGGCGCCGGCACCATCGACGATGCCGGAGGAATTGCCGGCGTGATGGACGTGGTTGACCGCCTCGATCTCGGGATGGGCCTGGATGCCGACGGCGTCGTAGCCGCCCATCTCGCCATGCATGGCGAAGGAAGCGTTGAGGCTGCCGAGCGACTGCATGTCGGTGGACGGGCGCATGTGCTCGTCACGGTCGAGGATGGTCAGGCCGTTCTGGTCCTTGACCGGGACGACGGACCTGGCGAAGCGGCCGTCCTCCCACGCCTTGCCGGCGCGCTTCTGGCTCTCGACGGCATAGGCGTCGACGTCGTCGCGCGAGAAGCCGTATTTGGTGGCGATCAGGTCGGCCGAGACGCCCTGCGGCATGAAATAGGACGGGATGCCCACGGACGGATCCATGATCCAGGCGCCGCCGGACATGCCCATGCCGACCCGCGACATGGATTCCACGCCGCCCGCGATGACGATGTCCTCGGCGCCCTGGGCGATCTTGGCGGCGCCGAGATTCACCGCGTCGAGACCGGAGGCGCAGAAGCGCGAGATCTGCATGCCCGGGGCAGCAAAGTCGTAGCCGGCCTCGAAGGCGCTGGCGCGCGGGATCACCGAGCCGGCCTCGCCGACCGGATCGACGCAGCCGAAGATGATGTCGTCGACGGTGCGGGTGTCGATGCCGTTGCGGTCGCGCAGGGCTTCCAGAACCTTGGCGCCGAGGCGTACGGCGGGCACCTCATGCAGCGCGCCGTCCTTCTTGCCGCGGCCGCGGGGCGTGCGGACGTGATCGTAGATATAGGCTTCGGTCATTGATGTTCCTCCGTGTTCCGCGCGCCCAGGCCGCCTGCGGGCGGCGCGCCGTATGCCGCGATGAAATCCTCATGGACCCGGCCGCTTGTGGCCGGGTCGGCCCGTCGCGAAGGCGCGACGGGTGCAGTGTCCGGTCGCCTCCGACATGGCCACCCGGGAGCGCCAAGGCAATGGCCGCCGCTGCCGGACGCCCTCCCGGGCGGTCGCCGCCTAGAAGGCGTCGGCGTCCATCGCCATCATGGAATCGGCGCCGGTGGAGATGCGCGCCAGATGGGCGGCGCTCTCCGGCATCACCCGCTCCATGTAGAAGCGCGCGGTCAGGAGCTTCTTCTCCATGAACTCCGAGCGGCCATTGGCGCCGGCGGCGATCTTCTCCTGGGCGACCTTGGCCATGCGGCCCCACATGTAACCCATGGCGACGAGGCCGAAGAGGTGCATGTAGTCGGTCGAGGCGGCGCCGGCATTGTCCGGCTTGGCCATGGCGTTCTGCATCAGCCACATGGTGGCCTGCTGCAGGTCGTTCAGGCCCTTCTTCAGCGCCTTGGTGAAGGGGGCCATCGCCTCGTTGGCGCGGTTCTCCTCGCAGAACTGGCCGACCTCGGCAAAGAAGGACTGCACCGCGCGGCCGCCGTTGAGGCCGAGCTTGCGGCCGACGAGGTCGAGCGCCTGGATGCCGTTGGCGCCCTCGTAGATCTGGGCGATGCGGGCGTCGCGGACGAACTGCTCCATGCCCCATTCGCCGATATAGCCGTGGCCGCCATAGACCTGCTGAGCCATCACAGCATTGTCGAAGCCCTTGTCGGTGAGGACACCCTTGATGACCGGGGTCATCAGGCCCATCCAGTCGTCGGCGGCCTGGCGCTCCTTCTCTTCCTCGGCGCGATGCGACAGGTCGCCCTTCAGCGCGGTCCACAGGACCAGCGCCCGGCCGGCCTCGTTGATCGACCGGATGGTCATCAGGATGCGGCGGATGTCCGGATGGACGATGATCGGGTCGGCCTTCTTCTCCGGTGCCTTGGCGCCGGCGAGCGAGCGGCCCTGGATGCGTTCGCGGGCGTAGGTCACGGCGTTCTGGTAGGCGACTTCCGAGATCGCCAGACCCTGGACGCCGACGCCGAGCCGCGCCTCGTTCATCATCGTGAACATGGCGCGCAGGCCCTTGTCAGCCTCGCCGATGAGATAGCCGGTCGCGTCGTCGTAGTTCATGACGCAGGTGGCGTTGCCGTGGATGCCCATCTTCTCTTCGAGCGAACCGCAGACGACGCCGTTGCGCTCGCCCGGATTGCCGTCGGCGTCGAGGACGAATTTCGGCACGATGAAGAGCGAGATGCCCTTCACGCCCTCCGGCGCGCCCTCGATGCGGGCGAGGACCAGATGGACGATGTTGTCGGCCATATCGTGTTCGCCGGCGGAGATGAAGATCTTCTGGCCGGAGATGCGGTAGCTGCCGTCATCCTGCGGCACCGCCTTGGTGCGCAAGAGGCCGAGATCGGTGCCGCAATGCGGCTCCGTCAGGTTCATGGTGCCGGTCCATGAGCCCTCGATCATCTTCGGCAGGTAGGTCTGCTTCTGCTCGTCCGAGCCATGAACCGAGATCGCGGCGATCGCGCCGGCGGTCAGGCCCGGATACATGGCGAAGGCCATGTTGGCCGAGGACATGTATTCCGACACGGCGGTGGCGAGCGTGTGCGGCAGGCCCTGGCCGCCATATTCGGGGTCGAAGGGCAGGCTGCCCCAGCCGCCTTCGCGGAAGGTGTCGTAGGCGGCCTTGAAGCCCTTGGGTGTCGTCACCGAACCGTCGGCGGCGCGGGTGCAACCCTCGAGGTCGCCGACCCGGTTCAGCGGCTGCAGCACTTCGCTGGCGACGCGGCCGGCCTCGCCGAGGATCGCTTCGACGACGTCGGGTGACGCGTCCGCAAAACCGGGAAGATTGTTGTAGCGGTCGAAGCCGAGCAGGTCGTTCAGGACGAACAGCGTGTCTTCGGTGGGGGCCTGGTAGGTCGGCATGCGATTCCTCCGTCTCGAGCGTCGGCGGCTTATCGCTAACTTTGACGTAAACGTCAACGGCTGATCGCCGGCGATGGACCCCCATGATGTCGCATGGGTGGCTGACACGTCGATGTCGCGGAAGGGGATATGGAGAGCGGGGAGGGGATGCGCAGCGTGCGCGGAAGCGGGGGGGCAGGGCAGATGCGGCGGCGCGAAGCGCGGCGGCGGCCTGACCGGGCAGGGAAGCGGCGGGCGCATCGTCAGACGCGCCCGCCGGACAATCAGTCGGTGACTTCGTTCAGCCGGGCGCGGACGTAGTTGATCGAGACGTCCATCGCGTGGATCGAATCCTCGATCTCGCGCTTCTGGTCCTGCAGGATCTCCTGCTGCTCCTCGAAGCGCTCCAGCACGACCTCGAGCTGTTTCCGCTTGCCGTTGGGCTGATGATAGATATCGATCATCTGCTTGGCTTCGGTCAGCGAGAAGCCCAGCGTCTTGGCCAGGAGGATCAGCCGCAGCCGGGTCCGGTCGTGACGGCTGTAGAGGCGCGTGGTGCCGCGGCGCTCGGGCGCCAGAAGACCGCGATCCTCGTAGAAGCGGAGGGTGCGCAGGGTGACGCCGAATTCCTTCGACAGGTCGCCGATCTTGAACAGCTCCTTATCGGTCGCCGCCTGATCGTCGAGGTTGAGCAGAAAGCCGATGTCGATCGACGTCGTGTCGTCTTCGCGTTCGGCGAGCTTCAGATTGGTCATGTCTTGAATTCCGTAACTGCGCATTCGTTTGAACGGCTCGTACCCGAGGGCCGGCGACTCATCCTGTTTCGGCTACATAGGCCATTGTGCGGCGAATAACGCGTGAATTGAGGCTGTTACAAGACGTAGCGTCAATTGACGGTCCAGCCTCGGGTCGGCTTCCGGTGTTATTCACTAACAAAGCGGTAATGGGGTTAACCCGCAATTAACCCTGTTGGACGAATTTGCTCCAGACACCAGCAGGCACCGGAGCCGGCCCAGCGAGGCTCAAGCCGATCGGGAATATGATATGGCCGAGAAGAAGTCGAAATTGGCGCAAGGTGGATCGCCCCGCGACGATTCGTCCCTCGATACGCTCAGCCGTACCCTGGAAGAACTAGAACTCCGTTTGACCCAGATGAGTTCCGCCAAGGCGGCGCAGCGACCTGTCGCCGACGTCGCGGCGGAGCCCGCGGCCGCTCCGCGGACCGCAACCCGCCTGAAATCCGTCGCCAAGTCCGCCGACGGCCAGCGGCCGAACCGGCCGACACTCTCCGAAGCTGTGTCGCAGATCGTCATGCGCCAGCAGATGCTCGACCGCGAAAATGGCGACGTGCGTGACGGTGCGGCGGCGGCCGCGCCGGCTCCCCGTCGCCAGACCCGCGACGCGGCACCGGGCTCCGACATCTCCCGCGACCTCGAGCGCCTGCGCACCGAACTGCGCGACGACATGGACCGCAGCCTGAAGTCGCGATTCGACGACATGCGGCACGCCTTCGACGACCTGCGCACCATGATCGCCGACCGCGCCAGCGCCGAGACGATCGACGCCGAGATCGCCCGGGTCGACGACGGGCTGTCGCGGATGGCCGATGGCGGCGCCGATCGCGAAGCCGTGCAGTCGCTGCGCAAGGAGCTGGAAGCCATGCGCTCGCTCGTCGGCGAGATGGCCCGCGAGGAGACCGTCAAGGATCTTGGCCGGCGCTGGGATGCGGTCGGCACCGAATTCAGCGACCGGGCCGAAGAGGACACCCGGGCCCGCCGCGACCTGAAGGACGAGCTGGAGCGCATCCGCGTCTCGCTCGGCTCCCTGGCCAGCGAGGATCACGTCAAGTCGGTCGAGCGCCGGCTGGACGAGTTCGAGGCTCGCCACACGGCGGTGTTTCAGGAATTTGCCGAGGGCGGCATTTCCGACATGCTCAAGACCGAGATCAACGGTCTGCGCGGCAAGCTGGAGACGCTGGCGTCCGAAAAGTCGATGCGGGCCGTCGAGGAGCGCTGGGACGCGCTGGAGGACAAGTTCGCCTCGCGCGAGATCGAAGGCAAGATCGAGGCGATGTCGGGCCGCATGGAGCAGCTCGAGGCCGCACTTGCCAAGCTGCCCGAGACGCTGGCCATCGCCCCGCTGGAGCAGCGGGTGCATGCGCTGGCCGTCGGCATCGAGGCGATCGCCAAGCAGCAGCAGGACGAATTCGAACTCGACCATTTCGCCCAGCTCGAGGAGCGTCTCGACGAGATCTCCCGCGCCATCGTCGCGGCGGCAAGCCGCGCGCCGGCGATCGACATGAGCCCGGTCGAGCGGATCGAGGCCCGGCTGCAGAGCCTCACCGCCCGCGTCGACCACCTCGCCGAAGAGGGCGATACCCAGGTGCTGTCCGGCCGCATCGGCGAATTGTCCGACCGGATCGAATCGCTCGCCGACGGAACCGCCGCCGCCGATCTCGCCGAACGGATCGAGCGCTTCTCGACGCGGCTGGAACATCTCCTCAATGCCAGCGAGGGCTCGTCCCTCGAAGCGGTCGCCATCGAGAACCGGCTGCAGACGCTGGCCGAGCAGATCGAAACCACCTCCGCCTCGCGCGTCAATGACGAGATGGTGCGCTCGCTGGGCGCCCAGATCGCCCGCCTGTCGGACCAGATCGGCGAGGGCAGCATGTCCGGCGCCATGATCGATCCCGAACTCGACGAGCGCCTCGCCGACATCGAGCGCCGGCTGGACGAGAACCGCGACGCCATCGTCGTTTCCGCCCGGGCCGCCGCCGACGAGGCGATCCGGCAGATGATGGAATCCGGCGATCTGCGCCAGGGCCAGCATGTGGCGCAGCTCTCCGAAGACCTGCGTTCGCTGGAAGCCCTGTCCCGGCAGACCGGCGAGCAGTCGCAGGAATTCTACAAGACGGTTCACGCGACGCTGATCCGGCTGGTCGAGCGGATCGACACGATCGACAACGAGATGCAGCGCAGGGATCGCGGCGAGGACGGCGCGGGCGCCGCCGGCGAGGCGCGCTTCGTCCAGCCCGAGCCGAAGGTCGCCGCTGCCGCGGAACCGCAGGCGCCGCGTGGCCTTCGCGGACTTCTCGGCCGCAAGCTCGGCGCCGGCAGGGCGGCGGTCGGCGCCGATGCCGTCACCGGACGTGCCGACGCGGCACGGCAGGCGGACGACCCGGAGGTCATGGTCGCCGAGTTGCCGGGGAACCATGACGTGTCGTCGAGCCCGGTGCCGCCGGTCGAGGCCCCGTCGCTGGACGCTGCCGACATTTTCGAATCCGACGAGGCCAACCGGCCGCTCGCCATCGGCTCCGGCACGCCGGACATCGCCGCGCTGCTGCAGCGGGTGCGGGCCCAGCAGGCTGGCCAGACCGGCGAGGCGGACGAGGGCGGCCGCGCCGACTTCATCGCCGCCGCACGGCGCGCCGCCATGGCCGCCGCCTCCGAAGCCGAGGGCCTGCGCTCCGGCGAGGCCGATGACAGCGACGAGCGTGGCGGGGGCGTCACCGATTTCATCGCGCGCCGGCGCAAGCCGATCCTGATGGCGATCGGCGCGGTGCTCCTGGCACTGATGGCGCTGCCGCTCGGCCAGGCGCTGAACGCGCCCTCCGATGGCGACGAACTGGTCGCCGACACCAGCCAGCCCGAGATTCTCGCCGAACAGGCGACCACGACACCGCTCGTCGCGGACAGCACCCCCGAGGCGGCCGCACCTGCGGCTGCCGACAGGACCGATGGTACGGCGCCTGCTAGCGCCGGGTCGGACGACACGCGCACCGCCGAAAGCGGCGCCGGTGGCAGCGATCCCCTGATGTCGCCCGCGGCGCTGTCGCCAACGCCGGGCGGACCGCGTGCGATCGACGACGAGGTTGCGACGGCGACGCCGGCCAAGGCCGCCGACACGCTGATCAGCCGTTCCCTTTCGGGCACGCCGGGCGCTGCCGGCTTCACCCCCACCAGCGGCGCCGACGTCGCCAATGCCGGGGCCGCTGCGGCCATGAGCTCGGTCGGTCCGGTTCCGCCGATCCCGGACGGTATCGGCAACGCGGCGCTGACCGATGCGGCCGAAGCCGGCGACCCCAAGGCAATCTTCGAGATCGGCCTGCGGCTGATGGAAGGACGCGACTCGGAGCCGAAGCCGGCGGTCGCGGCGGAATGGTTCGCCAGCTCCGCCGAGCGCGGCTTCGCGCCGGCCCAGTACAGCCTCGGCACGCTCTACGAGAAGGGCAACGGGGTCGAGCGCGACACGATCGCGGCGCGGGACTGGTATCTGAAGGCCGCCGAGCAGGGCAACGTGCGCGCCATGCACAATCTGGCGGTGCTTTTCGCCACCGGCGTCGACGGCAAGTCGGAGCCGAAGCTGGCGGCGCAGTGGTTCGAGAAGGCCGCCGAATACGGCATGACCGACAGCCAGTACAATCTCGGCATTCTCTATGCCCGCGGGGCCGGCGTCGACCAGGACCTGACGGAATCCTTCAAATGGTTCTCGATCGTCGCCACGGCCGGCGACGAGGATGCCGGTCGCAAGCGCGACGAGGTTGCCAAGTCGCTGACGCCGGAACGGCTGAAGTCGGCGGAGGAGAAGGTGGCGGGCTTCACGCCGAAGCCGCGCGACGAGGCGGTGAACACCGTGGACGTTCCGGCCGACTGGGCCGACAGCACCGCACCGATGCAGACCTCGTCCATCGACATGAAGCGGGCGATCCGCAACATCCAGGCCATCCTGATCAAGCTCGGCTACGAGCCGGGGGAGCCGGACGGCGTGGTCGGCCAGCAGACCACGGCCGCCATCAAGGCCTTCCAGAAGGAAGCCGGGCTGACCGCGGACGGCAGCATCGACGAGACGCTGATCCGGGCCCTGCTGGCGCGCAAGGACGGCTGAGACGCCATGCTGCGGGGCGCTTCGGCGGCATCGCGGATTTGACAGGCAAGGGGGTTCGGGCCAAGACGGTTCGGCCCCCTTTTCCTTGGCTCCATCAACCCCTTGAGCCGGACCGCACGTGAACCTCTATCTCCCGATCGCGGAACTTTCGGTCAATCTGGTCGTCCTGTTCGGGATGGGCGCCGCCGTGGGATTCCTGTCGGGCCTGTTCGGGGTCGGGGGCGGCTTTCTGATCACCCCGCTGCTGATCTTCTACAACATCCCCCCGGCCGTGGCCGTGGCCACCGGCGCCAACCAGGTGATCGCGTCGTCCTTCTCCGGGGCGCTCGCCCATTACAAGCGCGGCACGGTCGACCTGAAGCTCGGGACAGTGCTGCTGATCGGCGGCACGGCGGGCTCGGCGGCAGGCGTCGCCCTGTTCACGCTGCTCAGGCGGATCGGCCAGCTCGATCTGGTCGTGTCACTTCTCTACGTGGTGTTCCTGGGCGGCGTCGGCGGGCTGATGCTGGTCGAGAGCATCCAGTCGCTGCGGCGTTCGAGCGGCGGGTCGGGCGAAATCCGCCGCTCCGGCAAGCACAACTGGATCCACGGCCTGCCGCTGAAGATGCGCTTCCAGCGCTCCAAGCTGTTCGTCTCGGTCATTCCGGTGCTGGGCATCGGCTTCCTGATCGGCACGCTCGCCGGCATCATGGGCGTCGGCGGCGGCTTCATCATGGTGCCCGCGCTGATCTATCTCCTGCGGGTGCCGACCAACGTCGTCATCGGCACGTCACTGTTCCAGATCATCTTCACCGCGGCCGTGACCACCGTGCTGCAGGCCTCGACCAATCACACGATCGACGTGGTGCTGGCCTTCTTCCTGATGCTCGGCGGCGTGATTGGCGCGCAGTTCGGGGCCGAGGCCGGCCGCAAGCTGCGCGGCGACCAGTTGCGGGCATTGCTCGCGCTGCTCGTCCTAGCGGTCGCCCTGCGCCTTGGTTTCGAGCTGGTGTCGACGCCGACCGAGCCCTATTCCACCAGCATGCCGAGCGGAGAGATCGGATGAGGGCGGCGGTCTCCTCCCTTCTCGACCGCTGCCGCCGGTTTGCGGGCCGACGCTCGACGGGCCTCGTCGCGGCATGCGCCCTGATGGTGGCCGTGCCCGGTCCCGTGGCGGGGCAGGCGCTGGAAACCTTCGAGATCGGGCTCTCCACCGACCGGATCGGCATCACCTCCGACTTTTCCGGCACCCGGTTGGTCATCTTCGGCGCGCTCGACAATGCCGATGCCCGGATCCTGCGCCAGCAGCGCTACGACATCGTCGTCTCGCTGGTCGGCCCGCGCCAGCCGGTGGTGGTGCGCAAGAAGGAACGCACGCTCGGCCTGTGGATCAATCGCGGCTCGGAGACCTTCGACATCGCGCCGGCCTCCTACGCGCTGGCCTCGACGCGCCCGCTCAGCGACATCACCCGCGAAAGCTTCCGGGTCAGCCTCTCCATGGGCATCGACGATCTGCGGCTGAGCACCAGCGAGGGCGGCCGCTCGCACGTGTTCCCGGAGCCGGAAAGCCTGGTGATCTCGGCGCCGACCGACGATGCTCCGGCGCTGGTGCCCAACCGCGACGAATATGCGACCGCACTGCGCCGGATCCGGCGCGAGCGCGGCCTCTACAACCAGACGATCGGCAGCGTCGAATTCGTCAGTGCCACCCTGTTCCGCGCCGATCTGCAATTGCCGGCCGATCTGCCGGTGGGCAATCACACGGTCCGCGCCTTCCTGTTTCGCAACGGCGTCTTCATCCGCCAGAGCAGCGAGCCGCTGCTGGTCATCAAGACCGGTTTCGAGGCGGTGGTCGACGATTTCGCCCGCAATTACGCGTTCCTCTACGGGCTGTTCGCCGTCGCGCTGGCGATCTTCATGGGCTGGTTCGGCCGCGTCGTGTTCAAGCGCGACTGATACGCGGCCAGCGCTTTACGCTTTTCCCCTTCCTGACCTAGTTGGATCGGCATGACGGATCTCGATCGACACGGCGACGCGCCGACCCCCGACACGTCGCTGGCGGCAACGGACATTCCCCACAAGACCGCGTGGATTCTCGGTCTGGCGGGGCTGATCCCCTTCGTGGCGATGACCGCCGCGCTTGCCTATGCGGGCCGCGCCTTCATTGCCTATCCGCAGCTGGTCCTCGCGCTGTCGGGCTATTCGGCGACGATCCTCGCCTTTCTCGGCGGCATTCGCTGGGGCGCGGCGCTGTGGCGCGACGAGGGCCAGCGCCACGTTCTCGTCCTGTCCGTGCTGGCGTCGCTGGTCGGCTGGGCGCTGCTGTTCGTCCCGACGCCGTGGATGTTCGCCGGCTTCGCCGTGGCCTTCGCGCTGGTCGGGGTCTGGGACGTGCTGGCGGCGCGCCATCGGGCGCTGCCGGACTGGTTCGGCCGGCTGCGGCTGGTGCTGACCATCGTCGTGGTGCTCTGCCAGCTCGTCGCCTTCGCCTCGACCTTCTGAGCCCTATCCGGGGCTGAGCGAGCGAAAGCCGATCGGGTAGATGCGGGTCAGGCCGATCACATAGGCCTTGGCCGTCGCCAGATCGAACAGGCCGTGAAAGGCCCGGTCGAGGACGTTGAGGCCGCCGGTCGTCACACCGAAGGACGGCATGATCATGCGCGATCCGTCGCTGGCAAAGCATGTGCCGCGGGTCGAGCGCGCGCCATTGGCGACGCGGGCGACCGGATGCAGGTGGCCGGCGACCTCGCCGGCGCGATAGGCGGCGCTCGGCTCGTGCCGGAAGGTCCAGGGCCCGACCGCGATCTCCTCGCGGGTCTCGCCGCCGACGAAGGCCGGCGGTTCGGGGTCGTGATTGCCGGAAATCCAGATCCAGTCGCGGCCTGTCATCAGCCGGCGCAGCGTCTCGCGGGAGGCCTCCGGCATCAGCGCCGCGCCGGTCCGGTCGTGGAAGGAATCGCCGAGGCTGATGACCCGCTGCGGGGCGTAGCGCGTCAGGGCCGCCTCCAGCAGCGTCAGGGTCGCGGCGGTGTCGTAGGGCGGCAGCATCATGCCGCGCCGGGCAAAGGCGGCGCCCTTTTCCAGATGCAGGTCGGAGACGATCAGCAGGCGTTCGTCCGGGGCATAGAGGACGCCGGACGGATCGCACACGATCCGCGCGCCGGCGAGGGACATCTCCACGCCGTCGCACTCCGTCTGCCGCAGCCGCCGCGCCAGCGCATTCATCCGCAAGGTCCCGTTTTGCCGTTTGATTCGCGTTTCGTTCTATCGAGCCGAGCATTCCGGCAAAGGCAAGGCGGATTTTGTCGCGGGTTGATTTGCCCGCCGCAATCGGCGATGTTTGCGCCGCAACATGGACCTGCCCTGGCAGGTGGCTATGCCGGGCGCCTATCCCTCGGCCAATCACATTTCGTGCAGATCACGCATGGCCGGCACCGCCGAAGCCACCGCAGCCGCACGACGTGCAGATGTTCCTGGAGCCGATGTTCTCGACTCGCACCCTTTCCGCCGACTGGCTTGGCAATATCCGCGGCGACCTGTTGTCCGGTCTCGTCGTGGCGCTCGCCCTGATCCCCGAGGCCATTGCCTTCTCGATCATCGCCGGCGTCGACCCGAAGGTCGGCCTCTACGCCTCCTTCTCGATTGCCGTCCTCACCTCGATCTTCGGCGGCCGACCGGGCATGATCTCGGCGGCGACGGCGGCCACGGCCGTCCTGATGATCACGCTGGTCGCCGATCACGGCCTGCAATATCTCTTTGCCGCGACCATTCTCGCCGGACTGCTGCAGCTGCTGGCGGGCGTCCTGAAGCTCGGCAACGCCATGCGTTTCGTCTCGCGCTCGGTGATGACCGGCTTCGTCAACGCCCTGGCGATCCTGATCTTCATGGCGCAGATCCCCGAACTCGTCGGGGTGCCGTCGATCACCTACGCCATGGTCGCGCTGGGTCTGGCCATCATCTACCTGCTGCCGCGCATCACCACGGCGGTGCCGTCGCCGCTGGTGACGATCGTCGTCCTGACCGCCCTGTCGCTGACCTTCGGCCTCGACCTGCGGGTCGTCGGCGACATGGGTGACCTGCCGTCCTCGCTGCCGACCTTCTTCATCCCGGACGTGCCGTTCACGCTCGAGACGCTGCAGATCATCCTGCCCTATTCGGCGGGCATCGCGGTGGTCGGCCTGCTGGAGTCGCTGATGACGGCCCAGGTGGTGGACGATCTGACCGACACCGGTTCGAACAAGAACCAGGAATGCTACGGCCAGGGCATCGCCAACACCGTCACCGGCTTCTTCGGAGGCATGGCAGGCTGCGCGATGATCGGCCAGTCGGTGATCAACGTGAAGTCGGGCGGCCGTGGCCGGCTGTCCTGCTTCTTCGCCGGCGTGACGCTTCTGTTCCTGATCGTCGTTCTCGGCGACTGGGTGGCGGTGATCCCGATGGCGGCGCTGGTCGCCATCATGATCATGGTGTCGATCGGTACCTTCTCCTGGGAATCCATCGTCAATCTGAAGACCCATCCCCGGCGCTCGTCGATCGTCATGCTGGCGACCGTCATCACGGTCGTGTGGACGCACAATCTCGCCATCGGCGTCATTGTCGGCGTGATGCTCTCGGGCATCTTCTTCGCCTCCAAGGTGGCGCAGATCTTCTCGGTCACCTCGACCCTTTCGGGCGATGGACGCGAGCGGACCTACCGCGTGATCGGCCAGGTGTTCTTCGCCTCGGCGGAGGATTTCGCCGCCGCCTTCGACTTCAAGGAAGCCCTGGACAAGGTGATCATCGATGTTTCGCGGGCCCATATCTGGGACCTGTCGGGGGTCGGCGCGCTCGACCGCGCGGTGATCAAGTTCCGCCGCGAGGGCACCGAGGTCGAGGTGCTGGGCATGAACCAGGCCAGCACGACCCTGGTCGACCGGCTCGGCGTCGCCGACAAGCCGGGCGCGCTGGACACGGCCCCGGGCCACTAATACCGATGGAAGCGGGCGAACCCGGCCGGTTCCCGTCACTGTGACGGGGGCCGCCCTGCGGGTCGCGTCGGAAGGACAGGCGAGAACACTCGCCGCGCAAGGGAGGACCCAGATGACCAAGATCCTGGCACTCGTCGACGGTTCGCAATATTCGCAGAGCGTCTGCGACAACGCTGCCTGGGTGGCGGAACGGCTGTCGGCCGAGGTCGATCTCCTGCACGTCATCGGGCGGCGCGACACGGCGTCGGCGCCGGCGGACTATTCCGGCAGCCTCGATCTCGGCGAGCGCGAGCAGCTTCTGAAGGAACTGGCCGAGTTCGACGAGCAGAAGGGCAGGCTGGCCCGCAAGCGCGGCCGGCTGGTGCTTTCGGAAGGCGCCGCGCGGCTGCGCGACCGCGGTGTCGAAACCGTCTCGGAACGGCTCCTGTCGGGCGATCTGGTGGATACGGTCCGCGAGCAGGAGAGCGGCGCGGAGCTGCTGGTCATCGGCAAGCGTGGCGAGGCGGCCGATTTCGCCAAGCTGCATCTCGGCTCCAACCTGGAACGCGTCCTGCGCGGCGCGACGCGCCCGGTGCTGGTCAGCGCCCGGGCGTTCCGGCCGGTCAAGCGCTTCCTCGTCGCCTTCGACGGCGGTCCGAGCGTTGCCAAGGCACTGGACCATCTGGTCGCCAGCCCGCTTCTGAAGGGCGCGGCCTGCGAACTCCTGATGGTCTCCGACAAGACCAGCGATCCGCGGCTCGACCGGGCCGTGGAGACGCTGAACGCCGCCGGCTACGACGCCACCGGCATCTTGGAAAAGGGCGAGCCCGACGCCGTCATCGCCGCTCATGTCGAGCGCGACGAGATCGATCTGATCGTCATGGGCGCCTACGGCCATTCGCGTATCCGCAGCTATCTCATCGGCTCGACCACCAGCGAGATCGTCCGCTCGTGCCTGCGCCCGGTGCTGATGTTCCGCTAGGCGGAGCTGGCTGCCCGCCGCAATAACGATGCCTCGCCAAACCCGGGGCGAGCGCCTAGGGTTTGAAGAGGCTGGCCGAGCCCGCGCCGGAGGCGCCGGGTCCGGCGTCCGGCTGCATGGCAGTGCGGCTTGCAACAGCTGAAGACCGTTGTCGCCGTGGCCGGGCGGAACGGGGTGGGCATGGCTCGGGAAAAGGGGCGCGCATGCGCATTCGACTGGGCTGCGAACTGAACTACCAGTTCCCGATGCCGACGCCGATGATCATTAATCTCAACGTCCATTATTCGCGCGCCGGGTCGCTCGAACGGCCGGACCATCTGGTCACGACGCCCTCGGTGAACATCGAGAACTACCGCGACAGTTTCGGCAATTGGTGCAACCGTCTGGTCGCGCCCGCCGGCGCGTTCACGCTGGGCACGGACGGGATCATCCACGACGACGGCCTGTCCGATCCGGTCGGCCTCGATGCCGTGCAGCACGCCGTCGAGGATTTGCCGGCCGATACGCTGCTGTTTCTCCTCGGCAGCCGCTACTGCGAGACCGATCTCCTGTCGGAGGAAGCGTGGCGGCTGTTCGGCAACACGCCGCTCGGCTGGCCGCGGGTGCAGGCGATCTGCGACTTCGTCCACAATCATGTGCGCTTCGGCTACGAATATTCCCGCCCCACGCGCACGGCGGCCGAAACCTATTCGGAGCGGGTGGGGGTGTGCCGCGACTACACCCATCTCGCCGTCTCCATGTGCCGGGCGATGAACATCCCGACCCGCTACTGCACCGGCTACATCAGCGACATCGGGCTGGCACCGCCCCATGGCGAGATGGATTTCGCCGCCTGGATGGAGGTCTATCTCGGCGGCCGCTGGTGGACCTTCGATCCGCGCAACAACGCGCCGCGCTGGGGACGCGTCCTGATCGCGCAGGGCCGCGACGCCTCCGACGTGCCGCTGACCCATACTTTCGGGCCGAACACGCTGACCGGCTTCAAGGTCTGGACCGACGAGATCCGGACCTAGCCGAAATCGCCAGCGCCGCGGCTCAATTGAGGGCGGCGCGGACCAGTTCCTCTTCCGCCGCCTCGGCCAGAAGGTCGTCGCGCGCCTCGCCCATGACGCTCTCGCGGCCGATCTGCAGCATGATCGGCACGGCCAGCGGCGAGACCCGGTCGAGGTCCTTGTGGACGATGTGGTGCTTGATCCGGCCGAGGAGGTCCGACACCCGCGAAACGTCCAGAAGGCCCGTGGCGGCATCGGCCCAGGTGGCGCGCATCAGGATGTGATCCGGCTCGTGGGCGCGCAGCACGTCATAGACCAGGTCGGCCGAGACGGTGACCTGGCGGCCGGTCTTTTCCTGGCCCGGATGACGCTTCTCGATCAGGCCCGAGATCACCGCGCATTGCCGGAAGGTCCGCTTGAGCAGCCAGGAATCGGCCATCCAGGCTTCCAGATCGTCGCCCAGCATGTCCTCGTCGAACAGTGCATCGAGGGACAGGCGGCCGTCGGCGATCATCGCGCCCATGTCGCCGCGGCCCCAGATCGAGATGGCATAGTCGGTGGCGACGAAGCCGAGCGGCTTGGCCCGGGCCCGCTCCAGCCGGCGGGTCAGCAGCATGCCGAGGGTCTGGTGCGCCAGCCGCCCCTCGAAGGGATAGGCGACGAGAAAGAAGCGCTTGCCGTTCGGAAAGGTCTCGATCAGCAGCTCGTCGGGCCCGGGTATCAGCGACTTGCGCTGCTGGATGGCCAGCCAGTCCGATACCTGCTCGGGCAGTTCGCCCCAACGCGCAGGGTCGGCCAGCATGGCCCGGACCTGCGCCGCCAGAAAGATTGTCAGCGGGAACTTGCCGCCGGCATAGGTCGGGATCTTGGAATCCTCCGACACCGCCTTGGTGACGAGGCACTGGTTCTCGTGGATCGTCTCAAAGCGCAGCACCTGCCCGGAGAAGGAGAAGGTGTCGCCCGGCGCCAGCGCCTCGACGAAGCCTTCCTCGATCTTGCCGAGGATCGGTCCGCCGCGGGCAATGGCGCTCTTGGTGCGACGCCGGATCAGCCGCACCTGCAGCGACGGCGCGTCGAGGATCGTGCCGGCATTCATGCGGTATTGCTGGGCGATCCGTGGATGGCTGACCCGCCAGGTTCCGTCCTCGGTGAGGACGATCTTGGCGTAGCGCTCATAGACCCGTAGCGCGTAGCCGCCGGTGGCGACGAAGTCGACCACCCGGTCGAAGGTCTCGCGATCGAGGCTCGCATAGGGCGCGGCGGTGGTGACCTCGGCATAGAGGTCGTCGGCGCGGAACGGCTCGGCCACCGCCATGCCGAGGACATGCTGGGCGAGGACGTCGAGCGCCCCGTCGCGCATGGCGGGGGTGTCCTGGGCGCCGAGATAGTTGGCGTCGAGCGCGGCCTGGCACTCGAGCACCTCGAAGCGGTTGGCCGGCACGAGGATCGCCTTGGACGGCTCGTCCATGCGGTGGTTGGAGCGGCCGATCCGCTGGGCGAGGCGCGAGGCGCCCTTCGGCGCGCCGACATGGACGACGAGGTCGACATCGCCCCAGTCGATGCCGAGATCGAGCGTCGAGGTGGCTACGACGGCGCGCAGCTGGTTGGCGGCCATGGCGGCCTCGACCTTGCGGCGCTGCCCGACATCCAGCGAGCCGTGATGCAGCGCGATCGGCAGCGTCTCGTCGTTGATCCGCCACAGCTCTTGGAACAGCATTTCGGCCTGGAAGCGGGTGTTGACGAAGAGCAGCGTCGTCTTGTGGGCCTTTATCGCCTCGTAGATCTCCCGCATGGCGTAGCGCGACGTGTGCCCCTGCCAGGGCACACGCTCGGAGGACTTCAGGATGGTGATCTCCGGCTTGGCGCCACCAGCGACGGTGATCAGCTCCGACAGGCGAGGATCGGCGTCCGGGGCGATGTCCGGCAGCACGCCGTCCGCGTCCGCGATCTCCTCCACGCCGCCGCCGCCGGGCGCCTGCGAGACCAGCCAGCGGCGCAGATCGTCGGGCTCGGACACGGTCGCCGACAGGCCTATGGTCTGGATGTCCGGGCGCAGCGTGCGCAGGCGCGCGAGGCCGAGCGACAGAAGGTGCCCGCGCTTGGAGGTGACCAGCGAATGCAGCTCGTCGAAGATGACGTAGCGCAGGTCCGAAAAGAAGCCGCGCGCATCCTTGCCGGCGATCAGCAGGGCGAGTTGCTCGGGCGTCGTCAGGAGGATGTCCGGCGGCTTCAGTTTCTGGCGCTGGCGGCGGACCTGCGAGGTGTCGCCGGTGCGGGTCTCCAGGGTCACTTTCAGGCCGATCTCGGCGACGGGCTTTTCGAGGTTGCGGGCGATGTCGGTGGCCAGCGCCTTCAGCGGCGAGATGTAGAGCGTGTGGACGCCATAGGGCCGCGTGCCGGGCTTCGGTCGGCCGCGGCGGTGCAGATCGACCAGCGAGGGCAGGAAGCCGGCCAGCGTCTTGCCGGCCCCTGTCGGCGCGATCAGCAGCGATGACGCGCCGGATTCGGCGCGGGCCAAGAGGTCGAGCTGGTGCGGACGCGGGCTCCAGCCATTGCGCGCGAACCATTCCAGGAATGGCGCGGGCAGGGGGAACGGCGCGGAGCCGGGCAGGAAGGGGTCGGGTCTAACGGTCACAGCGCTTCAGATAGTGTCGCGCCCCGCCGATGTCCCGTCTCAGCGTCGGCGTGTTGAAAGCGCGAAGGCGATGCCGCCGAGAACGAGACCGGCCGCGATGACGAAGCGCAGGCCGAGGTCCTCGGAGAGGAACAGCACGCCGCCCAGGGCGGCGATGATCGGCACGGACAATTGCACGATGGCAGCCGACAGTGCCGTCTGGCCCTTCAGCGCCCGGTACCACAGGACATAGCCGAGACCGGAGGTGAGGGCGCCCGAGACGATGGCGAGGAGGACGCCGGCGCCGCCGATGCTCGCCTGGAATAGCGAGAGGGCAACGAGGGGTAGTGCCAGCGGAACGGTGCGGATGAAATTGCCGGCGGTGGCGCGGGTCGCGTCGGCCGCACCCCGGCCGCGCAGCGAATAGACGCCCCAGGCAATGCCTGAGACGATCATCAGCGCGGTGCCCAGCGGATCGGGCCGGGTGAGGCCCGGGACCAGCCACCAGACAAAGGCCCCGGCCGCCACGACGAGGCCCAGCGCTTCGCGGATACCGGGTCGCTCGCCCCGGATGAGGCCCCATCCGATCATCGAGGCCTGCACCGCGGCGAAGAGGATCAGCGCACCGACGGCGGCGCCGAGCTTCAGATAGGCAAGGGAAAAGGCGAGGGCGTAGACGAAGAGCGCCAGCGCGGATGCCCAGCTTCCCTCCAGGGTGCGCCAGCGCACCGGTGTGTGGCCCCGCGCCTTCAGGAGGATGAACGCCAGGACCAGCGCGCCGGAGAGAAGCCGCAGGCCGGTGAAGCCCGCCGCGTCGATGGCGCCGTCGGCGAGAGCGAGGCGCGCCAGCAGCGAGTTGCCGGCAAAGGCGATCATTGCCGCAACGGTCAGCCAGATGGTCGCTGTCATGAAATTGCGCCGCCTTGTCTTGTGGGCCGCGTGCGTCCGCGTACCGGTTTCGCGGACAGGCTCCGGCGTGCCGGATCGCCGTTGCTGCAATTGCTAAGCTAGGCGAAGGGGCCCGGCTGCCTAGATAGGCAGACTTCTCGACCACGAACCTTCATTCCGGGCCCGCCGATGCGCTTGCTTGCCGTTTTCCTCATCCTTCTCGCGACGCTGACCGGTGCCGCCGCGCAGGACAGTGCGCCGACCCGTTACTACGAGATCGACACGCTGAACAGCGGGCTGCCCCCGGCCGAGGCGTATATCGGTCACGAGACTCCGCAGGGGATGATGGAGAGCTTCGTCGCCGCCGCCAATGCCCGGAACTGGGAGATGGCGGCCCATATGCTGGACCTTTCCGACATCGACCCGGCGCTGCAGGCCGAGATGGGACCGGTGCTGGCGAAGCGGATGTTCGACATCGCCGAAAACGGCATGTGGCTCGACTGGGGCGATCTGTCGGACCGGCCGGACGCGATGGCGACCAACGTCGCGGCTGAGAACCCGATGGCCGGAGAGCCCCGGCGCAACATCAGGCTGGCGATCCTCGAACTGCCGGACCGGCCGGTCTCGGTGCGGATCGCGCGGGTCAAGCCTGCGGATGGCGAGCCGGTCTGGCTGTTTTCCCGGCAGACCGTCGGCAACATTCTGGCCCTCCATGAAATCTACGGTCCGACCCGGTTCGAGCAGTCGCTGCCGGGCTTCATGCGGGAACGCGCCTTCTGGACGCTGGCCTGGTGGGAGGTGGTGGCGCTGCCGCTGGTTCTCCTGATCGCCATCGGCGCCGCTTTACTGGTCCATGCCTGGATCGGCCGGGTGAAGTGGCGGCAGCCGTCGCGCATCGCCCGGCGGATCCTCGATTCCATTCAGATGCCCGTCGCGCTGATGGCCTGCGTCGGCACCTTTTCGCTGGTGAACACGCTGCTCTTCACCTTCTCCGGGGCGGTGAACCGGTTTCTGACGCCGTTGCAGTCGACCCTGTTCGTCATCGCGCTGGCCATGATCGGCGTGCGCATCGTCGATGCCGTCCTCGACCGTGTGGTGCAACGCAACGTCGAGGCGCTCGGCGATTCCGAAGCGGCCGAGCAGCGCGATCTCTACACCAACATCTCGGCGGCCCGGCGCGTCGCCATCGTGCTGGCGCTGGGCGCCGGCGTGTCGCTCGTCCTGATCCAGACCAATGCGTTCGAATCCCTCGGCTTCTCGCTGCTGGCCTCGGCCGGCGTGATCGGCTTGGTGCTCGCCTTCGCCGCCCGCTCGGTGCTGGCCAACATCATGGCGAGCCTGCAGATCGCGCTGGCCAAGACCGCCCGCATCGGCGACGCGGTGCTCTATGACGACCAGTGGTGCTACGTGGAGAAGATCAACTTCACTTACATTCAGCTGCAGACCTGGGACAACCGGCGGCTGATCGTGCCGGTCAACGAGCTGGTCTCCCACACCTTCGAGAACTGGACCAAGCAGGATTCCAGCATCACCAAGATCGTGGCGCTGCGGCTCGACCACCGGGCCGATGTCGACCGGCTGCGCGAGGCCTTCCAGGAGTTCGTCCAGAACGACGAGGACGTCATCAACCGGGAGACGGCCGACGTCTATGTGGTCGACCAGGACCGTTCCGGCATGCTGGTCTGGTTCCTCGCGGCGGCCTCCGATCCCTCCACCGGCTGGACGATGCAGTGCCGCCTGCGCGAGACGATGCTGAAGGCCGTGGTCCGGCTGGAGGCGGAGAATGGCGGGCCTGTCGCGGACCGCGCCGTCTACCTGCCGCGCGAGCGTGAGGAGCTGGTGGCCGCCGTCGACCCGCGCGACGGCGAGGGTTCGCGTCAGGCGGCGATGTAGCGGTCTGGCCGGTGATTAACGGCGAGCCACAGGTTCAGCACCAAGGCGCCGATGATCGAATAGACGATGGCGACCGGGTCGGCGACGGCGAAGGACAGGACCAGGATCACCAGATCCACGGCGAGCTGCGTCAGTCCCGCCTTCCAGCCCAGCCGGTCCTGCAGGTAGATCGCCAGGATGCCGACGCCGCCAAGGCTGGCCCGGTGACGGTAGAGGGCGAGAAGCCCGTAGCCGATCAGGACGCCGCCCAGCACCGCACCGACCAGCGGGTTCACCGCGCCGAGCGTGAAATATTCCGGCTGCAACGCCGTCAGTACGGACAGGCAGGCGACGGCGAGGAAGGTCTTGATGGTGAAGGCCCAGCCGAGGCGGGTGATCGCCAGGCCGTAGAAGGGCAGATTGATCAGGAAGAACACGATACCGACATTCCAGCCGGTGGCGTAGGAGACGATCAGCGCCAGGCCGGCCGTGCCGCCGGTGACGAAGCCGAGATGGGCCAGGATCGACAGGCCGATCGTGACCATGAGGGCGCCGGTGAGGATGCCCTGCGCATCCTCGAGCGGCGAATGGTGGGTGGCCGTTGCCGACCAGCGTCCGAAACCCGAGGTCATGGCTCAGAAGGTCGCCGCGGGGTTGCCGTTCTTCACCCAGAGACGGGCGATGTCATCGTCCGCAAGGGCAAAGGCCTTGATGTCGACCATGGGCAAGGCGAGATCCTGCAGCCCGACCAGCGAGCGCACCCAGCTCTTGTCGGTCACCACCGCGACACGGCGGAAGCGCGACAGGTCGCGGAAGCGACCGAGGGAATATTGCAGGTCGCGGGCGATCGCCGCCGGGGTGAACATGCCGACCTCGCGCACGATGACGAGGATCGACAGCGCGCCGGGCCGTTCGGCGAGCTTGGTGTCGACGACGGCGATGACGCGTTCGACGTCGTCCTTGTCGATGCGCCCGTCGATCTCGAAGGCGATGACGGCGTCGGATTCGGGAATGATGGTCAGCATCGGTCGGACTCGAATGGTGGCGGATCGCTGCTTCCAGCATAATCTGTTGCGCTGCGAAAGGAACCACGATGCACGCCCGGCGATTTGGCTTTGCCGGCGCAGCCGACCCCGCAGCATCGCCACGAGGAATTTCGCATGCGTCCCGACGAATTGCTGCGACCGACGCCGGAAGGGCTCTACTGTCCGCCAGGCGATTTCTTCATCGATCCGGTTCGCCCGGTCGAGCGGGCCCTGATCACCCATGGCCATGCCGACCATGCCCGCTCCGGCCACACCAAGGTCATGGCGACCCGCCAGACCCTGGCGATCATGGCCGTGCGTTACGGCGAGGAGTTCTGCGTCGAACGGCAGGAGGCGGCGATCGGCGAGACGGTCCGCATCCGCGATGTCGACGTGACGTTTCACCCGGCCGGTCATGTGCTGGGTTCGGCGCAGATCGCAGTGTCCCACAAGGGGCTGACCATCGTGGCGTCCGGCGACTACAAGCGGCGGGCCGATCCGACCTGCGCCGGCTTCGAGCCGGTGCCCTGCGACGTCTTCATCACCGAGGCGACCTTCGCCTTGCCGGTGTTTCGGCATCCGGACACGGCGGGGGAGGTGGACAAGCTGCTGACCTCCGTGGCGCAGTTTCCCGAGCGCGCGCATCTGGTCGGCGCCTATGCGCTGGGCAAGGCGCAGCGGGTGATCAAACATCTGCGCGATGCGGGCTATGACGCCCCGATCTACATTCACGGCGCGCTGAAGAAGCTCTGCGACTTCTACCAGAGCGAGGGCATCGATCTCGGTGAATTGCGCCCCGCCACCGTCGACGCCAAGGCGGGCACGGCGAAGGCGGCCTTTGCCGGGACGGTGGTGGTGGGGCCGCCCTCGGCCTTCGCGGACAAATGGGCCCGGCGGTTTCCCGATCCGGTCTCGTGCTTTGCGTCGGGCTGGATGCGGGTGCGCCAGCGCGCCCGGCAGCGCGGCGTGGAACTGCCGCTGATCATCTCGGACCATTGCGACTGGGACGAGTTGACCGAGACGATCGACGAAATCAGACCGCAGGAGGTCTGGGTGACCCATGGCCGCGAGGAGGCGTTGGTGCGCTGGTGCGAACTGCGCCAGACGCGGGCCCGGCCGCTGCACCTCGTCGGCTACGAGGACGAGGCCGAATAGGGCGGTCTTGCGCGGGGAGACCGGGCTGGGACCTGAAGAAAAAGGGCGCTCCGGTCAGTGCCGGGCGCCCCCATGCCGTTCAGTTCGTCCGACCGCCTCAGGCCCGCGGGCCGCGGCCGTAGATCCAGTAATGCGCGCCCTCCTCGGCGATGTAGCGGGCGTTGGGGATCTCCATCACCAGCCTGACGAGGCCCTCCTCCTCCAACTCCCTGCTGACGGCGGCGTAGTCGGACGCGTCGAGATAGCTGTTGCGGGTCGAGATCACCATCAGGCCGTCGGCCTTGAGATAACGGGCCATCCGGGTCAGGGCTCGGGGTTCGACATGGCCGAGGGTGAAGACGCCGGCGCAGACGATGATGTCGTATTGCTGCTCGAACGGGTTCTCGTGATCCTCGTTGAGGTCGATGCCGCCGGCGAGCTTGCCGTAGACGCCGGTCTTCGCCGCGATGTCGACCATCTCGTTGGACAGGTCGAAGCCATCGACGTGGCGAAAGCCGCGCTTGCGCAGTTCCTCGCCGGCAAGGCCGGTCCCGCAGCCGGCGTCGAGAACCGACACCTCGCCGGGTGCCTTGTTGAGATAGGCCTCGGCCACCAGCAAGGCAGTCGAGGCGACGACGCGCGGACAACCATAGTCCTGGTCGCCGACATCCTTGTCGTAGCGGCCGGCCCAGTCGGCGTAATAATCGTTCAGCTTGTCCGGATCGCCATCAAGGGCGTGCGAGGCATGAATCGTGCTGACGGAATCGTGCAAATGTCGTCTCCTGTCGATTGCGGTGCCATGACGCACTGCACATACCACGGGACGCAAATGGTTATAACCGCTGTGGCGCGAAACGATGTCCGTTCAGCGAGTAATATCCGGCCCGCGTCATCGATAAGCGATTGATCGCGAACCATTCATCGGCTTCCCGCAAATTTATCCGCGATCGCAATCTTCGCAGATGCATCCGGGGCTCCGCAGCGCTCTGAAAATTTGCTGATGCGATATCACCTTGTCCACGCGCCGCGATATTCGTATCTTTTCGATGACTATCGGACCGGGCGCGATAGAGGTTCCATATCATCGACTTAGCGTCCGTGTTCTCGCCCTGACCGGCGCGGGGTCATCCGCTTGTCTTCGACGAGGTCCGGTGCTGCTCGGGCTGCACTTCGTGCCAGCGCTTCCGGGGCGGCGCGTCCGTCAGGATGCCGTCATGTCCGGCAGGCCACCGGGTTGTAGATCGCGGCCGGTGCGGTCACACTCGCTCCGTCCTGCCATTGGGGTGGGGAGGACAAGACGGCATGTGGTCCTTTCGAACGGTTTTGACGTCGACGCTCGTCGCGCTGCAGGTCGTTGCCCTGCTGGCGATCCTGGCGCTGACTTATTTCGCGTCGCAGAACGTACTCCTGTCCTATGCCGAACAGCTGACGCAGCGGGTCGCGGACGACACCACCACCTTCACGCAGAACTTCCTCAATCCGGCGGACGATGCCGCGGCACTGTCGCAGCGTCTGGCCGAAAGCCCGGTGCTGGGCACGGCGGACCGCCCGGCGCTGGAGCGCTATTTCTACGAAATCCTGCGATCGCGTATCGATTTCGCCGGCATCTTCTACGGCGCCGCCGATGGCTCGTTCATCTATGTCAGCCGCGACACCACCGTGGAGGGCGCCCAGTACCGGGTGAAGCGAATCGCGACGCAGCCCACCCGGACCGTGGAGCTGGTCTATCTGACGGAGGATCTGCGGCCGGTATCTCGGCGTCGCGACGATGCCGATACCTACGATCCGCGCACGCGGCCCTGGTACGTGAAGGCGTCGATGAGTCGGGAGGTGGTCTGGACGGATCCCTACATCTTCTTCTCGTCGCAGCGGCCGGGGATCACGGTCGCAACGCCGGTGCGGGCGGACGATCGGCTGGGCATGCGCGGCGCGGTCGGCATCGACATCGAGATCCATGCGCTGTCGAAATTCCTGGACGGGCTGAGGATCGGCGAGCGCGGGTCGGCTGCAATCGTCTCGCAGTCGGGCGAAGTGATCGCCCACCGCGACTCGTCCTTCCTGCTGGCCGAGGACGTCTCCGGCGGGCAGCGCTTCGCCCGGGTCTGGGAAATCGACGATCCGGCACTGGCCCAGGCGGTCAGCACCCTGCCAGGCGGGCTCGCCAGCGTGAAACCGGGCGAGACGCGGCTGACCCGCTTCGAGGCCAACGGGGAGAACTGGCGTGGCGCGGTCAAACGGCTGGCCGGGTCGCGGACCCCCTGGGCGGTCGTCACCTACCTGCCGGAGAGCGACATTCTCGGACCGATCCACAGCGTCCGCAACATCGGAATTGCGGTGGTCGCGGGCGTGGCGGCGCTGACCGCGCTGCTTGGCGTGCTCCTGGCACGGGCCCTGACGCGGCCGCTCGGCGCCCTGGCGTCCCAGGCGGAGCGCATCTCGGAGGGTGATTTCGGGGATATTCCGCTGCCGTCCATGTGGACCAAGGAACTGGCCGGCACCCGACAGGCGATGCGCCGGGCGACGAGCTGGCTACGGGACTATCGGCGCGAAAACGAGACGCTGACCGAACAGCTGCGCGAGGCGGGCCGTGTGCTGGAGCGGCGGGTCGAGGAGCGCACCGAGGAACTGGAAGTGGCCAATCGCGGGCTCGAAAAGGCCCATGGCAATGCCGAGATGCTGACCCACGAGCTCGATCACCGGGTGAAGAACCTCTTCGCCATCACCGCCTCGCTGGTCACGCTGGCGGCCAAGCATGCCACGACGCCCATGGAGGCGGCGGACGAGGCGCGCGGGCGGATCAACGCGCTGGCCCGGGCCCATGCCGACACGCAGAGCGCCCGCGAAACGCAGCTCGCCGGGATCGTGACGAGCGTTCTGAAGCCCTATGCGGGGATCGACGAGGTGAAGCTGACCATCGAGGGCGACCCGGTGACGGTTTCCTCGTCCTCCGTCACCCCGCTTGGCCTGATCCTCTACGAACTGGCGACCAATGCGGCGAAATACGGTGCGCTGCGCGGGAGCGGCGGCGTCCTGGAGGTTCGCTGGTCGGCGGCCGGCGATGGCGCGGTGCGGATGGTGTGGGCGGAAACGCCGACCGAGCCCCCGACGGGCGACGATGTCGATCAGGCGCAGCATACCGGCTTCGGCTCGGTCATGCTCGACGCCATGGCCAGCCGCCTGAATGCAGGTATCCAGCGACAGATCAGCCCGGAAGGCCTGCGGGTGATCCTGACCATGGAGAAGCTGGAAGAGCATGCCGGGCCGCGACCCGCGAACGTCGATGCCTGAGGGCAGGACCGGTCGCGCAGGGCAGCGCGCGCCCTCTTGACGGCGGGATCGGCCGTTCAGTCCGACGCGGTCTCGGATGAACCGGAGCTCCACGCGGCCGCATCGCCGACGACATAGGTCACCAGATGGTTGGCCACATAGGCGTAGCCCTCGATCGAGGCATGGAAGCCGTCGCGCGAGAAGCCGGCGGGTTCGACGCGGGGCAGGGTGGTGGCCGAGATGGCGCCGCGCTCGGCGCAGAGCCGCGCGCCCATGCGGCGCACGATGCGGGCGCGCAGTTCCAGCACCGTGGCAAGGCCGCGTGGCAGCGCCGGGACCCTCTCGAAATCGACGGGCGGCGACCAGACGATCCGAGCGTCCGGCCATTTGGCCTTGAGGGCGTAGAGCAGCGTGCCGAACGCCTTCTTGAAGCGCAGGGCGCCGTGGAAGTTCTTGGCATCGTTGGTGCCGATCATCAGGACGATATGGGTGAAGGGCTCATCCAGATGCGGCACCACGTGATCGCGGACGTCCGCCGAGACGGCGGAATTGGAGCCGGCGGCGCGCCAGAAGACATCCCGGCCGGACAGGGCGTAGAGCCGTTCGGCAAGTTTCGGCGCAAGGCTGTCCTCGATCACGTCCACACCCACACCGGCGGCCGAGCTGTCGCCGATGACCAGCAGGCGCATCGGGGCGTCTGTCCCGGAGGACGTTCCGCAGAGACCGCTGTGGCGGCCGGCCGGCGGCACCATGCGCTCGACGCGCCGGCGCACGCCGAGGCCCTGCCAGACATAGACGGGAAACAGGAGCCAGGAGAGGAAGGCGTCGCCAATGGCCATGCGGCGGCTCCGTCGTGTTGTGAAATCGATAACGGGGTGGGGATCGGTCCGAGACGGACCCGCCGCAACGGCTTACCGCCGCGGCGAGGTTCGGATCAGGCCTTCAGCACCTCGACGCCGGGCAGGGGCTTGCCTTCCATCCATTCCAGGAAGGCGCCGCCGGCGGTCGAGACATAGGTGAAATCGTCGGCGACACCGGCCTGGTTGAGCGCCGCGACAGTATCGCCGCCGCCGGCGACGGAGACGAGGTCGCCGGCCTTCGTGCGACGGGCGGCATGGCGGGCAGCGGCCATGGTGGCGGCGTCGAAAGGCTCGATCTCGAAGGCGCCGAGCGGGCCGTTCCAGACCAGCGTCTTCGCCTTGTCGAGCCAGCCGGAGACCAGTTCGACGGTCTTCGGCCCGGCATCGAGGATCATCGCATCGGCGGGAACGGCATCGACGGCGACGGTCTCGTTGGCGGCGCCGGCCTTGAACTCGCGGGCGACGACCGCATCCACCGGCAGGACGATCTCGCAGCCGGCGGTCTTCGCCGCGTCCAGGATCGACCGGGCGGTGTCGGCCAGATCATGCTCGCAGAGCGATTTGCCGACATCGATCCCCTGCGCTGCGAGGAAGGTGTTGGCCATGCCGCCCCCGATGACCAGCGCATCGACACGCGTCACGAGATTGCTCAGGAGGTCGATCTTGGTCGAGACCTTGGCGCCGCCGACCACGGCCACCACCGGACGCTCGGGATTGCCGAGGCCCTTTTCCAGCGCTTCCAGCTCGACCTGCATGGTGCGGCCGGCATAGGATGGCAGATGGCGGGCCAGGCCCTCGGTCGAGGCATGGGCGCGATGGGCGGCGGAGAAGGCGTCGTTGACGAAGATGTCGCCGAGCGAGGCGAGCTGGCTGGCGAATTCCTCGTCGTTCTTCTCCTCGCCCGCATGGAAGCGGGTGTTCTCGAGGAGAACGACATTGCCGTCCTTCAAGGCCGCGACGATGCCGGCAGCGACGGGGCCGACGCAATCATCGGCAAAGCCGACCGGCATCCCGAGCATCTGCGACAGGACGGGTGCCAGCGGCTCCAGCGACATCTCCGGGTTCGGCTGTCCCTTGGGGCGACCGAAATGGGCGAGAAGGATGACGCGGCCACCCTTGTCGGCGATCTCGCGGATGGTCGGCAGGATTCGCTCGATGCGGGTGCGGTCGCCGACCTCGCCATCCTTGATCGGCACGTTCAGGTCGACCCGCAGCAATACGCGCTTGCCGGTGACGTCGGCATCGTCGAGCGTCTTGAACTGCGTCATGGTGGTTCTCCTCATGGAAACACGCCGAGGGGCGCCGGATCAGGCCAGAAGGACGCCGGCGATCCTGGCGGACCGTCCGCGTCCCGTCGATAAGCGGGTGCCCCGTCGAAAGCGCCCGGGCGGAGCCGCAGGCGCCGAAGGCGATGTAGCGCGGGAGGCCGAGCGAGGGCAACGGCGTTGGCGCGCTGGCGGCCGGTTTTCGCCCCTAAGCCTCAGTCCGCCTTGCGTCGGCCCAGCACCTTGTGCGCCAGTGCCAAGAGATCGCGGAGATTGAGGAAGAGCGGGATCTGGCCGCCGCGTCCGCCCTCCGGCTCCAGCGACAGCCCGGCACTGACGACGTTGCCGTCGACGCCGACCTCCCGGACGATCAGTTCCACCGGCCGCACCGTGACCCGGTCGCCATATTCGGCGCGGCCCCCGAGGCGCGCGATCATCATCTGCGAGATCGACAGATCCGCCTCGGCGTCCGACACGCGGGCACCATAGGCGACGGCAAGGCCGCTGGCCGGCGAGGCGGGATCGACGGTGAACTCGCCGAAGAACTCGGCATCGTCCGGGCTCACCCGCGCGGGGCTGGCGAAGAGCCGGTCGAGCAGCGGCGGATAGCGCTGGGAGATGAAGAGATAGACGTAGTCGCCGGCCCGCAGCCGCCCGGCATATTGATAGCGCATGGACTGGCCGTCGCGAATGACCAGCGAGGGGCGGGCCCAGCGCGGAATGCGCTCGCCGCGGGCCACCGGGCTGTCGGGGACCACCCGGTAGGAGAGGAGCTCATGATTGGCGGTGCCGGGCAGTTCGAGCTCGACCTTCTCGATCGGCCCGATCCGCGGCGGCACGACGAGGCCGAGGCGGCGGGCGACGAGGCCCAGCGTCCAGCCCTGCACGAGCAGCGAGGCGAGGACGATGATGAAGGCGGTGTTGAAGAACAGCCGCGCCTCGTCGAGGCCGCCGATCAGCGGCACGATGGCGAGCAGGATCGAGACCGCGCCCCGCAGGCCGACCCAGGAGATGAAGGCGCCTTCGCGGCGCTGGAAATCGAAGGGCAGGAGACACAGCCAGACCGCGAAGGGCCGGGCGACGAAGATCAGGAAGGCCGCCAGCGCGATGGCCGGCAGGAGGATGGCGCCGAACTCCGACGGCGTCGCCAGCAGGCCGAGGATCAGGAACATGACGATCTGCGCAAGCCAGGTCAGCCCGTCCTGGAAGCGCTTGAGGCTGGGGGCGCTGCGCAGGCCGCTATTGGCCGCATAGAGACCGGCGATATAGACGGCCAGGAAGCCCGAGCCGTCGACGGCGCCCGTGGCGGCGAAGACCAGCATGGCGAGGGCGAGGGTGAAGATCGGCAGGAGACCGCGATCGATCGCCAGCTTCGAGACCAGCGTGCGGATCAGCCAGCCACCGGCAAAGCCGAAGGCCACGCCGAGGCCCATCTGGCGCACGAAGCCGAGAAAGACGTCTGCGCCGAGTTCGTCCAGTCCCGTGCCCGACGACAGCAGCTCGACGAGCGCGATGGTCAGGAAGATCGCCATCGGATCGTTGGTGCCGGATTCGATCTCCAGCAGCGAGCGGACGCGCTCGCGGATGGTGATGCCACCGACGCGCAGCAGGAAGAACACGGCCGCCGCGTCGGTCGAGCCGACGATGGCACCGAGCAGCATGCCTTCGAGGATCGGGAGACCCAGCAGCCAAGATGCCGCGAAACCGAACAGGATCGCGGTGATGAGGACGCCGACCGTCGCCAGCATGACCGCCGGCACCGCAGCCTGGCGGAAGGATTGCAGGGACGTGCCGAAACCGGAATCGAACAGGATGATCGCCAGCGCCAGCGTGCCAACGAAATAGGCGAGGTCGGCATTGTCGAAGTCGATGCCCAGCCCGTCGACGCCGGTCAGAAGACCGATCGACAGGAACAGGAGTAGGAGGGGCGCGCCGAAGCGGAAGGCGAGGAGGCTGGAAAACGCGGCCAGCAGGATGAGGACGGTGCCGACGAGGATGACGAGGTAGAGCGATTCGAGCATCGGCGGGATCGGCAGTCCTTCTCACGAGGCTGAGCCCGCGCGCCGCCTCCGGGCTGAACGCCGCGCCGTCGGCGGCCGAAGGGCCACGAGACCCAGCATATAGCCGGCCCGCCGCCGGTATCCACTCGGACGCGCCCCGTGGCGCCGAAAATCTGCGGCAGCGTGCCGGATGGGCGCCGGGTTCGGCGAACATGGTTGCCGTCACATGAAAAAGGCCGGCCCGCCAAGATGGCGGACCGGCCTCGATGCCTTGCAGGCCTGTGCTGTGGTCTAGCGCCCGGTGATGCCCGGGAACATGATCAGCACGGCAAGCGCCAGGATCTGCAGCGCGATGAACGGCAGCAGGGCCTTGAAGATGTCGCCGAGCGAGATCTCCGGCGGCGCGACGCTCTTCAGATAGAAGGCGGCCGGGCCGAAGGGCGGCGACAGGAACGACACCTGCATGTTCATGCAGAACAGGACACCGAACCAGATCGGATCGTAGCCCAGCTCGACGATGATCGGCACGAAGATCGGCAGGGTCAGCAGCGCGATGCCGACCCAATCGAGGAACATGCCGAGCACGAACAGGATCAGCATCATGAACAGGAGCACGTAGAGCGGCTCGTCCGAGATGCCGATGATCAGCGACGACACGAAGTCGATGCCGCCCATCAGATTGAACACGCCGACGATGGCGCTGGCGCCGATGCCGATCCAGACGATCATGCCGACGGTGGCCAGCGTCTGCATGGCCGCGCCGCGCAGCAGTTCGAAGGTGAACTCGCCGCGCACGATAGTGGCCAGAAGCACGCCGCCGACGCCGATGGCCGAAGCTTCGGTGACCGAGGCGATGCCGCCATAGATCGAGCCGAGCACGAAGGTGACGACCAGAAGCGGCAGGATCAGGCCCTTGAGCAGCGAGATCTTCTGCGACAGCGGGATGATCTCCGGATCGGGATCCGGCACCGCGCCCGTGGTGAAATACGCCCGGAACAGGATGTACAGCACGTAGAAGCTGGCCAGCATCACGCCCGGCAGGAAGGACGCGGTGAACAGCGCGCCGATCGAGACGTTGGCCGCAAGGCCGTAGACGATCAGGACGATCGACGGCGGGATCATCGTCCCGAGCGCGCCGCCGGCGCAGACGACACCGATCGACAGGCTGCGGTCGTAGCCCAGGCGCAACATCTGCGGCAGAGCCAGAAGACCCAGCAGCACGATCTCGCCGCCGATGATGCCGCTCATCGCCGCCAGGATGACGGCCACGAAGATGGTCTGGATCGCCACGCCGCCGCGAATGCGGTTGGAGATCAGCTTCATGGCGTCGAACAGGTCGCGCGCAATGCCGGATCGATCGAGGATCGCCGCCATCAGCACGAACATCGGCACCGAGACGAAGATGAAGGACGAGACGAAGCTGAACACCCGGCTGGTGATCAGCGGCACCGCCATCGGACCGAACCAGCCGAGAGCGAAGATCAGCGCCACGAGAAGCGTGACGAAGGCGAGCGGCATGCCGGTCAGGAGCAACCCGAACAGCATGAGGAACATCACCAGGGTGCCGTAGCCGATGCCAAGCGCCTTGAGATTGATGCCGAGGTCGAGAATTTCGGCCATTTATGCGTCCTGCTTGGAACCGCGCCGTGCGCGACGAGCATGATTGACGGCCAGCACCACGAACTGGACGGCCAGAATGATCATGACGATGAACAGAAAGCCCTTCAGAAGGGCGGGGGTCGGCGGGTTCCAGGCGGACCCGGTGCCTTCCATGTGGAAAGCGCCGCTCGGGGTCCAGAACGAACCCTTGACCATGAGCCAGGAGGCCCAGGCGAAGAAGGCCGCCGAGATCGCGCTGATGACGTAGATGATCACGTCGAAGATGGTGCGCAGGCGGGGGCCGAGCGCGTCATAGATCAGCACGACACGGATGTGGCTGTCGCGGGCGGCGCAGAACAGGCCGCCGTAGATGAAGGCGATGGCGCACAGGAAGATGCTCAGCTCGTGCACCCAGTTGGTGGGGCTGTCGAGCGCGTAGCGCATGAAGATTTCGAACAGCAGAATGGCCGCCGCAAGGACGATGGCTGCGGCAAAGATAATGCCGACTCGCTCGACGCTGCGCCCGAGAAAGCCCGCCTCGGGCGTGGTGTCTCCGGTGCCTTCGCTGGTGGCGCTGAGGTCCGGATCGCGTCCGTCCACGGCAATGGGGTCACGAGTCATGCTCGGATCGTCCTTGGTGAGGAAAAAAAGGCGGACGGGGCGCGCTGCCCCGTCCGCCGGTCATACTCGGTCTGCTTACTGTGCGGCGAGAAGGCCTTCCTTCTCGAGATACGTCGTCAGGGTGTCGTACACCTTCTGCGCGTTCTCGGACTGGCTGGCCTGCTTCTCCCACTCGCCGATGGCGATCTTGCGGAACTTGGCACGCTCCTCGTCGGACCAGTCGTGGATCGTGGCGCCCTGCGCCTTGGCTTCCTCGACAGCCTTGCTGTTCTTGTCAGCCAGCGCGGCGTTCTGGCGCTGTGCCAGCTCGACGACCGATTCCTCGAGGGTCTTCTGGACGTCCTCGGACAGCGCATCCCACTTCTGCTTGTTCATCGAGAACTCGATGAGCGGCATGGAGTGGAAGCCCGGGAAGACCGGGTGCTTGGCGATCTCGTTGAGGCCCTGCGCCTGGTTGACGTGGAAGACGCTGTAGTCGGCCGCGTCGACGACGCCCTTGTCGAGGGCGGTGAAGACTTCCGAGGTCGGCAGGTTCACCGGCGAGGCGCCAGCGGCCGCGAAGATGTTCTGGACGAGACCGGCCGGAGCGCGCAGCTTCAGACCCTTCAGGTCATCGACGCCCTCGAGCGGGACCGACGAGACGAAGGCTTCCAGGCCCGGGGTGGTGCCGCCGAAGAAGTGCGTGCCATAGGGCTCGACCAGCTCGTTCATCAGCTCCTTGCCGCCGCCCTCGTTGAGGAACTTCAGCATCTGCTGCGGGTCCGACCATGCGCCGACCGGGTTGGCGATCAGGCCGAAGGCCGCGTCCTTGCCAGCGAAATAGGAGGTGTCGGTGATGTGGCCGTCGAGGATGCCGGCGCCGACCGCGTCGAGGGTTTCCTGGAAGTCGACGACTGCGCCGACCGGCAGGAGCTCGATGGAGACCTTGCCACCCGTCTCCTCGCTGACGCCGTCAGCCCATTCCTTGTAGAGCTGGTAGTTCGCATCGCCGGCCGGATCGCTCGACTGGAACTTCAGCGCGACTTCCTGCGCCATGGCGCCCGTGGACAGAACGGCAAATGCCGCGCCGGTCAGAAGGGCCTTAATAGTTGTATTGAGCAAGTTGCTTCTCCCTGAGCGTCTTGTGTCGTCTACGAAACCCACTTTCGCGAGCAATGACATCCGGTGCGCAACCTCCGCGCCGATCCGGAATTCCGTAGCTGGCCGCGCACCATACGGCGGTCGGCTGTGGCGTCAACGGAAAACTTGGTTTCCCACATCCGTGGTTAAGTCGCCCGCCCTGAATAGTATAAATCCGCGCCATTGCTGCTTAATTGCGCAGATGCGCGCAGAAACATGCAAGCAAGAGTAATATATCCGCCGCGAATCCGTCCCGTTCGCGCTGCTCCGGCTGCCTGTACGACACCGGACGGGCCAAGCCGGGACGTGAAGCGGGGCCGCCCGTCAGGACAGCCCCGCACACTCATCGTCGGTCGCGACCCGCCTCGCTCAGCCCGCGTTGGCGAGCGCGATGGCGGTGTCGGACATGCGGTTGGAGAAGCCCCATTCATTGTCGTACCAGGACAGGATGCGCACGAAGGTGCCGTCCATGACCTTGGTCTGGTCCATGTGGAAGACCGAGGAATGCGGGTCGTGGTTGAAGTCGCACGACACGTTCGGGGCGTCGGTGTAGCCGAGGATGTTCTTCAGCGGGCCGTCGGCGGCGGTGCGGATGGCGTTCTGCACTTCCTCGACGGTGGTCTCGCGCTTGGCGATGAAGTTGAAGTCGACGACCGAGACGTTGGGGGTCGGGACGCGGATGGCGACGCCGTCGAGGCGACCCTTGAGCTCGGGCATCACCAGCGCGACGGCCTTGGCGGCACCGGTCGAGGTCGGGATCATCGACAGGGCGGCGGCGCGGCCCCGGTAGAGATCCTTGTGCATGGTGTCGAGCGTCGGCTGGTCGCCGGTATAGGAATGGATCGTCGTCATGAAGCCCTTGTCGATGCCGATGGCGTCGTTGAGGACCTTGGCGACCGGGGCCAGGCAGTTGGTCGTGCAGGAGGCGTTGGAGACGATCGTGTCGTCGGCGGTCAGCGTGTCGTGGTTGACGCCATAGACGATGGTCTTCTCGGCGCCGGCCGTGCCGGAGAGAGGCCCGGAGATCAGCACCTTCTTCGCGCCGGCCTCCAGATGGGCCGAGGCCTTGGCCGGATCGGTGAAGATGCCGGTGCACTCGAGGGCGATGTCGACGCCGAGTTCCTTCCAGGGCAGGTTCTTCGGGTCGCGCTCGGCGGTCACGCGGATCGGACCGCGGCCGACGTCGATGGTGTTGCCGTCGACCGTGACGGTACCCGGGAAGCGGCCATGGACGCTGTCGAAGCGGATCAGATGCGCATTGGTCTCGACCGGGCCGAGATCGTTGATGCCGACGACCTCGATGTCGGTGCGGCCGGATTCGATGATGGCACGCAGCACATTGCGGCCGATGCGGCCGAAGCCATTGATTGCAACGCGAACTGTCATGATCCGTCTCCTGTGGTGGCGCGCGGCCGTACCCGCCGGGCATCTCGTTCGCCATGGCCTCTACAGAAGCGGGCGGCCGGGATCAATATTGCCGGCGGTCAGCAATTCTTATGGTCCGGATGACTTTCCGTGATGACGGAAAGCGTCAGCTTTCCTCGGGCTCCGGGGCCAGGCGCGCCCGCACGGCCGCGACCACCGCCTCGGTGGTGATGCCGAAATGCTCGTAGAGCTCGGACGCGGGGCCCGAGGCGCCGAAGCCGTCCATGCCGATGAAGATGCCGTTGCGGCCGACGAAATGATCCCAGCCCTGCCGCACGCCGGCCTCGATGGCGACCTTCAGGCCGCCATTGTCGAGGATGGCGCTGCGATATTCCGGGCTCTGCCTGTCGAACAGCTCGAAGCAGGGGACGGAGACGACGCGGGTGGGGATGCCGTCTGCTTCCAGGATGGTGCTGGCGGCCAGCGCGATCTGGACCTCCGAGCCGGTGGCATAGATCGTGACCTCGGCATCGCCCGAGGTGGAGCTGATCTCGTAGGCGCCGCGGGCGCTCTTGTTCTCGTCGTGCTGGTCGAGCCGGAGGGTCGGCAGGTTCTGGCGGCTGAGGGCGAGCACCGACGGCGCATCGCGCGATTCCAGCGCCAGCTGCCAGCATTCCAGCGTTTCCACCGCGTCAGCCGGGCGGAAGACCTGCATGTTCGGCATGGCGCGCAGCGAGGCCAAATGCTCGACCGGCTGATGGGTCGGACCGTCCTCGCCAAGACCGATGGAATCATGGGTCAGCACATAGACGACCCGCAGGCCCATCAGCGCCGACAGGCGCATGGCGCCGCGGGCATAGTCGGAGAAGACGAGGAAGGTGCCGCCATAGGGGATGATGCCGCCATGCAGGGCGAGGCCGTTCATCGCGGCGGCCATGCCGTGTTCGCGGATGCCGTAATGGACGTAGCGGCCGGCATAGTCGCCGGGCACGATCGCATCGGTCTGGCTGGTGCGGGTGTTGTTGGACCCGGTGAGGTCGGCCGAGCCGCCGATGGTCTCGACGACGACGGCGTTGAGGACCTCAAGCGCCAGCTCCGAGGCCTTGCGGGTGGCGATCTCCGGCCGCTCCTCGTTGAAGCGTCGCTTGCAGCGCTGCAGCGCCTGGGTGAAGCCGCTGGGCAGGTCGCCGCGGACCCGGCGCTCGAACTCGCCACGGGTCTCGGCGTCGATCTCGGCGAAGCGACGCTCCCATTCCTTGCGGTGGGTCGACGAGCGCAGGCCGGCGAGGCGCCAGCGATCGAGGATCGCGGCGGGAATCTCGAACGGCGCGTGCTCCCAGCCGAGCGCCTCGCGCATCTGGGCGATCTCGTCGGCGCCGAGCGGCGCGCCATGGGCCTTGGCGCTGCCGGCCTTGGTCGGCGCACCGTGGCCGATGGTGGTCTTGCAGGCGATCAGGGTCGGGCGGTCGCTGCCTTGCGCGGCGGTGATCGCCTCGGCAATGGCCTCCGGGTCGTGGCCGTCGCAGCGCAGGGTGTTCCAGTTGCAGGCGGCAAAGCGGGCCATCTGGTCGGTGGAATCCGACAGGGCGACCTCGCCATCGATGGTGATGCCGTTGTCGTCCCATAAGACGATCAGCTTCGACAGGCGCAGATGGCCAGCGAGCGCGATGGATTCCTGACTTAGGCCCTCCATCAGGCAGCCGTCGCCGGCGAGCACATAGGTGCGGTGGTCGACGATCGCATCGCCGAAGCGGGCGTTCATGATCCGCTCGGCAAGCGCCATGCCGACAGCGTTGCCGAGGCCCTGGCCAAGCGGACCGGTGGTCGTCTCGATGCCCTCGCAATGCCTGTATTCGGGATGGCCGGCGGTCTTCGAGCCGAGCTGGCGGAAGGCCTTGAGATCGTCGATGCCGACGCCGTCATAGCCGAGCAGATAGAGCAGGCTGTAAAGCAGCATCGAGCCGTGGCCGGCCGAGAAGACGAAGCGGTCGCGGTCGGCCCAGTGGGGGGCGCGGGGATCGAAGGTCAGGAATCGCGAGAACAGGACGGTGGCGATGTCGGCCGCGCCCATGGGCAGGCCGGGATGGCCGGAATTCGCCGCTTCCACGGCGTCGGCCGACAGGAAGCGGATGGCATTCGCCATGTCGCGGTGCGTGTCGGGTGACGTCATGTTCTGCTCCGGTAGCGCTTGGAAGCTGGGCGTTCCGGCGGTGCCGAGACCGGCGGCAAACATCATACGGGCATCGTGCTGTCAACAAAGGCAAAGTCGCAGATCGCGCCGCAGCCGCGCCGGCCGGGTGATGCCATTCGCCAGGCGGGACGCTGCGGAAGCGCGGGACGAAGAGATTGCACCGCCCGAAAATCGCCTGCACTTTTGGCGGCAATGGTTTAGTGCTCCACATGGACATTCGCCGGCAAGGGACGGCGGAACATGATGGAAATGCGTTTGGGGACCGGCCGGGGCCGGTCGCGAGGGAGATGGAGCCATGTCGGCCGTTGAGGGTTTCGAGGCGGCGCAACAGCGCCTTCGAACCGCGATCCAACGTCTGGACGATCTGGTCGAGCTGCGCCGTGAGCGGGAGGCCGCCGTGCGCGACGCCGAGGTCGAGATCCAGCGCATGACCGCCGACCGGGGCCGGCTGGCGAAGGAGCTTGATACGGCGCTGGCGCGCGGCGAACGGCTGGACCGCGCCAATCGGGACGTCTCGCGGCGTCTGGTCGATGCGATGGAGCGCGTGCGCTCCGTCCTCGACCGGCACAAATCGGCTTAAGCGGGAGAGCGTCGCATGCCCCAGGTGGTCGTGACCATCGACGACAAGACCTATCGCATGGCCTGCGGTGATGGCGAGGAAGCCCATCTGACCGAGCTTGCGAAGGAAGTGGACCGCAAGATTGCCGGACTGCGCGACAGTTTCGGACAGATCGGCGATCTGCGGCTGACCGTCATGGCCGCGATCATGGCGACGGACGAGCTGGCGGAAGCAAGGCGGCGGATTGCCGAGCTGGAATCAGGCATCGCCGCGAACGCGGCGCAGTCGGGCGAGAACGAGGACAGCCTGAAGGCCGAACGGGCGCGTTTCGTGGAAACGCTGAACGAAGCCGCAGCCTCGCTGGAGCGGATCGGCACCCATCTTGCCGAGAATTAAGGAAGTTCAATCAATTCAACCCGATGGCAGGATTGCTGCGGTCGGGCGCGGCGCTACATCACGGCGTCATGAGAGATGACCTGTTCCTTCGCGTATTGCCGTCTCGCTGGCCGCGGCGCGCCGCAATTCTTCTGTCGCTTGCGGTCGGGCTGGCCCTGTCGGGGTGTGCGGCCGTTCTCAACGCGGCGACCAGCGGCGACGGCTACGGCGTCGTCAGCAACATTCCCTATGGCAGCGGCGAGCGCGGCCGCTACGACCTCTACATTCCCGCGGCCGTCACCGAGACGACGCCCCTGGTCGTCTTTTTCTATGGCGGCAGCTGGGATTCGGGGGACAAGGAAACCTATCTCTTCGTCGGCCAGTCGCTGGCCAGCGCCGGCATCATCGTCGCCGTCCCCGACTACCGGCTTTATCCCGATGTCCGATTTCCCGGCTTCGTCGAGGACGCCGCCGAGGCCACGGCGCGGGCGATTGCCACGGTGCGCGGCGGGGCCTACGGCATGCCGGGCGGGGCCCACCCGGTCTTCCTGATGGGGCATTCGGCGGGAGCGGAGATTGCCGGCCTCTTGGCGACCAATGGCGACTGGCTGGCACGCGAAGGCGCGGCGATCGAGACGCTCGCCGGCTTCATCGGCCTGGCCGGACCCTACGACTTCCTGCCCCTGACCGAGGACCGCTACAAGCAGATCTTCCCGCAGGAGACCCGCTCGGCCAGCCAGCCGGTGAACTTCGTCGATGGGGACGAGCCGCCGATGCTGCTGATCGCCGGCGAGGACGACACCACCGTCGATCCGCAGAACACCCGCTCGCTGGCTGCGAAGATGCGGGCACAGGGTGGGGAAGCCACGGAGATCATCTATCCGGGCGTCGATCATATCGGGGCGATCACGTCCTTTGCCACGGCCCTGCCGCTGAACGACGAGACGATCCGCGACCGCACGCTGCTGTTCATCCGCGAGCGCAGCCATCAGGAGACCGTCCGGTGAGCGATCTTTCAGGCTACGGGAGCCGGGCGGCGCCCGGAACGACGCCGCTGGTCGGGCGATCGGTGACGGTCGAGCCGGTCACCGACGACCGTCGTTTCGGCGAACTCTTTGCCGCCTATGGCCAGCCGGGCAACGAAACCCTCTACGACTACCTGCCCTACGGGCCCTTCACGGACGCGGCGGCATTCTCGGAATGGGCAAACCGCACCTATCTGTCCGGTGAGATGCTGTTCCATGCGCTGGTGCCGGCGACGAGCGGGAGGGCCGAGGGCGTCGCCGCCCTGATGCGGATGGACCGGCCGAACGGCGTGATCGAGATCGGCCATATCTGCCTGGCGCCGTCGTTGAAGCGCACGGTTGCCGCGACAGAGGCGTTCTTCCTTTTGATGGGCCGGGTTTTCGACGACCTCGGCTACCGGCGCTTCGAGTGGAAATGCGACGATGGCAACGCGCCGTCCAAGCGCGCCGCGCTGCGGCTCGGCTTCACCCATGAGGGGCTTTTTCGCCAGCACATGATCGTCAAGGGACGCAACCGCGATACGGCGTGGTTCTCGATCCTCGACGGCGAATGGCCGGCGCTGCGGGCCGGTTTCGAGGCGTGGCTGGCACCGGAGAATCTCGACGCTGCGGGACGGCAACGGCGCAGTCTCCAAGACATGCGCCGCGCCGTCGTGGCAGATCGCTGATCAGGCCGAACGGGTCAAGAAGAACCGCAGCATTTCGCGGCTGGCATCGGGGCCGTTCGGGTCGGTGTAGGTTCCAGCCGGACTGCCGCCGGACCAGGCATGGCCCGCGCCCCTGATCGTCCAGTTTTCCAGCACTACGCGACCGTCGGCGTCGGTATGCACCGTGCGCTGCCAGGCGACATCGCCTGCGGCCCGGCCGTCCTCGTTCGTGAGGGTGAAGCGGTGTCCGGCGCTGGCCTGCGCGATGACACTCTCGGCATTGGCGGGATGCACGGTCTTGTCGCCATCGCCATGGAAGACGATGGTGGGGACCACCTGCCCGGAGACCGGAACCGTCGCGACATTCGCGCCCTGCATGGCGGCGAAGGCCGAGGCCATGTCGCGCGCCGCACCGCGTGGCAGCCCCGAATGGACGCCGACGGCCGCGTAGAGCTCGGGATAGACCGCGCCCATGATCGCCGCGGCAGCGCCGCCGGCGGAGAGGCCGGCCACGTAGACCCGGTCCGGATCCACCGCATGCTCGGCGATGATCTCCCGGGTGATGCCGGCGATGAGCGAGGGTTCGCCCTGTTCGCGCATCTGGTCGGCGGCGGAGAACCAGTTCCAGCATTTCTTGACGTTCGCCGCCTTGGACTGGGCCGGATAGGCGACGAGGAAGCCCTGTTCTTCCGCCAGTTCGTTCATGCGGGTCCCGGCGGCGAAATCGTCTGGCGACTGGGTGCAGCCATGCAGCATCACGACCAGCGGCACCGGGCCCGTGGGAAGGCTGGTAGGAACATAGAGCTTGTAGTCGCGCCTGCCGGCGACGGCGCTGTAGCGGCGCGTGCGGAAGCGCGGATCGTCCTGGGCAGGCTTGGCCCTGGCCCTGCGGAAACGCGACTGTGCCGGTGCGGCCGCAGGCGACGCCGCGGCGTCCGGCGCGTTGCCGAACATTGCGCCCATCATGGATCGGGCGACATCGCCGGGATCGGGAATGGTGGTGTCGCTATCGGCAGCTTGCGGCGCCCGGGCGGTGTCGGCTGCACCCATCTGGCCGTTGCGCAGCAGCGCCATCGCCTCGCGCAGGCGGCCGCTGCGGGTCAGGCGCGTGACTTCCGCCATGTCGGACGGGGAGGGAATATGCATGGGCTCGATCCTTTGCTGCCGCGCCGCGTCACCAACGAGACCTCAGGTCTCAGACATGGTTGCATGGCTTCGTGGAGGGACGAGGCGGACGATCCTTCGATCGTCACGCGCGCGCCGGTCTCCTGCGGCCAATGGATCGTGCTTCACATCACCATTCGCCAGTGCGGTAAATGGAAGGGTGGTCAGGCCGGTTCAATGGCCGGATGCTGCATTGCAGCAAAAACTGTCGCCGGGCGTTCTCTGGCGCGTGTGCGTCTGCGTGTGCCCGGCCAGTCGGGGCGAGCTAAGCAGGGAGCGAAATGGACGGAAATGCGCAAAAGGCGCGTTCTGGTCAGCCGCGCGAACGGACGATCGTCACCATGGCTTCGGATGGATATATGGATTCGTAGAGAACGCCATCGCCGGGCATGAAGCGGAGGATCGTCTGGCCATCGCTGTCGGCCAGTTCCAGCGAGCCGTCGCTGCTGGAGCGCCAGAGGGCGACATTCTGCAGATCGGGCGAGCCGGCGCAGTCGGGGCCGATGGGGGCTGGAGCGAAGTGTCGCGCCGCGCTCTCGGGCGTTGCCATCTTGCAGGTCACGCCGCTGCGCAGGTCGATCAGCCGGATCGCGGCCGGACGCGACGTGTCGCTGGCGGCAGGCGCAATGGAGGCCGTGGTCATGGGATCGAGCCGCGCATCGATGACGGTCGCGCCGGTGAAGGCGTCGGACGCAGGCGTCAGGGCACCCTGCATGTGCGCGATGACTAGTGCGGCGGCAATTCCGGCGCCAAGAGCGGTTGCGGCGAAGTTCATGGAGGGCCCTTTTCTTCGTCAGGACCCATTATGATGCGAACAACCTTAAGCGAAGGTTGATGACCACCCGCGAATTTAGGAATGTGTTCAGGTCTGGTTCGGCACCGCACCCTTCGACGGGTGCGGTGCCGCATGGCTCAGCCCTTGCGGGCGATGCCGGCCTCGACCGATTCGGAGACCGGGGTTACCGGCGCGCGGCCGGAGAACCATTCGACCAGATTGCCGACGACCAGCTTGCCCATCTCGGCGCGGGTGTGGCGCGAGGCCGAGCCGACATGCGGCAGGAGCACGGTGTTCGGCAGCGCCTTCAGCCGCTCGGGGACATGCGGCTCCTTCTCGAAGACGTCGAGGCCGGCGGCGCGGATCGTGCCGTTCTCCAGCGCCTCGATCAGCGCCGGCTCGTCCACGGTGGTGCCGCGGCCGATATTGACCAGGATACCGTCGGAGCCGAGCGCCTTAAGGACCTCGGCGTTGACTGCCTTTTCGGTGGACGCGCCGCCGGGGGCCGCCACGATCAGCGTGTCGACGGACTCCGCCAGGCTCAGGAGGTCGGCGTGATAGGGATAGGCCACGTCGTCGCGCTTCGACCGGTTGTGGTATTCGATCTTGACGTCGAAGCCTTCGAGGCGGCGGGCAATGGCAAGGCCGATGCGGCCGAGGCCCATGATGCCGGCGGTGCGCCCGCGCAGGGTCGTCTGGGTCAGCGGGTACGGGCCCTCGCTCTCCCACTTGCCCTCGCGCAGGTGACGCTCGGCGGCGCCGAGTTCGCGCGTCGTCATCAGGACGAGGGCGAGGGTGATGTCGGCCACCTCCTCGGTGAGGACCTCCGGCGTGTTGGTGACGACGACGCCCTTCTTCGTGGCATGGGCCGTATCGACGCCGTCATAGCCGACGCCGAAATTGGCGATCAGCTCGAGATTCGGAAGCGCGTCGATCATCGCGGCCGGCACCTGGCCCATCTGGGCGATGCCGCGGATCGCCTGGCGGCGCTCCTCCGACAGATCCTCCAGCTTGCGGCCGGCGAGATGCTCCACGTCGAACGTCGCCTTCAGGGTATCCAGCGTATCGGGGTTCATCTTGCCGGGGACCAGGATGGTAACGGCGGACAGGTCTGACATGTAGGCTTCCTCTTCTGCTTGTTGTCGTTCGAGTGGTGAAACCCGGACAGGCTCAGTCGGGCCAGCTGTAGTCGCTGGACTGGCGGACACGGAGCTCGGGGGTAATGAGGATGGTCTCGTCGGCGGCGGGCTGGCCGGCCAGACGGGCCAGCAGCGCTTCGGCGGCGCGGCGGCCGACCTCGCTCTGGCCATTCGACACGGTGCACAAAGGCGGGGTGGCGATCGCCGCCTCGTCGATGTCGTCATAGCCGGTGACCGCGATATCGACGCCGGGACGCAGCCCGGCCCGCGACAGGCCGTACATGAAGCCGAGGGCGACGAGGTCGGAGAAACAGGCCGCGGCCGTCGGGCGGTTCTCGATCTGAAGGAAGGTCGCGGCGGCGTCGAAGCCGGAATGACGGTTGCGCGGCCCCTCGATCCGCCATTCGGGGCGGAATTCGATACCGGCGCGCTCCAGCGCGGCCAGATATCCGGCCTCGCGATCGCGGCCGGTGGAGGTCAGCGCCGTGCCGCCGATCATGGCGATGCGCCGATGGCCGAGGGCGACCAGATGATCGACCGCCAGCCCCATGCCGTAGGAATCGTCGCCGCGAAAGCCGAGGACGCCCGAGCCCTCGACCGTGCGGGCGATCAGCGTGACCGGCAGGTCGTTCTCCTCGGGAAGGCGAATGTCGCTGGCCGGCGTGCCGATCGCCGGCGACAGGATCAGCCCGTCGGCGCCCAGCTGCAGCAGCGTGTCGACGAATGAGCGCTGCTTGGCGAGGTCGTCATGGTGATTGCACAGGATGAAGGTCTGGCGCTGGCGATCCAGCTCGTTCTCGACGGATTTCAGGATCTCGCCGAAGAACGGGTTCATGATGTCGTGGACGCAGACACCGACGATGCCCGAGCGCGAGGTGCGCAGCGAGGCGGCGCGGCGATTGTAGATGTAGCCGAGTTCGCGGGCCGCGTATTTGATCCGCTCGCGGGTGACCTCGGCCACCAGCGGACTGTCGCGCAGCGCCAGCGAGACTGTCGCCGTCGACAGGCCCAGCGAATCGGCAATCGTCGAAAGTTTGACCTTTTGCGCCACTTACGCGGGCTCCTCCCGACGCCCAGTCGATCTATGGCCCAGACTGGCCGCCACGCAAAGCCCGCAGATGTCGTTGCAGGACGGAATGGTTGCGTCAGTCATCGTCCTCGGCGGCGGAGCTGGAGCCGGCGGGCGCCGCGGCGGCATTGCCGAGATTGGCGGTGACGCGTTCGAGGAGCTTGCGCAGGGTCTTGCGCTCCTTGTTGGAAAATCCCTTCAGCGCATCGCGCTCGACCCGCTTGCGGGACTTGCCCACTGCGTCGACGAGCGCCGCCCCGCGTTCGGTCAGGTGGGCGTGATTCTGCCGTCCGTCGCTGTTGGAGAGGCGCTTTTCGACGAGGCCCTGCGCCGCCAGCCGGGTCACGGTCTTGGTGATGGTGGGCGGGCGTACGGACAGGCGTTCGGCCAGATCGCGCAGGGAATCCCGTCTTCCTCGCCGATCGCCAGCAGGACCGCATCCTGGCCGGGATAGACGTCGAGCAGCGCCAGGCGCTGGGACAGGGCCGTGCGGGCGCCGCGCGCCGCCAGGCTCAACTGCGTCGTCACGGAGCGCTTCCCGGTTTTCTTGCTGGCCATGGAACCCCGATCCGATTTCACGGGGGCAAAAATGACGAAGCCCCGCTATGTTGTCCACCTTGTTGGCCGCTGCGCGGTGGCTTGTCGACCCTTGCGGAGGAATGATGCGGCGTCGCTACGAGGAGATGACAACGACGGAGATGAGCGCCGACGGCGTCGGTCTGGCCGATGCCGTCGCCGTGGTCCCGATCGCGGCCATCGAGCAGCACGGACCGCACCTGCCGCTCGGAACAGACGCGATGCTGGCCGATGCGATGGTCGAGGCGGTCATCGCGCGTCTGCCGGCAGACCGGCCGGTGACCTTCCTGCCGACCTTGCGGATCGGCAAGTCCTGCGAACATGCGGCCTTTCCCGGCACGCTCAGCCATGAGTGGCAGACCGCGACGTCGGCGCTGATCGAGGTCGGGGCGAGCCTCGCCGCTGCGGGGTTCCGGCGGCTGGTGATCGTCAACGCCCATGGCGGCAACACGCCGGTGATGGACACGGCCGCCCTCGAACTGCGGCGCCGCCACGGGCTTCTGGTCGCGACCTGCTCCTGGCTGCGCTTCGGCTACCCCGACGGCCTGCTGCCCCCGCAAGAGATCGCCTCGGGCATCCATGGCGGTGCGGTCGAGACCGCGCTGATGCTGCATCTGCGCCCCGACATGGTCCGGCGGGAGGCGATCGCGGCCTTCGATTCGCTGCAGGACGAGCTCGGCGGCTCGGCGACCCATCTGAGGGCCCATGGCCGGATCGGCTTCGGCTGGATGGCCCAGGACCTCAACCCGGCCGGCATCGTCGGCGATGCCCGGCTGGCGACAGCCGAGATCGGCGCCGCAATCGCCGCGCATCAGGCCGACGCCTTCACCGCGTTTCTCGACGATGTCCTCGCCTTCGACTTGGCGCGGCTCGCCTGATTTCCGCCGCCGGCGGCGAGTTGCCTTCGGGCGCTGACCACCCCCGTGCATTCTCGCCGCGTGGCGCCTATATCGTGCCCGACCCAAGACGGAGAGCTTCCATGTCCGATACGCCCAGCGTGACGCCCGACCAGATTCCCGTGACCGTCCTCACCGGCTATCTCGGCTCCGGCAAGACGACGCTCCTCAACCGCATCCTCTCGGAAGACCACGGCAAACGCTATGCCGTCATCGTCAACGAATTCGGCGAGATCGGCATCGACAACGATCTGATCGTGGAATCCGACGAGGAAATCTACGAGATGAACAATGGCTGCGTGTGCTGCACGGTGCGCGGCGATCTCGTGCGGGTGGTGGAAGGGCTGACCCGGCGCAAGGGCCGCTTCGACGCGATCATCGTCGAGACCACGGGCCTCGCCGACCCGGTGCCGGTGGCGCAGACCTTCTTCATGGACGAGGACGTGCGCTCCAAGACCCAGCTCGATGCGGTGATTGCGCTGGTCGATGCCAAGCACCTGCCGCTGCGGCTGAAGGATTCGCGCGAGGCCGAGGACCAGATCGCCTTCGCCGACGTGGTGCTGCTCAACAAGACCGATCTCGTGACGCCGGACGAACTGGCTGCCGTCGAGGCGACCGTACGGGCGATCAACCCCTACGCCGTCATCCACCGCACCGAGCGGGCCGGCATCGACCTGAAGCGCGTCCTCGGGCAGGGGGCATTCGATCTGAAGCGCGTGCTCGACGCCGATCCGGAGTTCCTGACGGAAGCGGAGCACGTCCACGACGAGACCTGCGGCCCGGATTGCGGCCATGATCACGATCACGGACACCACCATCACCACGGCGACGGGCACGATCATTCCGGTCACGACCATGCGGGCCACGATCACGGCCATCATCACCATGGCAAGGTCGCCGAGCTGCACGATGTAACCGTGACCTCGGTGTCGCTGCGCGGCGCAACGCTCGATCCGAAGAAATTCTTCCCCTGGATCCAGGCGCTCACCCAGGAGCAGGGTCCGAACATTCTGCGGCTCAAGGGCATCATTGCCTTCGAGGACGATCCGGAGCGCTATGTCGTGCAGGGCGTCCACATGATCGTCGAGGGCGACCACCAGCGCCCCTGGCGCGACGACGAGAAGCGCGAGAGCCGGCTGGTGTTCATCGGTCGCAATCTCGACGCCGACGAATTGTCGGCGGAGTTCGAAGCCTGTTCCGCCCGCCAGCGGGCCGATGCCTGATGCCGTCCATTGCGTCCTATGATTTCGGCGACTTCGTCGAGACCGCGGTCTTTCTGAAGGACCAGGCGGTCTTCGCCGTCGCCGACGGTACGGTCCGGTTTCCGGCCGGCGGCGACCGGACGGTGGAAGCCCATGCCGGCGGCCTTCTGACCGCGCGGCTCGACCGCTATGCGCCGCGTCTTCTGACCGGCGGCGAGGATGGGCGGGTCCTCGCCATTGCCGCCGACGGCGCGGTCGAGGAACTTGCCTCCATCGGTCGCAAATGGGTCGACGCGGTGGCCGGCGGACCGAAGAACACGGTCGGCTTCGCCTCCGGCAAGACCGCCTATGTGCGGCTCGGCGCCGGGGAGCTGAAGGAAATCCGCCACGAGCGCACCGTCGAGGACATCGCCTTCGCCCCCAAGGGGGTGCGCGCGGCGACCGCCCATTACGACGGCGCCTCGATGTTCTTTCCCGCCACCGGTGCGGCACCGGCAACGCTGGAATGGAAGGGCGCCCATCTGGGCGTCGACTTCTCGCCGGACGGACGCTTCCTCGTCACCACCATGCAGGAGAATGCCCTGCATGGCTGGCGGATCGAGGACGGCAAGCACATGCGGATGACCGGCTATCCTTCCAAGGTGAAGGACTGGTCCTGGTCGGCCAAGGGCAAGTTCCTGGCGACGTCCGGCGCACCGGCGGCGATCCTGTGGCCGTTCTCCGGCAAGGACGGGCCGATGGGCAAGGCGCCGTTGGAACTAGGCACCCGCGGCGACACGATGGTCACGGCCGTCGCCTGTCACCCGGCCGAGGACATGATGGCGATCGGCTATGGCGACGGCATGGTGCTGGCGGTGCGTTTTGCCGACGCCAAGGAGGCGCTGCTGCGCCGCGGTGGCGCCAGCCCGGTGCGGACCCTCGCATGGGACGCAAAGGGCGAGCGGCTGGCCTTCGGCAGCGAGGGCGGCGAGGTCGGGATCATCGACATCGCCGGCTGATCCCGGACGCAGTTCACCTATCAGCAGAAGCGGCGGCGCGGCCTTGCGTCCGCCGCCCTTCGTCAGATGACGTTGGGGCTGTCGGCCTCGGCCATGTCGCTGCTGATGTCGGCAGAGATGGTGCAGACGAGACCGTCAGGCTTGTAGTCGATGGTCACCTCGCCGCCGAACTCGGCGGCCATGGCCTGCTCGATCAGGCGCGAACCGAAGCCCCGGGTCGCCGGCTTTTCGACGACAGGACCGTCCATTTCGCGCCAGACGAAGCTGAGATGCTTCTGCCCGGCCTGGTGCGCCAGCTCCCATTCGATCGCCACACGCCCGGTATCGTTGGACAGCGAGCCGTATTTGATCGCATTGGTCGCCAGCTCGTGCAGACCCAGCGCCAGGGCAAGGCTCTGGCGTGCGGTCAGCCGAAGATCGGGGCCGGACGCGACGATGCGGGTGTTGTCGTCGGCCGAATGGGTCTTCAGCGAATTGTCGACGATGGCCGCGATCGGGGCCGAGGTCCAGCTGGTCTGGGTCAGGATGTCGTGGGCATGGCCGAGGGCAATGAGCCGCGCCGAGAAGGCGGCCAGCCCGTCCTGAACGTTCGCCGCCCGGCGCAGGGTCTGGTTGGCCAGCGCATTGACCATGGCGAGGGTGTTCTTGACCCGGTGCTGCAATTCCCGGGTCAAAAGGAGCTGGCGCTCCTCGGCTTCCTTCTCGTCGGTGACGTCGCGCACGGCGCCGACGAAGCGCGTGGTCGCTCCGTTCTCGACGATGGTCTGGCCGTTCGCCTTGACGTGACGGACGACGCCGTCCTCGTGGCCGATCGTGCGGTAGAGGACGTCGAAGATCCCGTTCGAGGCCGGGTCGAGGACCCGTTCGACCGTGGCCGCAATGCGCGCGCGATCCTCGGGATGCAGCCCCTCTAGGAAGCTGGTCTCGTAGGTCACCGGCACGTCGGGCGACAGGCCGAAGATCGCCCGGCACCGATTGTCCCAGACCAGCGCGCCGGTGCGGGCGTCGAAGTCGAAGGTGCCGATCTGCGCCGCTTCCTGTGCAAGCCGCAGCCGCGTCTCGGTCTCGATCAGCGTCTGCTCGGCGCGCCGGCGCTGGCTGAAGGCCCAGGCCCGGTTGAGAACCTCCCGGATGAAGGCGATCTCTTCCTCGACCCAGCGGCGCGGCGTGCCGGAGTGCAGATAGAGCAGAACCTTGACCGTCTGGTTCTCGATGACGGCGATGTTGACCAGCGACCGCACCTGGATGGCGGCCCAGGCCGCCGCCTGTTCCGGGATCGGCGAATAGTCGGCGGTGTCCTCGATGACGACGATGCCGGAATGCAGCTCGTCGAGGAATTGCTGGCCGTAATGGGCCAGCGGATAGCGCCCGGACAGGGGCGGCGTGCGCCGGTCCGTCCACTCGCCGAGAATGCGGGCGGACATGTCCTGCGGGTCGACCGTGGCATAGCCGACCCGGCACGCGCCGAGCGTCTCGCCAAGGATCTGCAAGGCCTTGAGCGTGGCGCTGCTGGCGCCCTCGCTGCGGGCGAGTTCGTCGCTCAGCCGCAGGAGCGCGGCCTGGCGGATTTCGCGTGTGCGCTCGACGGTGCGGTCGACGATCGCTCCGGGCAGGCGGACCGCGCGGCCCTGCGCGTCGGTGAAGCAACGGCCCCGGGCGAAAATCCAGTGGCTGTCGCCGTTCAGATCGACGGTCCGGTATTCCTGCGCGAAGCTGCCGCATTCCTCGACCGCGACGGTGATCGCCGCCGCGACCCGGTCGCGGTCCTCGGGATGGATGCCGGCGATGAAGTCCTGGAGCTGCAGCCCTCTTTCGCCCTGTTCGGGGTCGAGGCCGAACAGCCGCGTGAAGCGCGCATCGGCATAGACGACGTCGCCGGGGATGTCCCAATCCCAGGTGCCGACGAGATCCGAGGCTTCCAGCGCCAGCCGCAGCCGTTCGCGGCTGGCTTCCAACTCCTCGCGTTCGGCGACTTCGCGGGTCTTGTCGCGCAGGATCTTGAGGAAGCCGGCCGGCGCGTCGTCATCGCCCAGTAGCGGCATCATTTCGCCGCTGGCGAAGAAGCGTCCTCCGTCCGAGCGCAGATGCCAGCGATTGTCCTGCGCCTTTCCGCGCTCCAGCGACAGCCGCATCTCCTTGGCGGGGATGCCGGCCTCGACGTCTTCCGGCGTGAAGATTCTGGCGATCGGCTGGCCGATCATGTCGGCCTCGGTCCAGCCGAGGACCCGCTGTGCCGCGTCGTTCCAGGTGGAGATCACGCCATCGAGGTCGGCGACGATGATGGCGTGATCGACGGCGCTCTCGACGATCAGGCGGTAGCGGGATTCGGTGCCATGCAGGGTGCGCTTGAGCGCGGCGATCTCGTCGCGGGCGCTATCGAGCTCCGGCTGGACGCCGGACTCGCGCTCATCGAGCCTGCGACGCAGCTCTTCGTTCTCGGCCAGGAGGGCGGCCACCCGGTCTTCATCTGCGAACGCCATGCCGCCCAATCTGCGCACCGGAAACCGGCGCGAGGGAAGGTGCCCCTCCGAAACGCCATCTGTTTCGCTTACGTTCTGTCGTATCGCATTTCCGCAATAGTCGGACAAGCAACTAGTGAACGCAAAGGCCTAATTTCAAACGACAATTCGCTCAGGCGACGGCTGACCGCGCGGCTTCAGGCCACGTCGGCGAGAGGCGTCCGGCCTATCGCATGCGCCGGCAGCGCCGGGCGACCCGACGGCGCGATGATGCCGGACGCACCATGCAGATGCCGCGGCGCGAGTTCGAGCGCCAGAAGGCGGCGCGGCTCGAAGGGGCCGGGCATGGCCAGCGTCGCGGTGGCGTCGGCGCAAAAGCCGAAACGCGCGTAATATTCCGGATCGCCGACCAACAGGATCGCGGCGTGGCCGAGCCTTGCGGCCTCGGCGATCGCGTGGCGCATCAGCGCCGCCCCGATGCCGGTTCCGGCCATCTGGGGATCGACCGCCAGCGGCCCGAGCAGGAGCGCCGGAACGGGACTGCCGTCGCGGGCACCGGCCTCGATGTTCCACAGGCGCACCGTGCCCATCAGCGAGCCGTCCACGGCGGTGGCGCTGAAGGCGAGACCTTCGGCCGGCAGGCGACCCTGACGGATCGTTTCCGAGGATTTGCGCGTGCGACCCGGGCCCATGGCCCGATCGAGAAGCGCCTCGCGCGCGTCGATCTCGTGGGGCTGTTCGGCGCCGATGGCGAACAGCCGGGCGGCATTCTCGAAGGCAGCGGCGTGCGGAAAAGCGGACATGAAGACCCCCACGACATGGAAGGAGGCGAACAGGAGCGGAGCCGGAGATCGGGCGACGCGGGTTGAAACCCCGGCGCCGCAGCGCCGGGTCAGCTTCGGAGTTCCAGGCTCCGTCGTCGGGTCGAGAGCATCATCGCGGCGCTCAGATCACGTAGGACCGCAACGGCTCGAAGCCGTTGAAGGCCACCGAGGCGTAGGTCGTCGTGTAGGCGCCGGTGCCCTCGATCAGCACCTCGTCCCCGACCGTCAGAGCGAGCGGCAGCGGGTAGGGGGTCTTCTCGTAGAGGACGTCGGCCGAATCGCAGGTCGGGCCGGCGATCACGCAGGGCTCCGTCGCGCCGCCATCATGCCGGGTGACGATCGGGTAGCGGATCGCCTCGTCCATGGTCTCGGCGAGACCGCCGAACTTGCCGATGTCGAGATAGACCCAGCGATTGGCGTCTGTGTCGGACTTCTTCGACACCAGCACGACCTCGGCCTTCACCACGCCGGCGTCGCCGACCATGCCGCGACCCGGCTCGATGATCGTCTCGGGCAGGCGGTTGCCGAAATGCTTGCGCAGGCTGGCGAAGATCGCGCGGCCGTATTCGGCGGCTGCCGGGACGTCCTTGAGATAGCGGGTCGGGAAGCCGCCGCCCATGTTGACCAGGGTCAGGACGATGCCCTTCTCGGCCAGCGCCTCGAAGACGAAGCGCGCGTCGGCGATCGCCGCATCCCAGGCACCGGTGTCGGTCTGCTGCGAGCCGACATGGAAGGAGACGCCTGTGGCGACGAGGCCGAGGGCGTTGGCATGGACGAGCACGTCGATCGCCATGGCCGGGACGCAGCCGAATTTGCGCGACAGCGGCCATTCGGCGCCCTCGCCATCGGTCAGGACGCGGCAGAAGACCCGTGCGCCGGGCGCCGCACGGGCGACCTTCTCGACTTCCTCGACGCAATCGACGGCGAAGAGCGACACACCGAGCTGATGGGCGCGGGCGATGTCGCGCTCCTTCTTGATGGTGTTGCCGTAGGAGATCCGGCGCGGCGTGGCGCCGGCGTTGAGCGCCATCTCGACCTCGGCGACCGACGCGCAGTCGAAGTTCGAGCCGAGACCGGCGAGCAGCTTCAGCACTTCGGGAGCCGGGTTCGCCTTGACGGCGTAGAAGATCGCGGAGTCCGGCAGCGCCTTGCGGAAGGCGTTGAAATTGTCCTCGACGATGTCGAGGTCGACGATGAGGCAGGGGCCATCGGGACGTCGGGTGGCGAGGAAGTCGAGGATGCGCTGCGTGGCCATTGGGTCTCTCCCATGGTCCCGGCCGTCACGGACCGGGCAATCGATGGTGTGCGCACGCACAGGCCCGCAATGGCCGCCGATAGGCTGCCGCAGCGGTCCCTTGCGAGACGCGACGATGACCGGCTGCAAGCGCTACGCGCCGTTGCCGGGTAAAGTCTGCCATGGATTGGAGGGCTTGGACCCGCCGCACTTCAGGCAATGATGGTGTGCCTCTTCAGTTTTCCCGGCGGTGGAGACCAGGAGAGACCAGAAAGGCCCGGACCGTCGTTGCTTCAAGGCGTCCACGATTTCGCCAGCAGCGAAACCGACTGGATCGTCAGATCCAGGTACCGTCCCGGCAACCCTCGCATTCGAGGACCGGGGGACGCCCACAGGCACGTGCGACTTGGGGCAAGGCGAGACCTATGCCCGGGATTCGTCATATGCAAGTGGAAAAAGTTCCCGGAGTTGATTTTTGGTCCGGTCCGATCAAGGAAGGGGGCCGGCCGCCGATCGGCAGCAGCGACGCCAAGCCTTCAGAAGGTGCACCATGGATACTCTGACGCGGATGCGCGCCTTCATCTCGGTCGTGGAGAACGAGGGGTTCTCGGCGGCGGCCCGCAAGACCGGGCGATCCAAGGCGCTGCTGTCGAAATATGTCCGCGAGCTGGAGGACGAACTCGGCGCGCTCCTGATCAACCGCACCACGCGGCAGATCGCGCTGACCGCCGCCGGCGAAGTCTATCTGTCGCGCGCCTCGGCGATCCTCTCGGATCTGGAAAGCCTCAACGAGGAGGCCCGCGAGGCGACGGGCGAGGCCAAGGGGACGATCCGGGTCTCTGCGGCCCGCACCTTCGGCGACGCCGAGCTCGGCCTCAGCCTCGTCGACTTCGCCAAGGATCATCCCGATATCGGGCTCGACATCCATCTGGACGACAGCTTCGTCAATCTGGTGGAGGAAGGGTTCGACGTCGCCATCCGCATGACGCGCCTGGCCGATTCCGCGATGATCGCCCGCCGCCTGGCCTCGCTCGACTTCGCCATCGTGGCGAGCCCGGAACTGCTGCAGCGTCTCGGACGGCCGAATCACCCCTCGCAGATCGCCGGCTATCCGGCGGTCATCGATTCCAATTCGCGGATGTTCTCCAACTGGGTGTTCCGCGATCCGCAGACCAAGGAAACCATCCCGGTGACGGTGTCGGGCCAGTTCACCGCGAACAGCCCGGTGACCGTGCGGGCCGCGGCGATCGCCGGGCTCGGCCTGGCGCTCAGCCCGACCTTCGTCGTCCGGCGCGATCTGGAAAGTGGCCGGCTGGTCACGGTGCTCGACGACTACATGCCGAGCGAGGCCGGCATCTATGCCGTGTTCCCGCATCGCCGGCACCTGCCGGCCCGCGTCCGCCTGTTCGTCGACTATCTCGCCAACTGGTTCAAGAAGTGCGATTCCCGGCGCCTGCAGGGCCTGAGCTGCGATGACCGCACCTGACGCCGGCCCGTCGAGAGGCCAATCCGGAGCAGGCTTCGGCACCGCGGCCTTTACCGAAGATTCAGCGATGTCGGCCTAGTCTGGCGGCATGCAAAACCGCGCCCTTCTCGCGGCCTTCGCGGCCGTCGTCCTCACCACCGCGTCGTCGCCCGCCTACAGCCTTGCAGGCGGCGCGGCACGCGAGATCAGTTTCGCGGCCGAGCACGATTCCGGCACGATCATCGTCAAGACCGGGGAGCGGAAGCTCTACCTGGTGACCGGCGGCGGCCGGGCGCTGGTCTACGACATCGCCGTCGGCAAGCCGAGCGAGCAATGGTTCGGCAAGAGCTGGGTGTCGAAGAAGCGCGAGCATCCGACCTGGACGCCGACGCCCTCGATGCGTGCGCGCAACCCGCGCCTGCCCCAGTCGATCGGGCCCGGTCCGAAAAACCCGCTGGGCGAGCGCGCGATCAATCTGGGCTGGGGTGCCTACCGCATCCATGGCACCAATTCGCCGAACTCCATCGGCAGCGCCGCCTCGTCCGGCTGCTTCCGGATGCGCAATGCCGACGTGAAGGATTTGTTCGAACGGGTGCATGTCGGCGCCCAGGTCCTCGTCCTGCGCTAACGGCTTCGGCTTCGCGAAAGCCTCCCGGTTCAAATTTCGGCCATGCTTGTCCTGTTCTGGTTGGCGGGACTTCACGAGGGATGGCGATGATCGACCGAGGTTTGGCTGCTGCGCTGGCAGTGATGGCGGTGTCACTGACGCCGACGATTGCTGCTGCCCATCCGCATGTCTTCGCCGAGGCCAATGTCGAGATCGTCGGCACGCCGGACGGACACCTTGGGGCGATCCGCAACATCTGGCGCATGGACGAGCTCTTCTCGTCGTCGGTGCTGGTCGATTTCGACAGCAACGCCAATGGCCAGCTCGAGGATGGCGAGCTCGTCGCGGTGGGCGACACCGTGAAGGAATCCATCGCGGAGTGGAATTTCTACACCTTCGTCGAGGCCGGCGGAAAGAAGGTGGCGATGTCGCCGCCGGACGAGATCCGCACCCTCTGGGAGAACGGTCAGCTGCTGATGTTCTTCGAGATGCCGGCCGCCGAGGCCGTCGATCTCTCCAAGTCGAAGCTGACCGTGTCGAATTTCGACGAGACCTTCTTCGTCGCCTTCGATTTCACCAGCGCCGACGACTTCCTGATGATCGACATGCCGAAGAGCTGCGCCAAGCAGCTGGTCGTGCCGGACCAGGATGCCGCCGCCAAGGAATGGATGGAATCGGTCGCAAGCCTCGGGCCCGACGAGAGCATTCCCGACGACGGCATCAATTACTCGCAGGCGCTGGCGACCCGGGTGGAGGTGTCGTGCGCGGCCGCCAGCTGATCGTCCTCTGCGCCGTGCTCCTCGCCGCGATGGCGGTGGAGCCGGCGCTGGCCAAATCGTCGCTCGGCATCGGCAGCGCCGAAGTGACGGCGCAGCCATCCGGCGGTTTCTTCGGCGCGATCTTCACCGAGATCGCCGTGTATCAGCGCCAGTTCTTCACCTCGCTGCGCCATGCGCTGGTGGCGCTGAAGACCGATGGCGCAGCGCTGCCGTTCCTCGTCGGGCTGTCCTTCGTCTACGGCGTTTTCCATGCCGCGGGGCCGGGCCACGGCAAGGCGGTGATCTCGGCCTACATGCTGGCCAACGAGGTGCAGCTGCGCCGCGGGATCGTCCTCTCCTTCGCCTCTTCGCTGGTGCAGGCGCTCTCGGCGATCGTCGTCGTGGGCGCCGGCTGGTTCCTGCTGCGCGGCACCGCGGTGTCGATGACCGACGCCACCAATCTCCTGGAGATCGCCTCCTACGCCCTGATCGCCGGCTTCGGCGCGTGGCTTCTGATCCGCAAGCTCGTCGGGCTGGCGCGGCGGATGCGGCCGACGGGCGGCGCGATTGCATTTGCATCGCCGGGTGGTTTCACCGCCTCGCGAAGCGGCGGGGCGGTCGGAGGCCTTGCCTTCGCGGCCCCCGAGCGGACCCGCTCGGCGCCGCTGATGCAGCCGGCCTCGTCGGGATTTGCCGCGGAGATCTGTACCGACGATGCGGAACTCTGCGGGTGCGGGCGGTCCCACATGCCCGATCCGAAGGCACTGAACGACCGGATGACGCTCGGCTCGGCCCTGTCCGCGGTGATCGCCGTGGGGCTGCGGCCCTGTTCGGGTGCCATCGTCGTTCTGACCTTCGGGCTGGTCAACGGCCTGTATCTCGGCGGCATTCTCTCGGTCTTCGCCATGGCCCTGGGCACGGCGATCACCGTCTCCGCCATCGCCTCCCTCGCCGTTTTCGCGAAGGGCACGGCGCTGCGCTTCGGCGGCGACGGAGCCCGCGGACGCTGGATCGGGGCCGGCCTGGAGATCGCCGGCGCGCTGTTCCTGATGCTGGTCGGCCTGCTCCTGCTCGGCGGTGCGCTGCAGACCGTGTGATCCCGCACGGTTCTCTGGCGAGGCATTGTGCAGCAGACCTGATGGCACGGCTTCTTTGACTTTTGCCTCGTTCTAGAGACGGGCGGAACTGTCCGCGCGCCGGGCCATCCCTTGCAGGCGCGGTCTGATCCGCAGGAACTGCCGGTAGGCGCGTTCGAGCACCCAGAGGACAGCGCCGTTACGGGCGGCAAGGCCCAAGGGCCGCAGGCGCGGGATGGCGCGCCACATGGCCGCAAAGGCGGCGGCGCCCGACAGAAGCGTGCCGTCCTCGCGGGCATGGAACCTGGCCAGCAGGTCGCCGCGGTCGATCGGGCAATCGGCGCTCGCATCGTCGACATCGATGAAGTCGATCGCCTGCGCGGTGTCGAGCCGCCGCATCATCGCGATCTCGCGGCGGCAGAGCGGGCAGCCGCCATCGTACCAGACGGTCAGCTCGCTCATCGGGGCGCGTCGGCGCGTCGCGCCGCATGGGCGCGGCAGGCATCGCCGAAGGCCTTGAAGATCGCTGTGGAGGCAGCGTCCGTCTCCGCCCAGTATTCGGGGTGCCACTGGACACCGAGGGCGAAGGCCTTCGCGCCCTCGACCGAGACGGCCTCGACGGTGCCGTCCGGGGCGCTCGCCTCGACGGCGAGGCCGTCGGCCAAGCGGTCGATCGCCTGCCGATGCAGCGAGTTCACGCGGATCTCGTCATTGCCGACGATCCCGGCGAGCAGGCCGCCCGGCGTCACCGCCACGGGATGGCGCGTGGCATAGCGCTCGCGCTGATCCTTGTTGGGCGTTGCCCGATGATCCATGCGGCCATCCAGCTCCTGGATCTCGGTCGCCAGCGTTCCGCCCAGGGCGACGTTGAGTTCCTGGTGCCCGCGGCAGACGCACAGCATCGGCACGCCGGCCGCCAAAGCCCCCCGGATCATCGCCTCGGTCAACCGGTCGCGGGCCGGGTCGAAAGGTTCGTGGGCCCGGCTCGGCGGGACGCCGTAGCGATCGGGGTGCACGTTGGAGGCCGAGCCGGTCATCAGCAGCCCGTCGACCCGTGTGAGAAGGGCGTCGACGTCGAATTCGCCGGACAGCGCCGGCACGATTACCGGGGTGGCGCCGGCAACCCGCGTCAGTGCCTTCAGATAGGTGTCGGGCGTGGCGTGCCAGTCATAGTTCTCGAAGCTGCGAACGTCGGCGGGCACGGCGACAAGGATGGGGGAGGCGGTCATGGAGGGGCCTTCGGCGACTGGGTTTCCCGGCAGATAAGGTGACGGCCGCCGAATGTCGAATGCCGTGCTGCCGCAGGCGGTGACGCTACGAAGGCCGGGCCGGAATGAGCTCTCCTGCGTGGTGCTTTCGCTGATCTCCGCAGTAAGCTAATCAGTAAATGTCGGGGGTGATCGGGAGGAATGATCGCCGTGACTTCCGATCGGCAGAATTGTTCTGCGATGTGAACAATAAGTGGAGGGTATGATATGGATCGTCGTTCTTTCATCAAGAAGGCGGGCGGTGCCGGCCTTGGCGCGGCCGCGGCCTCGACGCTCGCGGCGCCGGCCATTGCGCAGGAAAGCCCGCAGCTGACCTGGCGGTGTACCTCGTCCTTCCCCAAGTCGCTCGACACGATCTATGGCGCCGCCGAGACAATGGCCGCCTTCATCAAGGGCGCATCGGACGGCAAGTTCGACGTGCAGGTCTTCGCCTCGGGCGAGATCGTGCCGGGGCTGCAGGCCGCCGATGCCGCCGCCTCCGGCACCACCGAAATGTGCCACACGGCGTCCTATTATTACTGGGGCAAGAACCCGGTCTATGCGCTCGCTACCGCGGTGCCCTTCGGCCTCAACGCGCGCCAGACCAACGCCTGGCTCTATTACGGCGACGGCACGCGGCTGATGAACGAGTTCTTCGAGACCGAGGGGCTCTATGGCCTGCCCTGCGGCAATACCGGCGTCCAGATGGGCGGCTGGTACCGCAAGGAGATCAACACGCTCGACGATCTCAAGGGCATGAAGATGCGGATCGGCGGCATGGGCGGCAAGATCATCGAGAAGCTCGGCGTGGTGCCGCAGCAGATCGCCGCCGGGGACATCTATCCGTCGCTGGAGAAGGGTGTCATCGACGCCGCGGAATGGATCGGGCCCTATGACGACGAGAAGCTCGGCTTCGTGAAGGTCGCCCCGTTCTATTATTATCCGGGCTGGTGGGAAGGCGGCCCGGCGCTGCACACCATGATCAATCTGGAGAAGTGGAACGGCCTGCCGAAGCACTATCAGGAGATCGTGCGCGCTGCCTGCCAGGCGGCCAATTGCGACATGATGGCGTCCTACGACCACAAGAATCCGGCGGCGATCAAGAGCCTGGTGCAGCAAGGTGCGCAGCTGCGGCCGTTCAGCCAGGAGATCCTGCAGGCGGCCTATGACGCAGCCAAGGAGACCTATGCCGAGATCTCAGCCGATAATCCGAAGTTCAAGGAGATCTACGAGAACCAGCTGGCCTTCAAGAAGGACGCCTTCCTCTGGGCGCAGCTCAGCGAATACACCTTCGACACCTTCATGATGATCCAGCAGCGCAACGGCACGATGTAGCAGACGCGGTAATCATGGCCGGGCCCGGCATGTGCCGGCGCCCGGCAATGCCATGAAGGATGGCCGACATCATCTGTGCCCGGCCACGCGATGTCTGGAAATCGGGCCGGGCGGACGCCATGTCGGGGGCAGGGCGCGCGCATGATCCTGACGACATCGCGCCGCCATCTTGTGACCGGCGCAGGCGCCGCGTGCTGCAACGAGACTGCAGCCGCCGCCGGACGCCGTGATCGCCCAGACCACGGAGCGGCCCCGTGAACGCCCAGATCCCCTTCGACAACAGTTACGCCCGTCTGCCGGCCGACTTCTACGCGCAGGTTGCGCCGGCCGTCGTGGACGCGCCGCAGCTGATCAAGGTCAACCGCGCTCTGGCCGCCGAACTCGGCATCGATGCCGACATGCTGGAAACGCCCGAGGGCGTCGATTTGCTCGCCGGCAAGCGGCTGCCCGAGGGCGCCGAGCCGATCGCCATGGCCTATGCCGGACATCAGTTCGGGCATTTCGTGCCGCAGCTCGGCGACGGCCGGGCTATCCTCCTGGGCGAGGTGGTCGACACGGCCGGTCGGCGGCGCGATCTGCAGCTGAAGGGCGCGGGGCGCACGCCGTTTTCGCGCGGCGGCGACGGGCGCGCGGCGCTCGGTCCGGTGATGCGGGAATATATCGTAAGCGAGGCGATGGCGGCGCTGGGCGTTCCCACGACGCGGGCGCTCGCCGCCGTGACCACGGGCGAGAGTGTGTTTCGCGAAACGCTGCTGCCCGGCGCGGTCCTGACGCGGGTGGCGTCGAGCCACATAAGGGTCGGCACCTTCCAGTATTTCGCCGCCCGCGGCGACGATGCGGCGCTGCGGGCATTGAGCGCCCATGCGATTGCCCGCCACTACCCGGAAGCGGCGGAGGCCGGGGACCCGTATCTGGCGCTGATCGAAGCCGTGGCCGGCCGGCAGGCCGAACTGGTGGCGCGCTGGCTCAATCTCGGCTTCATCCACGGCGTGATGAACACCGACAACATGGCGATCTCCGGCGAGACCATCGATTACGGCCCCTGCGCCTTCCTCGACGCCTATCATCCCGGCACGGTCTTCAGCGCCATCGACCGGCAGGGCCGCTATGCCTATGCCAACCAGCCGAGCATCGCGCTGTGGAACCTGACGCGGCTCGCCGAGACGCTGCTGCCGCTGATCGACACGGACGAGGAGGCGGCGATCGCCAAGGCGCGCGACGCGCTGTCCGGCTTCTCGGACCGCTTCAACGCCGCCTATGTCGGCGGGCTCCAGGCGAAGCTCGGTCTCGGCGAGGCGCGCGAGGGCGATCTGGAACTGGCGCAGGACCTCTTGGAGCGCATGGCCGCGAACACGGCCGACTACACGCTGACCTTCCGCGGCCTCTGCGACGCCGCGGACAGCGAGGACGCGGATGCCGGCGTTCGGGCGCTCTTCGACGATCCGGCGGCCTATGACGAATGGGCGACGCGCTGGCGTGCGCGACTGGCTGAAGAGGCCCGGCCGGCCGGTGAGCGGGCCGCTGCCATGCGGCGGGTCAATCCGGCCTTCATCCCGCGCAATCATCGCGTCGAGGCGGCGATCGTCGCGGCCGTGGAGCGTCAGGACTACGCGCCCTTCGAGGAATTGCTGGGAGTGCTGGCCAACCCCTATGAGGACCAGCCCGAGCATGCGGCCTATGCCGAGGCGCCGCGGGCCGAGGAACGGGTCACGCAGACCTTCTGCGGCACCTGATCGGCCTTCGCCAAACCGGCTGGGCTGTGCTAGCGCGCATGCACGAACAGCCCTTTGACCGCCCGAACGATGAGTGACGCATGATCCCCTGGGAACGTCTCGATACGGCCGAGGTGCCGGGTGGCGGCCAGCTGAAGCTGTCGCGCCGCGGCACCGAATATTCGATCATGGTCGGCACGATCGAATTGATGAACAGCCGTCTCAGCGGGTCGGAGGAGGCGCTGGCGACGCTGACACAGGAGCGGATCGCGGACCGTGACGAGGCGCATGTGCTGATCGGCGGGCTCGGCATGGGGTTTACCCTGCGCGCCGCGCTCGCCGTCGCCGGGCCGAAGGTCCGCCTGACCGTCTCCGAACTCGTTCCGGCGATCGTGACCTGGGCACGGGGGCCGATGGCCGAGCTGTTCGACGGTTGCCTCGACGATCCGCGTGTGTCGATCTCGCAGGGCGATATCGGCGAACTGATCGCCGCGAAGAGCGAAGCCTTCGACGCCATTCTCCTGGATGTCGACAACGGCCCCGAAGGGCTGACGCGCCGCGAGAACGACAGGCTCTACGACACCAAGGGCCTGGCACGGACTTATGCGGCGCTGCGGCCAGGCGGCGTCCTTGCCGTGTGGTCGTCGGGGCCCGACAGCAGCTTCACCACCCGGCTGCAGCGTACCGGCTTTGCGGTCGAGGAGGTCAAGGTGCGGGCCCGGCAGAAGAAGCGCGGCGCCCGCCATGTCATCTGGTTCGCCACCCGGCCATGACGCCGGGTTTCCGGGTGGCCTTGCTGCGGCAACCGTGCTGGCAATGGGGCGTTGGCGAAGGCTAGACTTGCCCCGCCGCCGCTTCGCCTGCCGAGAGACTACACGCCCCATGCCGCCTGCCTCCCGAACGCCCGTTTCCCTGAGCAAGGCCGAAGCCCGGCGGATCTGGCTGCGTGCCCAGCGGCTGGACGTCGCCGCGCCGTTCGGCGACGGGCCGGAAGCGACCCGCGCGGCTGTCGAGCATCTCGGCTACGTCCAGATCGACACGATCAACGTCATCGAACGCTGCCACCACCATATCCTGTGGAGCCGCATTCCCGGTTATCGCCGGGCGGATCTGCACCGGGCCCAGAGCCTCGACAAGAGCGTCTTCGAATACTGGACGCACGCCCTGTCCTATGTGCCGACCCGCGACATCCGCTTCTTCCTGCCGGAGATGAAACGGCACCGGGAGGCGCCGTCGCGCTGGTTCGAGCGCGTCAGCCCTGCCGACCTGAAGAAGGTGCTGACGCTCATCCGCAAGGAAGGGCCGTTGTCGATCCGCGATATCGAGGACGACGTGCTGGTCGAGAAGGATCATGCCTGGGCCAGCCGCAAGCCCTCGAAGCGGGCGTTGCAGATGGCGTTCTACACCGGCGCGCTGACGGTCAGCGAACGCACCGGCATGCTGAAGACCTACGAGCTGATGGACCGGCATTTCGGCTGGGAGCGGCGGCCGCGCCCGGCGAGCGAGCGCCAGGTCACTGCCTATATGCTGGATCGGGCGCTGCGGGCGCAGGGGCTCGTCAGCCTCGATTCCGTCTGCCATCTTTCCGCGGCCCGAAAGCCGGCGATCCGCGAGCTGATCGCGGCGCGGGTGCGCAGCCGGCGGCTGGTCCCGGTGGCGGTCGAGGACGCCGGCAAGGTCGAGCACTGGGCCGAGCCGGAGACGCTGGCGACGATCCCCGAGGCCACCGCGCCGGTGGTCCATGTCCTGTCGCCCTTCGACCCGCTGATCATCCAGCGCCGGCGCCTTTCCCTGTTCTTCGACTACGAGCATCGCTTCGAGGCCTATGTTCCGAAGGAGAAGCGGGTTCTGGGCTATTTTGCCCTGCCGGTTCTCGTCGGCGAACGGATCGTCGCGGCCATCGACCTGAAGACCGACCGCGCCGAAGGCAGGCTGCTGACGCAGCAATGGAGCTGGGTGGGGGAGGGCGAGCCGTCTCGCCACAAGCAGCCGATCGAGGAGGCGCTGCACCGTTTCGAGGCGTTTCAGCTCCAGGGGTGAGGCGCGGGGCGGGAGCTTCGTACCGGCGGCCTTCGCGGCCGGGCACCCGAGCATCGCGATGCGCGCTTGCCTTTTGATCCTCGATGCTTACGATCCCGCGCGACGGCTGGCGGGAGGACCCGGCCAGCATGGATTCACGCCGCCGACGAGGCGGCGCCTTGCATTCGGGGAGGCATCTCATGGACAGACGCAAATTCATCGGTGGTGCGGCCAAGGGCGCGATCGGCGCCGGCGTGGCCGGCCTTGGCGCCTCGAGCCTCGCGGCTCCCGCCATCGCGCAGGAGCGCCCGCAGATCCAGTGGCGCCTGACCTCGTCCTTCCCGAAGTCGCTGGACACGCTGTACGGGACGGCCGAAGCGCTCGCCAACCATGTGCGCGAGATCAGCGACGGCCAGTTCGACATCCAGCTCTTCGCCGCCGGCGAGATCGTGCCGGGCGGCCAGGTGCTCGACGCGGTGCAGGGCGGCACGGTTGAACTCGGCCACACCGCGTCCTATTATTACGTCGGCAAGAACCCGGCCTTCGCCTTCGGCACGGCTGTGCCGTTCGGCCTGAATGCGCGCCAGCAGAACGCCTGGTTCTACGAGGGCGGCGGCAATGAACTGCTCAACGAATTCTACGCCAAGAGCGGCGTCCATGCGATGCCGGCCGGCAATACCGGCGCGCAGATGGGCGGCTGGTACCGCAAGGAAATCAACAGCGTCGAGGATCTGAAGGGTCTGAAGCTGCGGATCGCCGGTCTCGCCGGCCGCGTGGTGGAAAAGCTCGGCGTCGTGCCGCAGCAGATCGCGGCGGGCGACATCTATGCCGCGCTGGAGCGGGGCACGCTGGACGCCGTCGAGTTCGTCGGTCCGTATGACGACGAGAAGCTCGGCTTCTACCGGGTGGCGCCTTACTACTACTACCCGGCCTGGTGGGAAGGCGGCGCCGCGCTGCACCTGATGGTCAATGCCGACAAGTGGAACAGCCTGCCGGACAGCTACAAGGCGATGCTGAATGCCGCGAGCCGGGCGGTGAACTGCTCGATGATGGCCAGCTACGACTATCGCAATCCGCTGGCCCTGAAGCGGCTGGCAGAGGGTGGCGCGCAGCTGCGTCCGTTCAGCCAGGAGATCATGCAGGCGAGCTTCGCGGCCGCGCAGGAACTCCACGAGGAGATCGCCTCCGAGAACGAGGATTACCGCAAGCTTCTGGAGAGCCAGAACGCCTTCAAGCGGGACGCCTATCTGTGGAGCCAGATCTCCGAATACACCTTCGACACCTTCATGATGGTCAAGCAGCGCGAAGGCGCGCTCTGATCGAAAGGTCGCGTGCCGCCCGAGGCGGCGCCGATCGATGGTTCCGGGCAACGGCCCGCCATGGCACCCGCCGTGGCGGGCCGTTGTCCGACCGTAATGCCCGTCGGCACCCGCCGGCGGGATTGTCGTGCTGGCATGGACGGCCGCTCGTACCGGCCCGAGGCCAGACGTTCGCTCCCCAGCGCCGGACCCCCGTGTCCCCTGGCGCAGTCTAAGGTCTTGTTCGATATGGATCGTCGTAAGTTCATCAGGAATTCCACCGTCGGCGCCCTGGGCGTTGCCGGCGCCGGCTCGCTCGCAGCTCCGGCCATTGCGCAGTCGACGCCGAAGGTGCAGTGGCGCTGCACCTCGTCCTTCCCGAAATCGCTCGACACCATCTATGGCGGCGCCGAGGACATGGCGAAGTTCGTGCGCGAGGCGACCGACGGCAATTTCGACATCCAGGTCTTCGCGGCCGGCGAGATCGTGCCGGGCCTGCAGGCCGCCGACGCGGTCAGCGACGGCACCGTCCAGATGTGCCACACCGCATCCTATTACTATGTCGGCAAGGACCCGACCCACGCGCTGGGCGCCACCGTGCCGTTCACGCTGAACGCCCGCGGCCTGCACGCCTGGCTCTATTACGGCGGCGGCCTCGGTCTCCTGAACGAGTTCTTCAACACCGAGGGCCTGCAATATCTGCCGGGCGGCAACACCGGCACGCAGATGGGCGGCTGGTTCCGCAAGGAAATCAATACGGTCCAGGACCTCGACGGCCTGAAGATGCGCATTGCGGGTCTTGCCGGCCAGGCGCTGCAGAAGCTCGGCGTGGTGCCGCAGCAGATCGCCGGCGGCGACATCTACCCGTCGCTGGAGAAGGGCGTCATCGACGCCGCCGAGTGGATCGGACCCTATGACGACGAGAAGCTCGGCTTCTACAAGGTCGCGCCGTTCTACTATTATCCCGGCTGGTGGGAAGGCAGCCTGGCGCTGTGCTTCTTCTCCAACAAGGCCGAGTACGACAAGCTGCCCGAGGCCTACAAGAGCCTCCTGGCCACCGCTTCGCGCGCTGTCACGCTCGAGATGCTGTCGGAATACGACTACAAGAATCCGACGGCGCTGAAGACGCTGGTCCAGAGCGGCGCGCAGCTGCGCCCGTTCAGCCAGGAGATCATGCAGGCGAGCTTCGACGCCACGCAGGAGGTCTATGCCGAGATCAACGGCAGCAATCCGGCCTTCAAGAAGATCTACGATTCGATGGTTGCGTATCGCAACGATACCTATCTGTGGCAGCAGGTGGCCGAATACACCTTCGACACCTTCATGATGATCAAGCAGCGCGAAGGTGCGCTGGTGCCGCAGGGCAACTGATCGCCTAACGATCCGATCCGAGACCGAAGGCCCGGTGCGACAGCGCGCCGGGCCTTTTCCTTGCCGAATGATTAAGCCGCGGCCGGCCCGTTAACCGGCTGTTAACCATGTCGGGACAATGATCGCTTCGCGTTCCGCTACGAGGCTTTCCCATGATCCCTGTCATTTCCGTCGGCTCCCTGAAGACCTCCGGCACGTCCACCCTGGCCATGACGCTCGCGGGCGTCGCTGCGGCCGCCGAGATCCCGGTCATCGTCATTGACGCCGCGCGCGACGGCGATCTGGCCGCCTGGGCACAGGCCGGCCTGCCTGCGAAGGTCACGGTGGAGCGGACCAATGATCCGCTGGTCATCGAGCAGCTGGTTCGCGCGGCACGCCGCCGCGGCGACGCGGCCATCATCGACGCGGGTGACGAGGGCGAGATGATCCGGCTTTGCGCGCGTCTTGCCGATCATGCGCTGATCCCGGTGCGGTTCTCGCCGCTGTCGGCCTATTCGGCGCTCCTCACCGACCAGCTTCTGGCGGCCGATGCCGGAACCGGCCGCAAGGGCCGCGACCGCTGCTTCGTCGCCAGCGCCGTGACGGCGATCCCGAGCCGCGTGGCCCGCAGCGTCGAGGCGATCATCGGCACCAGCGAGACCCGCCGCCTGCCGATCGGCCTCGTTCAGCGCGCCGCCTACGAAGCGCCGTTCCTGCATGGCGGCACGATCTTCACCCTGCCCGACGAGGTGGCGCCGGGCCTCGACCGCGCCCGCGCAGAAGCAGCCTCGCTCGCCTACGAGCTCGGCATTCTGGGCCGGGTCGCCGAGACGCCGGCCGCACCGGTCGCACCAGCCGCCGAAGCCCGTCTGCGCACCGCCGCCTGACCATCGGCAGACATCGTCGTGAAACGGCCCCGGCGTCGGCGACGCGCGGGGCCGTCTTGCGTCTGCGCTCGACGAGACTCAGCGGCCGGTGGGGATCAGGATCAGGACGTGCAGGTCTTCCGTCGGCGTGTAGTCACGCTTGCGGACCTCGAAGCGGGTCGGCGCGATCTTGGTGACGCCTGTCGCGCAGAAGCTGACGAGGTTTTCCGGCGCGCCTTTGTCGATGACCATGCTGAAGTCGCCGATCGGCTCGGCCCAGTTGCCGCCCGTCGTCAGGATGTAGTCGATCCAGCGCTCCTGGAAGGGCATGGCATCGGGACCGGCCGCCCGTGTCCGTCGCTCGACGGTTGCCATGAAATCGTCGTCGATGCAGTAGCGCTCCCGCTGGGCGGCGACATCGTCGGGACCAGCCCATGGCTGGCCCAGCATGGCGCCGACGCTGCCCCCGACCGACGGGACGTAGTCATGCTCGACGATCGTTCTGCCCGGGGCGAAGGTCTGCTCCCAGTGATAGGTGGCGCGCAGCGTCCAGTCGGGCGCCAGATGCGTCTCCATTCCCTGGCCGATATCGTAGGTTTCCTCGATCGCGATGCCGAGGTCGAGCACGATGGCGCGGTCGGCGGGCGGCAGTGCGTCGAGTGCGTCGCGCGCCGAACTTGCCTGCGGGGCGAGGGGCAGGCGCAGTTGGCGCATCATCGCCGTCACGTCGCGTTCGTCCACGAAGACCTTCTGCTCGAGCCGCATGGCGACCGGCTCGCCGTCGACGCGGGTCGAGAAGGCCAGCGGATTGTCCGGATCGCCCGACGGGATGGAGACGTTGCCGCCATAGGGATCGATGCGGATATCAGGCATGGGGAAGGCGACGGTCGTCGTCACCGGCTCGGCCCCGGCGTTCACGAACTCGTAGCGCACCGAAATGCGCTCCTCGGAGATGAACAGCTCCTCGCGCTGCATCGCGATGGCGTCGGTGGTGGTGAAGACCAGCCCGCCCGCCGCCAGATTGGCCGTCGTGTCGTTGGCCTGCGCGCTGCCGGTGAGGGCGAGGATGGCGACGGCGGCAAGGGCCGTCGCCCGGTCTGGCGTGATCGTCATGCGCGTGTCTCCGGCCGGTTCGGCCGAGACTAGCCTGCGGCGCGAGCGGCCGGAAGCGTCATTCCGCCAGCGCCGGGGATGACGCCCCGACGGCTACTGGATGACCGGTGGCTGCGACAGGTCGACCGGAGCGGGCTCGCCGCTCGGGGCGGCCGGCTCTGCCGGTTCGGCTGCGGGCGCTGCCGGTGCGGTGCCCGTCGCCGGAGACTGGCCGCCGCCAAGGCCGGAATTGAAGTCCAGCGGCGGCAGGCCGAAGGCCGGCTGGGCGGGAGTGGTGGTGCCGGGCTGTGCCGGGGCCGACGCGCCGCCCGCCGGAGTGCCGGGTTCGCCGATCGGGGGCAGGCCCAGGGGCGGCAGGCCGAGCGGGTTGTTCTGCTGATTTCCGCCGGTTCCCGATGCGCCACCCAAGGGCGGCAGGCCGAGGCCGCCGTCGAAGGACGGCATCTGCAGCCGGATCTCGGACGGGTCCATCTGCGGGACCTCGGTCTTGTAGCGCATGACCATCTGCGGGAACATGATGGTCAGGGCGACCATGATGATCTGGATGCAGACGAAGGGCACCGCGCCCCAGTAGATCTGGCCCGTGGTGATCGGCTCCATGCGCTTGCCGGTGATGCGGTCGAGATAGGGCACGCGGGCCGCGACCGAGCGCAGGTAGAACAGCGCGAAGCCGAAGGGCGGATGCATGAACGAGGTCTGCATGTTCAGCCCGAGCAGCACACCGAACCAGATCAGGTCGATGCCCAGCTTGTCCGCCGCCGGCGCCAGCAGCGGCACGATGATGAAGGCGAGCTCGAAGAAGTCGAGGAAGAACGCCAGGAAGAAGACCAGGATGTTGACGACGATCAGGAAGCCGGTCTCGCCGCCTGGCACGGAGGTCAGCAGTTCCTCGACCCAGATATGGCCGTTGACGCCGTAGAAGGTCAGCGAGAAGACGCGCGCGCCGATCAGGATGAACAGGACGAAGGCCGACAGCTTGGTCGTCGATTCCATCGCCTGGGTCATCAGGGAAAGGTTCAGCTTGCGCTTGCCGAAGGCGAGGATGAGCGCGCCGACCGCGCCCATGGCACCGCCTTCCGTCGGCGTGGCGACGCCGAGGAAGATCGTGCCCAGGACCAGGAAGATCAGCGCCAGCGGCGGGATCAGGACGATGATCACCTGCTGGGTCAGATAGGACATCAGCGGCAGCTTGAGCGCCTTGTTGGCGACCGCCACGACGTAGACGGCGAGAACCGCGACCGTTGCGCCCCAGATGCCGGCGCCCTGTGCGACCTTGCCGTCGAGATAGACCGTCATCCCATAGGCGATGACGACGGCCGCCGCCGCAGCGATGGCGAGGGAGGTGACGCCGCGGCCGAGCGTTCGGGCCTCGGGCGGCAGGGCAGGCGCCACATTGGTCCGCAGCATGGTCAGGATGAAGACGTAGCCGACATAGAGCGACGTGAGCACCAGCGCCGGCACCAGCGCGCCGGAATACATGTCGCCGACCGAGCGGCCGAGCTGGTCGGCGAGGACGATCAGGACCAGCGACGGCGGGATGATCTGCGCCAGCGTGCCGGAGGCGACGATCACGCCGCTGGCCAGCCGGCGGTCGTAACCGTAGCGCAGCATGATCGGCAGCGAGATCAGGCCCATGGCGATGACCGAGGCCGCGACGACGCCGGTGGTGGCTGCCAGCAGAGCGCCAACGAAGATCACCGCATAGGCGAGGCCGCCCCGCAGCGGGCCGAAGAGCTGGCCGATCGTGTCGAGCAGATCCTCGGCCATGCCGGAACGCTCGAGGATCAGCCCCATGAAGGTGAAGAACGGGATCGCCAGCAGCGTCTCGTTGGCCATGACGCCGCCGAAGAAGCGGTCGGGCAGCGCGCCGAGCAGCGGCCAGAACAGGTTGATGTCGGGCGACAGCGGCGCCAGCTCGACGCCGATGATGAAGAACAACAGGCCGTTGGCGGCCAGCGAGAACGCCACCGGGTAGCCGAGCAGCAGGAAGATCACCAGCGAGCCGAACATGATCGGCGCCAGATTGTGGGCGACGAACTCGATCATCGGATGGCTCCCGAACCGCCGTTGCGGGCGTCGTCATCAAGGGGTGGAGGTTCGGTGCCGCCTTCCGGGCGCTCGGGGGCGAGCGCCGCCAGCTCGACCGGCTCGGCATGGCTGGAGGCCATGGGGGTGGTGTCCTCCATCCCGCCGAACAGGATCGCGCCGCGCTTGATCAGCTCGGACAACCCTTGCAGGAACAGGAGAATGAAGCCCGCCAGCAGCAGCGCCTTGGCCGGCCACAGGATCAGGCCGCCGGCATTCGGCGAATATTCGCCGCGATTGAACGACTGCGAGACGTAAGGGGTCAGCAGCCAGATCATCAGGCCGGTGAAGGGCAGCAATGCGAGGATGTGGCCGAGAAAGTCGATCCAGTCGCGGGTCCGCTTCGACAGGATGTTCGAGACGATGTCGACGCGGATGTGTTCGTTCTTCAGCAGTGTCCAGGCCGCGGCGAGCATGAAGATCGCGCCGAACAGGTACCATTGCAGCTCGAGCCAGGCATTGGACGAGATGTCGAAGAGCTTGCGGATCACCGCATTGCCGGCGCTGACCAGCACCACCAGCAGGACGAGCCAGGAGACGCCCCGACCGACGAAGGTGGTGACGCGATCGACGCCGCGCGAAAACGATAGAAGAGCTGACATCCGGCCGGATCTCCCCATGGTGCCCTGGCGCGCCGTGAAGTGAGCTTCGGCCCGGTTCGCCCCCGTTTTGTCCCCGCGACGCGTTCGACGGGCGAAGCCGCTCGAAAGCGCTGCGCCGACAGTCTGCCCGAAGCCTGGGAATTCGCCCGTCGTTAAGGAAAATCCCGAAGCAGCGCAAGAGCCGCGCCCGGTGATACCATGTCGGACGATGAGGCTTTTCGCCGGCTGGCGGGCAGCCCCGCCGGGTCCCTTGCGGGATGATCCCGAAAGGCTTTGACGGAGACGGCGCCGGGCTGCAAAACAGTAAGCAAGGCAGAATGCTTGGAGCCTGTCGGCGATCCTTCGCCGGCATGTCGGCCAGGGGAGGACATCGCGCCATGACCACACGCACCGTTTCGCTCGACGACAAGTACGATCTCGACGTCTGCGACGTCTTCCTGTCGGGGAGCCAGGCGATCGTCCGACTGGCCCTGATGCAGGCGGCGCGGGACCGCCGGGCCGGGCTCGACACGGCCGGCTACGTCACCGGCTATCGCGGTTCGCCGCTGGGAGGTCTCGACCAGCAGTTCGCCCGGGCCAAGCCGGTGCTGTCGAAGAGCGGCATCATCTTCGAGCCGGCGCTGAACGAGGATCTGGCGGCGACGGCCCTGTGGGGCGCGCAGCAGGCGGAGATCCGCGGCGAGGGGCGCCACGATGGCGTCTTCGGCATCTGGTACGGCAAGGGGCCGGGCGTCGACCGCTCCGGCGACGCCTTCCGCCACGCCAATCTGTCGGGCACCTCGCGCAATGGCGGCGTGCTGGCGCTGATGGGCGACGATCACACCTGCGAATCCTCGACGACGGCGCATCAGTCGGAATTCGCCTTCGTCGACGCGATGATCCCGATCTTCAATCCGGCCGGCGTGCAGGAGATCCTCGACTACGGCCTGGCGGGTTTCGCCCTGTCGCGCTTCTCCGGGCTGTGGACGGCCATGAAGTGCGTCAAGGACAACATCGAATCGACCGCCACGATCCACTGTGACCCGTCCGGCCTGCGGTTCGAATATCCCGAGATCGACATGCCGCCGGGCGGGCTCAACATCCGCCGCGCCGCCCATCCGCTGGAGCAGGAGGCGATGCTGCACGATTTCCGCCTGCCGGCGGCGCGGGCGTTCATCGCGGCGAACCGGCTGGACCGGATCGTGCATTCCGGCGGGCGCGGGGCAAAGACCGGCATCCTGTCGCTCGGCAAGTCCTGGCTGGACGTCGAGCAGGCGCTGGCGAGCCTCGGCATCGACGAAGTGGCGGCTGCCGATCTCGGCGTCCGGCTCGGCAAGGTTGCGCTGCCCTGGCCGCTCGATCCGGACTTCGTGCGGCGCTTCGCGGACGGCCTCGACCGGATCATCGTGGTGGAGGAAAAGCGCGGGCTCGTCGAAGGGCAGGTCAAGGAGATCCTCTACCGCACGGCCAATGCGCCGCTGGTGATCGGCAAGACGGACGAAGCGGGCGGGACGCTGTTCACCCCGAAGGCCTCGCTCGACGCCAACGACATCGCCGTGGCGATCGGCCGGCGCCTCGTCGAGCGCAGCCCGAGCGAAGCGCTGGCGGGACATCTGGCAAGCCTCGAAGCCTTGTGCGGCCACACCGCGGCGACCTCCGAGATCGCGCTGCGCACGCCGTATTTCTGCGCAGGCTGCCCGCACAGCTCGTCGACGCATGTGCCGGAAGGGGCGCGTGCCTATGCCGGCATCGGCTGCCACTTCATGGCGCAGGCCATGGACCGGTCGACCGAGGGCTACACCCAGATGGGCGGCGAGGGCGCCAACTGGATCGGCGAGCATCATTTCTCGTCGCGTCGCCACGTCTTCCAGAATCTCGGCGACGGCACCTACAACCATTCGGGCGCGCTGGCGCTGCGGGCGGCGGCTGCCTCGGGCGCCAACGTCACCTACAAGATCCTCTACAACGACGCCGTCGCCATGACCGGCGGTCAGGCGCATGAGGGCGGGCTGACGGTGCCGGCGATCGCCGCGCAGGTGGCGGGCGAGGGGGCGAAGCGGATCGCCATCGTCTCCGACGAGCCGGACAAGCACCGCGGCAATGCGGGTCTGCCGGCGGGGATCACCATCCACCACCGCTCCGAGCTCGACGCCGTGCAGCGTGATCTCGCCGAGGTCGAGGGGCTGACGGTGCTGATCTACGACCAGACCTGTGCGGCCGAGAAGCGGCGTCGGCGCAAGCGCGGCAGGTTTCCCGATCCGGACAAGCGCGTCGTCATCAACGAGCGGGTCTGCGAGGGCTGCGGCGATTGCGGCGTCCAGTCAAACTGCGTGGCCGTCACCGCCGTCGAGACCGAGTTCGGCCGCAAGCGCCAGATCGACCAGTCGGCCTGCAACAAGGATTTCTCCTGCCTCGAAGGCTTCTGCCCCTCCTTCGTCACCGTCCATGGCGGGGCGCTGAAGAAGGGCGCGCGCAGGAGCGTCGAGGCTCCTGAGGTGCCGGAGCCGGCGGCCCGCGACCTCGATCAGCCGGTGGGCATCGTCATCACCGGCGTCGGCGGCACCGGCGTCGTGACGATCGGCGCGATCATCGGCATGGCGGCGCATCTCGACGGACGCGGCGCCGGGATCATCGACATGGCCGGACTTGCCCAGAAGGGCGGCGCGGTGATGAGCCATGTGCGGATCGCGCGCACGCCGGCGGAGCTGAAGTCCATCCGCATCGCGGCCGGCGACGCCGGGCTGGTGATCGGCTGCGACATGGTCACCGCCGCCTCGGCCAAGGTGCGCGCCACCATCGCGGCGGGGCGGACCGAGGTCGTCGTCAACAGCCACGAGACCCTGTCGGGCGAATTCACCCGCAATGTGGACTTCTCCTTCCCGACGCGGCGACTGATCTCGGCGCTGGGCGAGGCGGCCGGCGACGACCATCTGCATGTCGTCGACGCCGAGCAGCTTGCCGTGGCGCTGTTCGGCGATGCGATCTTCGCCAACATGCTGATGCTGGGCATGGCGTATCAGACCGGCGCGCTGCCGGTGTCGCGCGCAGCGATCCGCAAGGCGCTGGAGATGAACGGCGTGGCGGTGGCGGCCAATCTCTCGGCCTTCGAATGGGGGCGGGCCATCGCCCATGATCGGGCCAACATGCCGGTCGCGCAGGACAGCGGCGATCAGCGGCTGGAACATCGCCGCGTCTCCGAGACCCTGGACGAGGCGATTGCACGGCGCGTGGCCGATCTGACCGCCTATCAGGATGCGGCCTTCGCCGAGCGCTACCGCCGGCGCGTCGATGCGGTTCGCGCCGCCGAGCAGCGGCTGGCGCCCGGCCGGAGCGACCTGACCGACGCCGTCGCGCGCCAGCTCTACCGGCTGATGGCGGTGAAGGACGAATACGAGGTCGCGCGGCTCTACACGGACGGCAGCTTCGCGGCGCAGCTCTCCGACCGCTTCGACGGCTACGACCGGCTGGAATTCCATCTCGCGCCGCCGATCATGGGCGAGACCGGGCCGAAGGGGCGCGCGAAGAAACGCGCCTTCGGGCCGTGGATGATGACCGGCTTCAAGGTGCTGGCGGCCATGAAGGGCCTGCGCGGCACGTTCTTCGATCCCTTCGCGCGCACCGCCGAGCGGCGGGCCGAGCGCGAGGAACGGGCGCAATACGAGGCGACGCTCAATCGCATTCTGGCCGAGCTTTCGCCGGGCAATCACGCCGCCGCGGTGGCGCTGGCCCGCTGGCCGGAGACGCTGAAGGGCTACGGGCCGGTGCGTCGGCGTTTCGCCGCGGAGGCCGCGACCAGGCGCGAGACGGCGCTGTCGGCCTTCGAGCATGCGGGACGGATGGCGGAAGCGGCCGAATAGAGCGAGAAGCAGGCGAGCGGCGGCGTTGCGGCCGCCGCTCGCCAGGGGCTAGAAGGCCCGATGACCTCGAAACGGGCCGACACTGCCGGCGATACGCCCAAGCCGCCCCGGCCGATCACGCGCGAATGGCTGTTCCGCGCCGCGGCACATTACCTGGAACGCTATTCCTCCTCGACCGCCAATTTGCGCCGGGTGCTGGAGCGCAAGGTGATGCGCCGCGCCCATGCGCGCGGCGAGGATGCGGGCGCGTTTTCGGGCGAGATCGACGAAACGGTCGCCAAGTTCGTCGAGCTGAAGCTCGTCGATGACCGGGCCTATGGCGAGGCGCGGGTGCTCAGCCTGCGGCGGCGCGGCACCTCGCAGCGCATGGTCGCGGCCAAGCTGTCGGAAAAGGGCGTCGAGCGGGATCTGGTGGAGGAACTCCTCGCCGCCGACGAGACCAGCGACCGGCAGGCGGCGTTTGCCTATGCACGGCGCCGGCGGCTGGGTCCGCACCGGCTGTGCAACCGCGCCGAGCGCCGTGATCGCGACGTCGCCGCCATGGTGCGGGCGGGCTTTGGCTTTGGCGATGCGGTGGCGGCGATCGACGATCTGCCGGATCCGGAGTGAGCCGGCAGGCGACGCTCCGGCCCCTCAGCCGAAATCGCCGCCGAAGAGCGCCGCGAGCAGCTTGCCGTTAAACCACAGGATATCGACGAACCAGTCCCAGCCATAGACGACGTTCACGCCCGGCGTCAGGGCGAGGACGAGTTCGCCGACGGCCGGAAGGCTGATGTCGTTGCGGATGGTGAACCATTTGGCCAGTGCGGCGATGTAGCCCTGCGCGAACAGCCAGACCGGAGCCAGGGACAGTATCGTGCGCGCCGTCCGCGGCACGGCCGTCGGCCGGCGCCGGACTTCGAGGATATTCACGAAGCATACGGCGACGAAGGCGAAGCTGACCCACAGCGACGCGAGGCCCGCGACGATCTGCAGAACCAGCGAGAGATCCGAGAAACGCAAAGGCCGGTCCCCTGGCATTGGCGAGATCGGGACGGTCGCCGAATCCGCTAGCGGCTGCCCCTCCTCGCACAGCTTATCGCGGGAACATCGCCGCACGCCAAGACGTGTTCGCTGATCTTCAACGCACCGGACACGTTCAGGATCGATGAGTAGCGGAACTTGGCGCCCCAGGCCCCGTTTGATGGGGGAACGTCACATCTCGCCGAGCCGGTCCGCAGCCTTCCCTCAAGGATGGCGTGTCGGCGCTCGGCTGAACGAAAGGGACACGACCATGCCAAGCATCAAGGAATCCAAGATCGCCATTCTGGCCACCGACGGCTTCGAGCAGGTGGAACTGACCGAACCGCTGGCCAAGCTGAAGGAAGCCGGCGCAGAGGTGCATGTGATCTCGCCGAAATCCGGCACCATCAAGGGCTGGGACCAGGATCACTGGGACAAGGAGATCACGGTCGACAAGACGCTCTCGGAAGTGCGCGTGACCGACTATGACGCACTGGTCCTGCCGGGCGGCCAGATCAACCCGGACGCCCTGCGCGCCGACCCGAAGGTGGTCAGCTTCGTGCGCGAGTTCTTCAACTCCAAGAAGCCGCTCGCCGCGATCTGCCATGCACCGTGGCTGCTGATCGAGGCGGACGTCGTGCGCGGCCGCGACATCACCTCCTACAACTCGATCAAGACCGACGTGAAGAACGCCGGCGGCAACTGGCTTGACCAGGAGGTCGTCGTCCACGAGGCGCTGATTACCTCGCGCAACCCGGGCGACATCCCGGCCTTCGTCGCCAAGATCATCGAGGAAGTGGAAGAGGGACGTCACGAGGACCGCAAGGTCGCCTGATCTCTCTCAGCGGATTGCAACAGCGATCGTCATGGCCGGCGTCTTCGGGCGCCGGCCATTTTTGTATGCCAGTCGCTTGGTTACGGAGCCCGTCGCAGGTGGAAGGGGTCGCTTTCGCATCGGTGGATGATCATGCTGCATTGCGGTTGCCATTGCCACATTGTGGCGGGATCGTGTATGTGCCGAGCGACTGACGATCAGGAGAAATTCGAATGGCAGGCCTGCCGACCTACGACACCGATCATCCGGCCGAGATGGATTATCCCGAGCACGAGCGGACCTATGAGGGCTTCCTCGTCGCGACCAAGTGGGGCTCGATCGCCGTCATCGCGATCATGCTTGGTATGCTCGTCGGCCTGCTCGCCGGCGGTGGCTTCATCGGCGGTTTCGGCACCTTCATCGCCCTCATGGTGATCGCCTACTTCGTCGCCTGACACGATCGTCGCGACTTCGGGCAGCCAGCGGTGCGATCCACGCGCCGGCTGCCCCATGACTGAATACAATTCCGGGAGGCCTACGCGTTGAAACTGTTCGTGCCAAAGGAGCGCGAGGCGGGCGAGCCCCGTGTCGCTGCCTCGCCCGACACGGTGAAGAAACTCACCGGTCTGGGCGCCACGGTCGTCGTGGAAACCGGCGCGGGCGCCGATTCGCGTATTACCGACGCGGCCTTCGAGGCCGCCGGCGCCACCATCGGTTCGACCGCTGATGCCGGCGACGCCGATGTCGTGCTGAAGGTCCGCCGTCCGTCCGCCGACGAGCTGAAGTCCTACAAGTCGGGCGCGCTGGTCATTGCCGCGATGGACCCCTATGGCCGCGACGACGAGGTCAAGGCCATGGCCGAGGCCGGCGTTCTCGCCTTCGCCATGGAGTTCATGCCGCGCATCACACGCGCCCAGTCCATGGATATCCTGTCGTCGCAGGCCAATCTCGCCGGCTACCAGGCGGTGATCGATGCGGCGGCCGAGTTCGACCGGGCCTTCCCGATGATGATGACCGCGGCGGGCACGGTTCCGGCTGCGCGCGTCTTCGTCATGGGCGCCGGTGTTGCCGGCCTGCAGGCCATCGCGACCGCCAAGCGCCTCGGCGCCATCGTCACGGCCACCGACGTGCGGCCGGCGGCGAAGGAGCAGGTCGAGTCCCTGGGCGGCAAGTTCATCGCCGTCGAGGACGACGAGTTCAAGGCGGCCGAGACTGCCGGCGGCTACGCCAAGGAAATGTCGAAGGAGTATCAGGCCAAGCAGGCCGAGCTCGTCGCGTCGCACATCTCCAAGCAGGACGTGGTGATCACCACGGCACTCATCCCGGGCCGTCCGGCACCGCGCCTCGTGACCCGTGCGATGGTGGAATCGATGAAGCCGGGATCGCTGCTCGTCGATCTGGCCGTCGAGCGCGGCGGCAATATCGAGGGTGCCGAAGCCGGCACCGTCACGCAGGTCGGACCGGCCAAGATCATCGGCCATCTCAACGTTCCGGGTCGCATCGCGGCGAGCGCCTCGCTGCTCTACGCCAAGAACCTCGCGACCTTCCTCGAGACGATGATCGACAAGGAAACCAAGGCGCTGAAGATCGACTTCGACGATCAGCTGGTACAGGCGACGCTGCTGACCCGCGACGGCAAGGTCGTGCATCCGAACTTCGCCGCCGCCGAGGCGCCGGCCGTACCTGCCACGCCGGCAAGTGACGCGGCACAGAAGACCGAAGGGGGAGAGGCGTAATGGCCGAGGAAACCGCTCAGGCGACGCTGCAGCGTCTGAACGATGCCAGTGTTGCCATCCGCGACGCGCGCACCGGTGTCGAGCGCATGCTCGGCGAAGGCTATGGCGAAGCGGCAGGCGCCGTCGGCCATGCCGTGTTCGGCGTCGATCCCTTCGTGTTTCACCTGGCGATCTTCGTCCTGGCGATCTTCGTCGGCTACTACGTGGTCTGGTCGGTGACCCCGGCGCTGCACACGCCGCTGATGTCGGTCACCAACGCCATCTCCTCGGTGATCATCGTCGGCGCGATCCTCGCCGTCGGCATCTCCGCCTCGGGCATCGCGACGACCTTCGGCTTCATCGCGCTGATCCTGGCGTCGGTGAACATCTTCGGCGGCTTCCTCGTCACCCAGCGCATGCTGGCGATGTACAAGAAAAAAGAAAAGTGAGGCGGTAGCGACCGATGACAGAGAATTTCGCCGCCTTCCTGTACCTCGTCTCGGGGGTGCTCTTCATCCTCGCGCTGCGGGGCCTTTCCCACCCGACGACCAGTCGTCAGGGCAACATGTTCGGCATGTTCGGCATGGCCATCGCCATCGTCACCACGCTGCTTCTGGCCGGTCCGTCTTTCGGTAGCCTGGTGCTGATCGTGCTGGGTATCGCCATCGGCGGTGCCGGCGGCGCGATCGTCGCCAAGCGGATTCCGATGACGGCGATGCCGCAGCTCGTCGCCGCCTTCCACTCGCTGGTCGGCCTGGCCGCCGTCATGGTCGCCGCCGCGGCGCTCTACGCGCCGGAGGCCATCGGTATCGGTACGGTCGGTGCCATTCACGGCCAGGCGCTGGTCGAGATGTCGATCGGCGTGGCGATCGGTGCGATCACCTTCACGGGCTCCATCATCGCCTTTCTGAAGCTCGACGGCCGGATGAGCGGCAAGCCGATCATGCTGCCGTCGCGCCATCTCATCAACATCGCGCTCGGCGTGGTCATGGTGGCGCTGGTCATCGGCTTTGCTGTGACCGAAAGCCACGTGATGTTCTGGCTGATCGTCCTGGTGGCGCTGGCGCTCGGCGTGCTGCTGATCGTGCCGATCGGCGGCGCCGACATGCCGGTGGTCGTCTCGATGCTCAACTCCTATTCGGGTTGGGCCGCCGCCGGCATCGGCTTCACGCTGCAGAACCTGGCGCTGATCATCACCGGCGCGCTGGTCGGCTCATCCGGCGCCATCCTGTCCTACATCATGTGCAAAGGCATGAACCGGTCGTTCATCTCGGTCATTCTCGGCGGCTTCGGCGGCGAGAGCGGCCCGGCCGGGGCCGACGATCTGGGCGACCGCACGGTCAAGCAGGGCTCGGCCGAGGACGCTGCCTATCTGATGAAGAATGCCGGCCGGGTCATCATCGTCCCGGGCTACGGCATGGCGGTGGCACAGGCCCAGCACGCGCTGCGCGAAATGGCCGACAAGCTGAAGGAAGAGGGCGTCGAGGTGAAATACGCCATCCATCCGGTGGCGGGCCGCATGCCGGGGCACATGAACGTGCTCCTGGCAGAAGCCAACGTGCCCTATGACGACGTGTTCGAGCTGGAGGACATCAACTCCGAGTTCGCCCAGACCGACGTCGCCTTCGTCATCGGCGCCAACGACGTGACCAACCCGGCGGCGCGCGACGACAAGGCCTCGCCGATCTACGGCATGCCGATCCTGAACGTCGACCAGGCGCAGACCTGCCTGTTCATCAAGCGCTCGCTCGGCTCCGGCTATGCCGGCATCGACAACACGCTGTTCTACAAGGACAACACGATGATGCTGTTCTCGGACGCCAAGAAGATGGTCGAGGACATCGTCAAGTCGCTGAACGACTAGGCGTTAGCGACCCTTCGCTCTGCCCATGTGAAAAGGCCCTGCCGGCGATGCCGGCAGGGCCTTTTCCGTTTCTGGACCGTGGGTCGGCCGGCTTACTTCGGGCGGACTTCGCCCGGGCCTGCCGGAACGGCCGGAACCGCGACCGTGGCCGGCTCGGTGACGACGGGCTCAGCCGGCGTCAGGGTGAACTTCGACACGCCGATGGCGGCGTTGATGCCTTCCTGCGCCTGGACGCTGACCGGCTGCAGCGAGTAGCTGTCCTGCGCGCCGCCGACCAGCACGTTGGCACCCCCGCCCACGATAGCCGAGGCATCTGCCGTCGCGCCGACATAGGTGCCCTGGAGGCCGTTCGGCTGGTAGGTGTAGCCGTCGGCCGTGACGACGGCCCAGGTCATGACCGTGCGGCCGGTGACGCCGACATCGAGGCCGAAGGTGTCGAGGGTCGCGGCATAGAGCTCGACCGGGCCGTCACCGGCCGGCGTGAACTCGCAGACCAGGTCCTCGGAGGATCCGACGATGAAGCCCGTCGCGCCGTCGCTGTGGCAGCCGAGCACGCCGGCCTTCACTTCTGCCGCCTGAGCGGAGGTAGCGGCGAACGGTGCCGCGGCGAGCGTGGCTGCGATGGCGAGGCTCGAAATTCTGGAAATCATAAGGGCATTCCTTGCATTGTTCTGTCCCGTTCGCCGGGGAGAACCGCGCAGAAGCCTTCCTGTTCCGTGACGGATGATGTCATTTTGAAATGGCCGTGATCGCGGAGGTCACGGACGCTCTCCCGATCGCCGGGGAGAGCCGGCCCGACCGCTTGCGCGACCGGGCTCAGCAATGATCAGGCGGCGTTGCCGCCGCGCGTGCGGGCCATGCCGTCCTTGGCCGGAACGTATTTCGGGTCGATCTGCGCGCCGCGCGCATAGGACTGGAAGGCGCGCTTGGTCTCGCCGCGACGCTCATAGACCAGCGCCTGGTTGGTCCAGTACTCGGCCTTGGTGTCGTCGAGCTTCAGGGCGGTGTTGAAGTCGGTGAAGGCGTTCTCCTCGTCGCCGAGAGCGAGATAGGAGACGCCGCGTCCCGAATAGGGCTCCGAGGCGTTGGCCTGCAGCGAGATCGCCGTCGAGAAGTCCTCGATCGCCTGCTTGTGCTGGCCGTCCTTCTGATAGAGCAGGCCGCGATTGTGATAGGCGCGCGGGTCTGTGGTGTTTAGGTCGATGGCGCGCTGGAAGTCGGCCAGCGCCTCGCGGTTGCGACCGGCCACGCGGTAGACGTTGCCGCGGCCGATATAGGCGGAATCGTAGTTCGGATTGATCCGCAGGGCGGCGTTGTAGTCCTCGACGGCCTTCAGCGGCTCGTTGGTCTGGCGGTAGACCAGCGCGCGGTTGGCATAGGCCTGATGGAAATTCGGGTCGAGCTGCAACGCCATGGTGAAATCGGCGATCGCGGCCTTGTAGTTGCCGGCGCGGCCATAGGCGGTGCCGCGCACATTGTAGGCTTCGGGGTCGCGCGGATTGGCGTCCACCGTCTGGCTGAGCGAGGCGAGGTTCTGCTCGAGTCCCTGGTTCTGGTCGAGCGCGATCGCGGTCACGGCGGGGCCGTCGGCGGTCTGGCAGGCGGAAAGAATCGCGATCAGCCCGAGCGCCGCGGTGGCCCGCAGAAGTCCAGCCGCGCGACCGGCAGGTTCATGCGGCGCGCAATGGTCGGCCGGGTGAAGGGCGATCGGGTGGGAAAGCTGCGGCATCGACGGACTGTTCCTCAAGAGACGGTTCGACGTTCGGATCGCCTGGGGCGCTCGCCCGCGCGACGGCAAACCGAATTGTCCTATGCCATGCATGCGGTTGCGCCGCAAACGACGAAAGGCGGCGGCCGGAGGCCGGCCGCCGCACTTGAATCGCCAAAACGGTCGAAATTACGGCTGCTTAGTGAACGCGGCCGCCGGCCAGCAGGCCTTCGCGCTGTGCCTGCTTGCGGGCCAGCTTGCGGCTGCGGCGGACCGCCTCGGCCTTCTCCCGAGCCCGCCTCTCGGAGGGCTTCTCGAACGCGCCGCGCATCTTCATTTCGCGGAAGATTCCTTCGCGCTGCATCTTCTTCTTGAGCGCGCGAAGCGCTTGGTCGACGTTGTTGTCGCGTACAACTACCTGCACAGGGGTGTTCCGTTTCTGAAGTGTGGACGGGCCGTATAGGGACGAGAAAAGCTGTGCCGCGGAGCCTGTTGCTTCGAAGCGCGCTGGCCGATAGCAGAAGATCGCCTTCTTGTCGAGGTCGTCCGGCCACACTGGCCGTGCCGAATGGCGTCAGCGGTTCGCAGCGCTGGCGGGGCCGGGCCCGGCGGCATCGAAGTCGGCCTGAGAGACATTCGTCACCACGAAGTCGGCGACCCTGACGAAGGCCTCGTCGGTGTCACCGCGAAACGAGAGGACGCGGCTGAAGACGTCCCTGCGATCCGCGATGTCGATGATGTCGACGCGGCCCATGCCGACGAGCGTCGAGACCTTCTGGACGGCGCCGAGCAGGAGATAGTCCACCTCGAGCGCCGCGGCGGCCTCGACCGCCTTTTCGACACTGAGCGTGCCGACGCTGCATTCGGGCTGGCCGCAGGTCAGCGCGACGACCTCGTAGGCAGCGCGGTCGGCGAGGCCCTCGCCGAGTTTCGACTCGAACAGGGCGATCCGGGCGGCATGTTCCGCCGCCCTGTCGCCCGGCTCGCCGGACGTATCGAGATAGTAGATGTTGGCGAGCGCGATACGGGGCGTATCGCTGTTCGCTGCGGCAGGTCCCGTGGCCGATGCGGCGATGAGGCCGGCGGCGACGCCGATGGCGAGCTTGCGTGGAAATCCGGTCATTCCTGGTTCCTCCGTCCGTTCGCCCACCCGCCGGTGTCCCGGCCATGTTGTATCGGTCTCGCCATGTCCGCCCCCAGCACAGGGGCCCACAGGCAATCGCGATTTCACGATGGATATCGTATCCACCAAGAGTATATGCGCCCGCGCAGCCTTCGCTGCTTCAAGTGCAGTGCAAAATTGCCTAGGGTCGCGAAACTGACCCTAGGCCACCTGAGCGGGACACAACATAACATGAGTGACATTCGACGCGAGCGAACAATGGCTTCGGCCTCTGCACAGGCCTTGCCGCGCATCTCCTGGGGGGCGATCGTCGCCGGTTCGCTGCTGGCGATGGCGCTGCAATTCATGCTCGGCCTCCTGGGGCTGGGCATCGGCCTGTCCAGCATCGAGGCTGCCGCTGCCGGGGATGCCGGTGCGCTCCTGTCCGCCGGGGGGCTGTGGACCATCGCGGTCGTCCTGATCGGCCTGTTCGTCGGCGCCTATGCCGCCGGTCGCCTGTCGGGCAGCGTCTCTCGAACCGATGCGGTTCTGCACGGCGTCATCACCTGGGCGACCTCTACGCTGGTGGTGGTGTTTCTCCTGACCAGCGGTGCCTCGGCCGTGGTGGGCGGCGCCTTCGGTGCGATCGGCAGTTCGATCCAGGGCTTGACCCAGGCGGCCGCCACGGCAGCACCGCAATCGGATTCGGGCCTGCCCGATCCGATCCGCCGCGAAGTTGCGCAGCTTCTCGATCGCGCCTCGGCCGCCCCGGCCCCGCAGCCGACAGCTGACGCCGCAGGGCCTGACGGCGAAGACGGCGTGGCGGGCGACGGCGAGGCGAATGATGCGAGTTCCGCTGCGCAGGCCGGGTCCGCCGATCTTGCGGGCGCGGTGACGACGATCGCCGCCGGACTTGCCGAAGATGCGACGTCCGACGAGCGCACGGCCGCCGTGCAGGCCATCGCCGACGGAGCGGGCATCCCGACGGCGCAGGCGCGCCAGCGGCTGCAGGCGTTCCAGCAGCGCTTCGACGAGGCGCAGCGCGATGCCCGGCGTGCGGCGGCCGAGGCGGCGCAGGTGGTGTCCTCCGCCTCCTTCGGTGCCTTCGTCGCATTGCTGCTGGGCCTGCTGGTCGGCGCGGCCGGTGGTTTTGTCGGCCGGTCCCGCCGACCGGTGATGTAAGAGCGCAAGGGCCGGCGGCGATCGCGGACCCCGCGCCGTCGCCGCCGGCATTTCGTCGCTGCGTCACTGCCCGTCGCAATCTGAGCATGGTGCGGCGCGATCCCCGCTAGACATGGGGAGCGCGGCCATTGCTCCAGCGGGCAGGGCGGCGCTACACCTGACGGGCGGGCGGTGTCCTCGATCGTGCGCCATTCGGATGCGGGGCGAATTATGCGACGATTTTCGGCCTTTGCGCTGGCACGCGAAGCGATGCGCGGCCATTCCGGCTGGACCGAACAATGGGCCTCGCCCGAACCGCGCAAGACCTACGACGTGGTCATCGTCGGCGCCGGCGGCCATGGGCTGGCCACGGCCTATTATCTCGCCAAGGAGCACGGCATCACCGATATAGCGGTGATCGAGAAGGGCTGGCTCGGCGGCGGCAACACCGGCCGCAACACCACGATCATCCGCTCCAACTATCTCTATGACGAATCCGCCGCGCTCTACGACCACGCGGTGAATCTGTGGGAGGGCCTTTCCCAGGACCTCAACTACAACGTCATGTTCTCGCCGCGCGGCGTCCTGATGCTGTCGCACAACGAGCACGACCGGCAGGGCGCCCAGCGCCACATTCACGCCAACCGGCTGAACGGCGTCGACAACGAATGGCTGACGCCGGACGAGTGCAAGGCCTATTGCCCGCCGCTGAACATCTCGGCGAACACGCGCTATCCGGTGATCGGCGGCGCGCTGCAGCGGCGCGGCGGCACCGCCCGGCATGACGCCGTCGCCTGGGGCTATGCCCGCGCGGCCTCGGCCCGCGGCGTGCATGTCCTCCAGAACACCACGGTGACCGGCATCCGGCGCAGCGCCGACGGCCGTGTGGCGGGCGTCGAGACCTCGCGCGGTTTCATCGGCGCCCGCAAGGTCGGCGTCGTGGCGGCGGGCAACACCTCCGTCGTCATGGAGATGGCCGGCGTGCGCATGCCGATCGAGAGCTTCCCGCTGCAGGCGGTGGTCTCCGAGCCGGTGAAGCCGTGCTTTCCCTGCGTGGTGATGTCCAACACCGTCCACGCCTATGTCTCCCAGTCGGACAAGGGCGAACTGGTGATCGGGGCGGGCACCGACCAGTATCCGTCCTATTCGCAGACCGGCAGCCTCTCGATCTTCAACCACACGCTCGACGCGATCGCCGAGATGTTCCCGATCTTCCGGCGCATGCGGATGCTGCGGACCTGGGGCGGCATCGTCGACGTGACGCCGGACCGCTCGCCGATCCTGTCGAAGACGCCCGTCCCGGGGCTTTACGTCAATTGCGGCTGGGGCACCGGCGGCTTCAAGGCGACGCCGGGCTCGGGTCATGTCTTCGCCCACACGATCGCCCGCGACGAGCCGCGTCCCATCAATGCCGCCTTCAGCCTCGACCGCTTCGAGACAGGGCGCTTCATCGACGAGGCGGCCGCGGCCGCCGTCGCCCACTAGCGCGGAAAGGCGGACGATGCTGCTGATCCACTGCCCCTATTGCGAGGACGACCGGCCGGAACCGGAGTTCCGCCATGCCGGCGAGGCGCATATCGCGCGGCCCTCTGCGGAGCTCGACGCCGGACGGGCGGTCGCGGAATCCCTTTATCTGCGCACCAACACGCGCGGCGTGGTGTTCGAGCGCTGGCGGCATGTGCATGGCTGCGGCCGCTTCTTCAACGCCGCCCGGCATTCCGTGTCCGACCGGTTTCTTGCATTCTACAAGGCCGGCGAGCCGAAGCCGGACATTGCCGCCGAGGATGGCCTTGCGCTCGACCCGCTTGGCGCGGGCGCCACGCCGGCGACTGTCGGGGCCGACGGTCTCAATGTCGATGGCGGGGAGGCGGGCCGATGACGTCGCGGCGACTTCCCGAGGCCAGCCGTCTCGGCAATGCCCGGCGCATTGCCTTCAGCTTCGACGGCCAGCGCTATGCGGGCCGCGAAGGCGATACGCTCGCCTCGGCGCTGCTGGCGAACGGCATCCATCTGACCGGCCGCTCGTTCAAATATCACCGGCCGCGCGGCATCGTCGGTTCGGGGCCGGAAGAGCCCAATGCGCTGGTCGAGATCCGCCGCGACGCGGCGCGGCGCACGCCCAATATCCGCGCCACCATGCAGCCGCTCCATGACGGGCTGGAAGCCGTCAGCCAGAATCGCTGGCCGTCGCTCGATTTCGATGTCGGCGCCGTCAACGGGCTGTTCTCGCGCTTCCTGACGGCGGGCTTCTACTACAAGACCTTCATGTGGCCGAAGACCTTCTGGCACCGGGTCTACGAGCCCTATATCCGGGCCGCTGCTGGGCTTGGCCGGGCGCCGGATGCGCCCGATACCGACACCTACGCCAATCGCTTCGCGCATGTGGATGTGCTTGTCGCGGGCGGGGGCGTGGCGGGTCTTGCCGCGGCGCTCGAGGCGGGCGCGAGCGGGGCAAGCGTCCTGATCTGCGACGAGAATGCCGGTTTCGGCGGCTGGCTGCGGGCCGAAAGCGGCACGACGATCGACGGCGTGCCGGCAATGGACTGGGTCGCCGATGCGGTGGCCCGGCTCGGCGCGATGCCGAATGTGCGGGTGATGCCCCGCACCACCGCCTTCGGCTACTACAATCACAACATGGTCGCGCTCTGCGAACAGGTGACCGAGCATCTGGCGCAGCCGGACCCCGCCCTGCCGCGCGAGCGGCTGTGGCAGGTGCGGGCGAAACAGGTGGTGTTGGCGACCGGTTCGTTCGAGCGGCCGCTGGTGTTTCCGGACAACGACCGACCGGGGATCATGCTGGCGGGTGCGGCGCGGCTCTATCTCAACCATTACGGCGTCGCGGTGGGCCAGCGAATCTGCGTCTTCACCGCCCATGATGCCGCCTATGCCACGGCGCTGGATCTGAAACGCGCCGGTGTGGACGTGCCGGCCATCGTCGATCTGCGCGACGAACCGGGGCCGGGTCTCGTGGGCGCAGCGCGGGCTGCGGGCATCGAGGTGCTCTGCGGCTATGGCGTGAAGAGCGTGCGCGGCCGGCGCAGGATCCGCGGGATCACCATCGAGGAACTGCGCTCGGGGCACGACAATCGCAGCTTCGACTGCGATGCGCTGCTGATGTCGGGCGGCTTCACACCGTCGGTGCATCTGTTCTCGCAATCGCGTGGCAAGCTCGCCTTCGACGCCGACCTGCAGGCCTATGTGCCCTCCGAGCCGGTCCAAGCCTGCGTCAGCGTCGGCGCGGCTGCCGGCCAGTTCGATCTCGCCGAAACCATTGCGAGCGCGCGGGGCGCGGGGCGCGCCGCTGCTGGCGGTGATGATGCTGCGGCGGAGCCGGTGACGGTCGACGGTGCCGCCGGATTCGGTGGCGGCATGGCCGGGGCGACGCCGGCGGCCGGACCCGGCAAGGCCGTGAAGGCCTTCGTCGACTTCCAGAACGACGTGACGGCCCGCGACATCCGTCTTGCGGTCGCCGAGGGTTTCCGGTCGGTCGAGCATATCAAGCGCTTCACCACTACCGGTATGGCGACCGACCAGGGCAAGACGTCGAACATCCACGGCCTGGGCGTTGCGGCGGAGGCACTCAGCCGGCCAATGCCCGAGGTGGGGCTGACCACCTTTCGCGCGCCCTTCACGCCGGTGTCTTTCGGCACCATTGCGGGCTTCGCGCAGGGGGCGCTGTTCGATCCGACCCGGCAGACGCCGATCCACGAGAGCGCGGCGGCAGACGGCGCGGTGTTCGAGGATGTCGGCATGTGGAAGCGCGCCTGGTACTTCCCGCGCGGGGCCGACAAGCACGCGGCGGTGGACCGCGAATGCCGCGCGGTGCGCGAGGCCGCGGGGCTCTTCGATGCCTCGACGCTCGGCAAGATCGAGCTGGTCGGTCCCGATGCGGGAGCATTCCTCGATCTGATGTATGCGACGCCGCTGTCGCGGCTCGCCGTGGGCAAGTGCCGCTATGCGCTGATGCTGAACGAGGCCGGCTTCATGATCGACGACGGCATCGTTGCGAAGATCGCCGAGGACCGTTTCCACGTGACCACGACGACGGGCGGTGCGCCGCGCGTGCTCAACCTCATGGAGGATTACCGCCAGACCGAATTCCCCGAGATGGCGGTCTGGACCAGCTCGGTCAGCGAGCAATGGGCGGTGATCGCCGTGCAGGGGCCGCGGGCGCGGGACCTGATCGCGCCATTCGTCGAGGGACTGGACGTCGGGTCGGACGCCTTCACGCATATGTCAGTCGCCGAATGCCGCTTCATGGGGCTGCCCTGCCGGCTGTTCCGCGTGTCCTTCACCGGCGAACTCGGCTTCGAGATCAACGTGCCATCGGATTACGGTCGCAGCGTCTGGGATGCGCTGCGCGAACGAGGACGCAGCCTGGGCGTCGAGCCCTACGGCACCGAGGCCATGCATGTGCTGCGGGCCGAGAAAGGCTACATCATCGTCGGCCAGGAGACGGATGGGACAGTGACGCCGGCCGATGCCGGCATGGCATGGGCGGTGTCGCGCAAGAAGGCGGATTTCGTCGGCAAGCGCGGGCTGGAGCGGCCGGATTTGTCGGCACCGGGCCGCAAGCAGCTCGTCGGGCTGAAGACCGCCAATCCGCTTACGGTTCTGGAAGAGGGGGCGCAACTCGTTGCCGACCCAAACCAGCGCGTGCCGATGACCATGCTCGGGCATGTGACCTCGGCCTATCGCTCGCAGACGCTGGGGCGGTCCATCGCGCTGGCGATGGTCAAGGACGGGCGCAGGCTGGTGGGCCAGACCCTCTACGTGCCCATGCCGACGGAGACGATCGCGGTGGAAGTGACGGAGCCGGTGTTCTTCGATCCGGACGGGGAGCGGCTGCATGGTTGATGCGCAGGCGAACGGACCGAAGGGGGCAACGCCGGCGCATGGGGCCGGCAGGACCGGCGACATGCCACGGCGGCTCTCGCCGCTCGACGGTCGCCAGGCCAGCGGGCCCGGCGTGACGCTGGTTCCGGCCGCGCCACGCCGCCGTCTGATCCTGCGGGCAAGGAGCGATGCCGTCGGCGTCGCCGGTACCGCGCTCGGCCTGGAACTGCCCGTGCGGCCGAAGACGAGCGCCCCCCAGGGCGGCGTATCGGCGCTCTGGCTCGGACCGGACGAATGGCTGATCCTCGACGAGAGCGAGGCGGCGGAATCCCTCGCCGCGTCGGATGGGCCCCTGGCGGAGGCGCTCGTCACCGTCTCCGGCATTGCCGTGGTCGATATTTCCCATCGCAATGTCGCGATCGTGGTCGACGGGCCGGCCGCCGAAGCGGTCGTTGCCGCCGGCTGTCCGCAGGATATCCGGCCGGTCAGCTTTCCCGTCGGGGCCTGCAGCCGCACGGTGCTGTCGAAGGCGGAGATCGTTCTGTGGCGGACCGGCGAACAGCGCTTCGAGATCGAGTGCTGGCGTTCCTTCGCCGATTATGTCTGGACGTTCCTCGCCGAAGCGAGCCGGGCTCCGGCGGTATGAGACGGGTCAGAGGGGGCGCATCGACCGCCGGAAGGCGTCGCGGTCGATGACGCGCTCGACATAGGCCTGGATGGGCGTGCTGTCGCCGATGCGGGGTGCGCCGATCATGCCCGCCCAGTTCAATTGCGCGCCGATATAGAGATCGGCGGCGGTGAAATGCTCACCCATGAGGTAGGGGCCGCGCGACAAAGCGGCCTCCAGCGTGTCGATCACGTCGTTGTAGCAGCCCCACCCGACGGTGGATTTCGACAGGGGTACGGCGTCCTTGCGCATCATCGTCTCGGTCAGGGCCGGTTCGAAGCAGCTTCCGCCGAAGAACAGCCAGCGATAATAGCTGCCGCGCTCGGGGCGGTCCTGGCGGGGCGCGAGGCCGGCGGCGGGATAGGCATCGGCGAGCCAGGCGATGATGGCAGGCGTCTCGGTGATCACCGTGCCGTCGTCCAGCACCAGCGCAGGGATCTTGCCCATGGGATTGATTGTCAGGAAGTCCGGGCGGCGATTGTCGCCCGCCTCGAAATCGATCGGCACGATCTCGTGCTCGGCGCCGACTTCCTCAAGCATCCAGCGCACCATCGCGGCCCGGCTGCGTGGATTGTGGTAGAATGTCAGCCGACCCGGCATCGTGCGTCTCCCGACCATGGCCCTGCATCCGGGGCGATCATGGCAGAGTGCGATGACGAGGGGAAGTTACCGCCAGCCTGGCTCAGGACGGGGTGCCGTCGGCGTCGCGCTTGGCCTTCAGCGCCGTGGCGTACCATTCGAATTCGTCGAGCCATTTCGCCGCCGAGCGGTCGATCCAGTCCTCCGTGGCGGCGCCGTCCTCGCCCAGCGACTTGCCGATCGAGGGAATGGCGAGGATCGACGGCAGGCTGGGCATGCCCATTTCCGCGAGGATCGGGCGCAACGCGATCGCCGCCCTGACACCGCCGAACCGGCCGGCGGAATAGGAGACGATCGTCGAAGGGCGCCAGAAATACTCCTCGAGAAAATAGTCGAGCGTGTTCTTCAGCGCCGGCGGGACCGACTGGTTGTATTCGGCGCTGACGACCACGAAGCCATCGGCCCGCCGATAGAGGTCGGCCAGCCGCTCCAGCTTCTCAGGTGCCTCGCCGCGCGGATATTCCTTGTACATCCTGTCGAGGAGCGGCAGGTCGAGTTCCATCGGGTCGACCAGCACCGGTTCATGCCCGCGTTCGCGCAGCTTCGCGATGACGAATTTCGCCGCCTTGATGCCCTGCCGCTCGGTGCGAACCGAGCCGAGAATGACGGGAACGAGCAGGGACATGGACGGACCTCCTTGAGTGCGGAGGGTGATCGTCCGCCGGGTCAGCCCACCGCGTCAAGCGCCAGGATGTGGTTGTCCCATTCGAGGTCAGCCCGGGTCGGGCTGTCGTCGTCTTCGAGCCGGACGATGTCGCCGGCGCCGCTGGTCGCCATGAAGCCTAAACCGTCCGGGGCGAGGCCGCAGCCGTCGCGCAGGGCATGGCGGGAGAGGATGTCGCCCGTGGCGGCCTCGAGGATCAGCATCGTATTGCCGACCGGCGAGGAGACCGCAACGCGGGCGCCGTCGCGGCTGGTGGCGACCGAGCCGATATAATTGCCGAGGCCGGCGAGATCGGTCTCCGGCATGGCGGTGAGGGCCAGCGGCCGGCCGGCCTCGGCAATGCCCACCAGCGGCGGCGCGTCGCCGGACGCGCCCTGGTACTGGCCGCCGAACCACACCCGGTTTCGCGCATCGACGGCGATGTGATGCAGCGACAGCTTGTGCAGATGCGAAGGCAACAACTGCTTGTCGAGAAGGTCGCCGCTTTGCCGGTCGATGAAGGCGATGGACGGCTCCATGGTGGCGATGTTCAGCATCTGCCGGCCGTAATCGGGATGGGTCTCGATGCCGCCATTGGCGACGACGATGGTCTCGCCGTCGGGCATCAGCAGCGCCTCGTGGGTGTCCATGCCGTGGGAATCGAACTCGCCGATACGCCGGTAGCCGGCTGCGACGTCGTAGACGCCGATCACGCCGTGGGCGGCGTCGTAGTCGTTTTCGGTGGCGTACATCAGCGCGCCGTCGGGCGAGAAGAAGCCGTGGCCGAAGAAATGCCGGCGGTCGACCGAGGTCAGGGTCTGGAGTGTCTCTCCGCTGACGGGATCGAAGACGATGGCGAAGGTGCGCGGGCGGCGGGCGAAGACCACCGCGCGGCGACGGACGGGATCATAGGCCACGTCGTGGCCGCGGTCCGGCAGGGAGACCGTCGAGACGATCTCGCCGCGCTCGGAAAAGATCGCGCAGCCATAGCTGCCGTCCGGCCGCCGGCAGGAGGCGCCGAACAGGGCGTCGGCTCGCTCAAGCGCTGCCGCGGAATGGGCGGACAGGCCCCCGACGAAGGCGGCTCCGGCACCTGCGAGAAAGCGCCGGCGGTCGAGAAGGATGCCGCGGCTGGCGGGATGCGGACGAAAGGACATCGGACAATTCCCGGCGCCTGCCCATGGGCCGCGCCTGCGTTGGTTCGGGGCGGCCGCCTCTCAGTCGCCGTCGAGGGCCGAGAAGCCGGCCGACAGGCCGAGAATGGGCGAGACCTGTTCGGCAAACTGGCTCTGCAGGCTGTCGATGACGATCAGGAGATAGGTCAGCCCCTGGCGCTTGTCGGGTTCGCGCGCGACCTGCGTCAGCGGCGGCGCGAGTTCGGACAGGGTGCGGTCGGCGTTGGCGAATTCGAACAGGATCGAATCCTCCAGATAGGCCTGCGGATCGGGCAGGAGGCCAGCGAGCTTCGATGCGGCGAAGAGGTCGTTCATGCCGGCGAAATTGGCGCGCAGGGACGCCAGCGCGAGTTCGGAGCGACGGAACAGGAAGAGATTGGGCTTCGCTGCCTCGGCGCTTTCGCCCATTGCCGGGCGCAGCCGCAGGTCGCGGATCGCCTCGAGGCCATGGATGAAGATGCCGACGATCTCCTGCAGCGAATCCTCGGCGCTGCGCCAGGCCGGATCGGCGGCGTCCGGCGCCGTCAGGCGGGCGGCGATGCCGGCATCCTCGGACCAGGCGGCATCGAGTTCGTCGGCGATGGAGGCGAGGTTGCGGGCGATGGCGCGGCCGTAGACGCAGCGAAAGCCGCCCCGATCCGTGGCGAGCGTCTCGGCATCCGTCCCGTGCAGGACGAATTCCAGCGCGCCCAGCCCCTGAACGGCGACCGACTTGCCGGCGAGGCGCGCCTGCGTGGTCGCTGTCTCGTCCTCGCTGCCGAGAATGCCCTGGATCTGGCGGAGGGCGATGCCGCGGCGGTCGGGGAAGAACAGGATTTTCTCCAGCCGGTTGTCGTCCATTGCCGGGCCGAAGCGGACGAACTCAATGCGCGACCAGCTCGTCGCGAGATCGGTGAAGCGGTCGCGCGCGTCCTGCAGCGCGGTGTCGCCCGGTTCGCTGCAGAGACTATCCAAGGCGTTCGCAGCTGCCGTGGCGTGATCGTGGAACTGCGCATAGCCGGGCCGGATGAAGCCGTCGATGGCACTGGCGACGACCGCCAGTTTCTCGGCCTCCGTCGCGCGGGACGGCTCGGCCGTGCCGTCCTCCTGGCCGTGCGAGGCCGTGCCAGCGGCAAGCAGGAGCGCAAGGCCGACAAGCGCGCGACGGGAGAGAGAGGCGATCATAGGGACTCCAGGAAAGCGTGCAGCGCGTCGCGGTCGGCCTTGTCCATCGCAGCATAGGCATCGCGCGCGGCCTGGCCTTCGCCGCCATGCCACAGGATCGCTTCGGTCAGATTGCGGGCGCGGCCGTCGTGCAGAAACATCGTGTGGCCGTTGACGGTCTCGGTCAGCCCAATGCCCCACAAGGGTGGGGTGCGCCATTCGTTGCCGTTCGCGTCGCCCACCGGGCGGCCGTCAGCGAGGCCTTCGCCCATGTCGTGCAGCAGGAAGTCGGAATAGGGCCAGATCAGTTGGAAGCGCAGCGCCTTGTCCTCGGCATTGCGCGAGGTGACGAATTTCGGGGTGTGACAGGCGGCGCAGCCGGCATCGTAGAAGAGCTTCTTGCCCTTCAGGACCTCCGGCGCATCGACGTCGCGCCGGGCCGGGACGGCAAGATTCTGCGAATAGAAGGTAACGAGCCCGAGGATCGGATCGGGCGCCTCCACCTCGCCGAGGCGGGGCTGGACGCCGGAGGGCGCGTCTCGGCAGACGGTCTGGGCAATCGAGCATTCGCCGAAGGCATCGGTGACCAGCGGTGTCGAGATCCCGATGTCGCCGGAAAAGGCTTCGGCCGTCTGGGTCTCTATGGTTGGGATGGTCGCCTTCCAGCCGAAGCGGGCGAGGACCGGCTCGCCGGTCTTCGGGTCACGCGCCATGGACGGCTTGCCGGAAATGCCATCGCCATCGGCGTCGTTCGGGTCGGCGCGGGCGAGGATGTCGGCGGGCTCGATCTGCTCGACGAGGCCGAGGCCGATCATCGGCGGGGCAACCCGCGGCGACATCAGGACATTCCCGGCCATCGGCCCATAAGCGAGATCGGCGACGGAATAGGTCGGGTGGCGCAGCGAGACGTTGGTGCCGTCGGCAAGGGTGACGTCGCGCTCGTCATAGTCGATCACGACGCGGCCCTCGGGCTTCAGGCCCGGCGTGGCGAAGGTCTGGAACTGGCCGCCATAGGTTGGCTCGGGAATGCGGCTGAGTTCGTGCGTGGCGAGCTTGCGGCGCTCTTCTTCCGTCGAGGGCGGAACGGACAGGCGCAGGAACATGGAGACTGCGTCTTCGCCGGGCCGGGGCGGGCGGCCGCGACCGTCCTTGATATGGCAGCTCTGGCAGGAGCGGGCATTGAACAGCGGCCCGAGACCGTCGGATGCTTCGGTCGAGGAGGGCGAGGACACCCAGAGCTTGCGGAAAAGGGCGTTGCCCAGCTTGAAGCGGTCTTCGCCGGCGAAGGTCTGGTTGGCCGAGACCTGGCTGAAGGAATCGCGATTGACGAGCTTGGTCGAGGTCGCGCCACCTCCGGGCATCGCCTCGAAATCTTCCGGTCTGGTGAAGTCGGTGGTCGGGGCCGTGACGGCCCGGACACGGGCCAGATTCTTCGGCGTCAGGTCATCGCGGACCGGCCGGTCCAGCCCGATGGCGGCGCCGATCGGAAGCGCCAGCGGCACGGTCAGCGCCGCCGCGAAGATTGCCATGCCTGCGGCGAAGCGCATTCGCCTCTCCCGATATCGACGCGGCGAACCCGCCGCGCCCCGGTATTGTCGATTATCGCGCCGGCCGCACTGTGGCGAAGGGTCTCGTCGGCGCGGTCAAGGCCACCTCCGACGGACCCTGGGGCCGCCGGAGGTGGCGCTGGAGCTTACTGGAAGACGGCGTTGACGTTGTCCAGACTGTCGGAGCCCTCGATGCTGACATTGCCCAGATCGAGCGCTGCGACGGCGCGCTCGATGGCGCGGGTCTGGTCGACCAGGCCGTCGATCGCGGCCTGGACGCGGGCGTTGCCCTCGTCGTTGCCTTCACCGATCTGCTGATCGTAGGCCTCGCCGTCCTCGGCCGCCTTGGCCATCGTCTCCATCGCGGACACGGTCGCGTCGAGCTTGGCGCGCAGTTCCTGATCGATCTCCGGCGCGCTGGCGGCAACGAGGTCGGAGACGGACGGGCCCTCGACAATCGTTCCGTCCGTGCGCTCGTAGCGGCCGGTATAGACGTTGCGAATGCCGATGGCGTCGTGGAGGTGCGAGATGTGGGTGTTGTCGGAGAAGCAGTCATGCTCCTCCTCCGGATCGTGCAGCAGCAGGCCGAGCTTCATGCGTTCGCCGGCCAGTTCGCCGTAGGAGAGGGACCCCATGCCGGTGAGGATCGCGGAAATGCCGTTCTCCGGGGAATCGAGCAGAGCCTTGCGGGCCGCGCCGTCTTCTTCCCAATTGCCGACCATCTCTTCCAGGTCGGTGACCAGCAGGTCGGTGGCCGCGTCGAGATACTGGCCGCGCCGGTCGCAATTGCCGCCCGTGCAGTCGTCGCCGCTGGCAAAATCGGTGTGCGGGCGCTCGCCGGCGCCGGCATCCGTGCCGTTCAGGTCCTGGCCCCAGAGCAGGAACTCGACCGCATGGTAGCCGGTGGCGACATTCGCCTCGACGCCGCCGGCTTCCTGTAGCTTGTCCTGAAGGAGTTCGGGGGTGATGGTCGAGGCGTCGATGGTCTCGCCGCCAATGGTGATCGACGGGTTGGCGATGACGTTGGCGGTGTAGAGATTGTTCGCGTCGGACTCGGTGCCGTAGGTGCCGGCGACGTAGTCGATCAGCCCCTCGTCCAGCGGCCAGGCATTCACGCGGCCTTCCCAGTCGTCGACGATCGGATTGCCGAAGCGGAAGGCCTCGGTCTCCTGATAGCTCGGCCGGGCAGCCCGCCATGCGTCACGGGCGGCCTTCAGGGTCGCCTCGCTGGGGTCGGCGATCAGGGCGTCGGTCGCCTCGTCGAGCGTCTTCGCCGCAGCCAGCGCATCCTGGTAGCCGGCGAGCGCGATGTCGGAATAGTTCGCGAGAACCGCGGCCTTGTCCGGTGCGCCGTCGGCGGCGAGGGCCGACGGGGCGGCCGCCAGCAGGAAGACGCCGGAAAGGGCGGCGAGGCCGGTTCGGGCCATCGGGCGGAGAGAGGTCATGGTCGTGCTCCAGTTCTGGCCGAACGCCTGTCCGGCTTCTGCCAAATTGCCAGGGGCGAGCCGTCAGCCCGTGACTGTCGTTTCGGGCTAGAACTTGGGGCGGTGTAAAGTCAACTCTTAAAGTCCAGTTTAGAGTCGTTCAAAGAATCCGATCTGCTTGGTTTTGCTTGCGCCCCGGTAGATCATTTGTCGGCTGAGGGCGCATGGAGCCCGGCATCTGCGAGCGCGCCGCCCGCCGATGCCGGTTGCCGGTGAAGCTAGCCCTTGGAGACGCCGCGCAGGAGCATGAGGAAGCTCGGCTCCAGGTCGAAATTCTCGATCGCCGTCGTGGCGACGGCGTTCTGCTTCCAGTTGGCGATGAAGGCCCAGGGCGCATCGTCGTGGATGATCGCCTGCACCTGGTTGTAGAGGGCCCCGCGAGCTGCGGGATCTGTCGTCCGGCGGGCTTCGGCGAGCAGGCGATCGACTTCGGCGTTGGCGTAATAACCCGCATTGAACCCGCCCGTCTCCGGCATGGCATCGCTGCGCAGCGCCAGGAAGGGCAAGGTGTCGGGGTCGTTGGTCATCCACGCCATTTCGGTCATGTCGGCCTTGCCCGCGAGACCCGGATTGACGTTGGAAAGAAAGGTATTCCACTCATAGGTCTCGATCCGGGCATTGAGCCCGACCGCCTTCAGATCGGCCTGGATGGCTTCGGCCATCGCCACGGGATCGAGCATTCCGGACCCGCCCTCGGCAACGTAGAAGGTGAGGGAAGCGCCCTCGACGCCGGCCTGCCGGATCAGCTCGCGCGCCTTCTCCGGATCGTGCGGGTAGGGCTGGACGGAACCGTCATTGGCCCAGTCGAAGGCGGGCGGAATGGGGCCTGCCGCGATGTCCGCGGTGCCCTGCAGGACGTCGTCGATCAGGCTCTCCTTGTCGATGGCGTAGTTGACCGCCTGGCGAACGCGCTTGTCGGAGAAGGGGCCTTCCCTGGTGTTGAGGATCAGGAACCAGAGATGCGGGCCGGTTTCCTCGTGGACGACGAAATTGGGGTTGTCGCGGAAGGCGGCGAGGCTCGCGGGCGGCACCTCGGCCATGATGTCGATACCTCCCGACAGCATGTCGGAAGCACGAGCGGCGGCGTCCGGGATCGGTCGGAAGACGACCGACTCCATCGATGGCGCGCCATCCCAGTAATCGGGGTTGCGGGCAAGGGTGACAGCCTCGTCCGGTGTCCATTCGGCGAAGCGGAACGCTCCCGTTCCGACGGGCGCACGGGCAAAGCCCTGGCCGCTTTCTGCAACGGCCGACGGGGAGACGATCAGGCCGGTCGGGTAGGCCAGATTGGACAGGAATGGCGCGAACGGCTCCTTCAGCTGGAACGTCACGGTCATCCGATCGGGGGTCTCGACCGCCTCGACCATGGAAAAGAAGAAGGCGAGGGGAAAGGGCCCCGTGCCGTGCTGCGGATGGTCCGGGTCGAGCATCCGGTCGAAGGTGAACTTGACCGCCTCCGCATCGAACGGCGTGCCGTCGTGGAAGGTCACCCCCTCGCGCAGATCGAAGGTGTAGGTCAGCTGATCGTCGGACACGGTCCAGTCGGTCGCGAGCGCCGGTTCGACCTCGAGCGTGCCGCGCTTGAAGCGCACCAGCCCGTCAAAGACGTTCACGAGGATGCGGAAGTCGTTGGTCGCCGTCACGGTCTGCGGATCGAGCGATTTCGGCTCGGCGATCTGGCCGACGACGAGGGTCTCGTCGGACGTCTGCGCGGCGGTCGGTCCGGCGAACACAGTCAACAGGACTGCGAGGACGGTGACGAACCATCTCATGAAACTGCTCCGGTCAATCGGCTGAAAAAGCGATGTTGCTGATTCAGCCTTATGGATCAACCGGCGGGCCGAAATGAGACGCCGCGCGTGTCGTCAGCCCGATTGGGGCGTCTTTGTCCTTGAGCAGGTACCCGGGCATGGCCGGGCGGAATGCTCAGAGGAGAACGTCGAAGAAATATCCGGCCATGGCGAGGAGGGTTCCGACCACTGCCGTCGGGATCATGACGCTCGTCATCCGGTTGTCGGCGACGGCCGCGCCACTCGCCAGATCGTCGCGCTGCGAGCGGGCCAGGTAGAAGCCCCGGCGGCCAAGCCGGACCTGCTGCCGTGTCGGCTCGGCCTGCGCCCAGACCTGCGGTGTGTAATGTACCGGCTCTGCGACATGGGTGGGCTCGCGCACGACGTCCTCATGCGCGGCGGTCGTGATCGGGTCTGCCGCTGCGGATGGCGCCGTTTCAGTCGCGGGCACATCGGCGGAGACGGCATCCGTCCGCGCCGCGCTGCCGCCGCAGGCGAACATCATGTATTCATCGCTACCAAATCCAGGCGGGAACGCAGAAACACCGAGCATCACAGACCTCCGAACCGTTAACGCGCGAACGACCGTTTCGTTGCGCGGACAATACCCCGAAGTCACTGATCCGGTTTCTTTAGTCGGCTCGAAACGGGCGCGATCGGCCCTGCCGGCTATTCAACCGATTTTAATACCGGCGAGCATGCGCCCGGTACTGGACGTCACGCGTCCGGGTCATCAATAGGGATGACGAACCAACCGGTGGGCCAGGGTGGCCGCCGGCGCCACGAAGGGGAGAGACATGCTAAGAACGCAGACCGTCCGCGAGATCCTGTCCTGGTACGAGGGCGAGACGCCCGGCCTGAAAAGCAATCTCTCCCGCCTCTTGATGCACGGCAAGCTGGCCGGTACCGGCCGCGTCGTGATCCTGCCGGTCGACCAGGGCTTCGAGCATGGTCCGGCCCGCAGCTTCGCGCCGAACCCCGTCGGCTACGACCCGCACTATCTCTACCAGCTGGCCATCGACGCCGGTGTTTCCGGTTATGCCGCGCCGCTCGGTCTGCTCGAGCAGGGCGCCGACACCTTCGCGGGCGAGGTGCCGCTGATCCTGAAGCTGAACAGCGGCAATTCGCTGGTCGGCGGCGCCGACCAGGCGGTGACGGCGAAGGTCGAGGACGCCATGCGTCTCGGCTGCGTCGGCGTCGGCTTCACGATCTATCCGGGTGCCGACAATTCCTACGCCATGATCGAGGAACTGCGCGAGATCAGCTACGAGGCCAAGTCGCGCGGCCTGATGACGGTGGTGTGGTCGTATCCGCGCGGCGGCAAGGTGACGAAGGACGGCGAAACCGCGCTCGACATCATCGCCTATGCCGCCCACATGGCGGCGCTGATGGGTGCGACGATCATCAAGGTGAAGCTGCCGACCAGCCATCTCGATCTCGACGCGGCCAAGACGGTCTACGACAAGTACGAGATCCCCGGCGACACCGCCGCGGCGCGGGTGCGCCACATCATGCAGGCGGCCTTTGCCGGCAAGCGCCTCGTGGTCTTCTCCGGCGGCGCCGCGAAGAACACCGACGAGTTGCTCGACGAAGTGCGTGCCATCCGCGAAGGCGGCGGCAACGGCTCGATCATAGGCCGCAACTCCTTCCAGCGCCCGAAGGAAGAGGCGCTGGCGCTTCTCAACGAAGTCATGGACATCTACCGCTAGCCCAATACCGGCGGCGCCGGGACAGGCGCCGCCGGTATTGGAGTTGCCGGGCCCTCCGGGACCTGCGCGTTCGTGCTAGCGTGACGCCATGTCGGCGCTCTTCCTATCAAGCCGGGTCTTCGATGCTCTCGCGGCGGTCTGGCTGGCGGCGGTGCTGTTCGCTGCCGAGGGACAGGCGAATGCTGCCGAGCTCCTGATGTTCGAGCAGGCCGGCTGTCCGTTCTGCGAGGCTTTCGACGCCGAGATCGCACGGGGCTATCCCGCCAGCAACGCCGGGCGGGCCGCTCCGCTGCGCAGGGTCGACATCCATGACGATCGTCGCGGCGGCATCGATACGCTGGTACCAGCCGTGTTCACGCCCACCTTCGTGCTGGTGGACGACGAGGGCCGCGAAATCGGACGGCTCGAGGGCTATCCGGGACGTGAATGGTTCTATCCCGAAATCGACGCCCTGATTGACCGACTGCCAGCTGGCGAGCCGGCGGCGGAAACGGCTCCCGAATGAGGCGTCCGTTCGCAGGCCGTTGACGCCCGGCGGCGCCGAAACGACAGCGGCCGCCCGAGGGCGGCCGCGATCTGCGTTTCCGAAAAAGGGGCCTACTGGGCCGCAGCGGCAGCCAGGGCCTCGGCCGGATCGCGCGTCGCGCCGGCTTCGTCGAAGGAGGCGAGATAGGCGATGATGTCGACCATCTCCTGTTCCTTCTTGATGCCGGGGAAGACCATCTTGGTGCCCTTCACCACATCGCGCGGATTGGTGAGCCAGGCCGTCATCAGTTCCTCGTTCCAGGCCGCCTTGTCGGCCGCCCATTCCTGGAAGGCGGGCGAGAAGGAATAGCCTTCGACGGCGCCGGGCTTCTCGCCGATGACGCCGTTCAGCTCGGGGCCGATCTTGTTCTTGGCGCCTTCGCCGACGGCGTGGCAGGCCATGCATTTGCGGAAGACCTTCTTGCCGGCATCCGGATCTCCGGCGGTCTGGGCAAGAGCCCCGTTCGCCAGTGTCAGCGAGAGCAGGGCTCCCGCAGCGACGATCAACCTGTTCATATGTCCTCCAACCAATGACGGTGCCTTCGGAAGGATATGGAACGGTTCCAGAGAGGGCAATCAGCCGGACCGCGAATTCAGGTCGCAGGCGGCGTGGTCGCGCGAATGGAATGGCGGCGCGGCGCGGGCAGCAGGCTCTCACCGCCCTGGCGCGCCTGCTCGTCCGGCGTCGATCCTGCGAAGATGAAGTGTTTCCGGGCGGGGTACTTGGCAACGCGTCAGTCACTCGCAGCGCGAAGACGGGTTGGACCGCCGGGAGTTGATACGCGACGATCGGCGGATGTCCATGCGCAGGTGTCAGACAGACGATCCGCACTCTGATCTGGATTGATGCTCCATCGGTGAAAATCGGTGATTGAGCGTGGCGGGAATGGGGCGGCTTTCCGCTCGGTCGCCGCCGGATCAGCAATCCCCGCCGACCCCCTGCGATGCGGGGCACAGGCCTCGTCCGGGCCAGATCTGGACGTTGCTGCGTTGCGGTCTAGGAATAACTTCCGACACAACTTCGCCTCATTGATTAAGGCCGTCCGTGAACGGGCGGTTGACGTAAACCATCGTTTTTAAGGGAGAATAAAGGGTCTGGTGTTACGAAGGATTCACGACGCCGGGTCCTGCAGGTCCTCGTTGCGGATCGGCAACACGGCGAAGGAGAACGTATTCCTGCCATTTTCTGAGCACGGATACGAACCATAACCCTCCCGAACCCGACAAGACGGGTGCGGCATTCGGAGCCGACGGCAGCGTCGGTCCGGAGACAAGGTCGCGCAAGCGACATAATGGAGTACGACTATGAAACGCCTTGCACTGCTTCTCGCCACCACGGCTTTCGTGACCCCGGCCCTCGCCGCGGACGTCATCTATGAGGAGCCGCCGGCACCGGCGCCGATGGCCATCGAGCCTGTCGCCACCACCGCAACCTGGACCGGCCTCTACATCGGTGGCCAGGCTGGCGTCGCATTCGGCAACGACAGCGGTTCGATTGGGTTCGATCCGGGTAACAACGGTGCGTTCGGCAACGGCACGCTCGACAACGGCGACGATTCCGACGCCGGCTTCATCGGTGGCGCGCATATCGGTTACGACTACCAGATCAACGACTTCGTCGTGGGTGCCGTCGCCGACATCAACTACATCGATGCCGAGACCAAGCGCAGCTACACCACGCCGGGCGGTTCGACCTTCAGCGCCGACAGCGAGATCAACTATCTCGGCACGGTCCGGGCGCGCGTTGGTTACGCCATGGACAGCGTCCTGCTCTACGGTACGGGCGGTCTCGCCTATGCCGGCGTCGACAACAACATGTCGGCTCCGACGGGTACCGAGTTCAACGGCTACACCTTCGAGCAGGACGAAGACGACACCGACATCGGCTACGCCGTCGGTGGTGGCGTCGACGTGATGGCGACCAACAACATCTCGTTCGGCGTCGAGTACCTCTACACGAACCTCGGTTCGAACGATCAGACGGTCACCGGTACCAACGGCACCAACACCGTCAACTTCACCAGCGAGTCGAACGACGACGACCTGGACTTCCACACGATCTGGGCCAAGGCCTCGTATCGCTTCAACTAAGAACGGTTCCGGACGCCTCGCGCGTCCGGTTTCGCTTCAGAGCCCGGCGGATCCTCGCGATCCGTCGGGCTTTTTCGTTGGTGGATTTCCGAAACCGGCGGGAATGACATTGGTCAGGCCAGCGGCGGCAGCCCGAGATCGGCGCGGCGCGGCAGGTCGGCGCCGCGACGGGAACAGGTGACCGCGGCCGCCCCGACCGCGAAGCGAAGCAGCGATTCCACGCTGGCCTGGTCGGCCTGCTTCAGGGCGGCGCGTGACAATTGCCCGCGCTCCTCGAGCGCAGCCAGAAGTGCGGCCTGAAACGTGTCGCCGGCGCCGACCGTATCGGCGACGACGATCCGCTGCCCCGCGACCGTGGCGGCAACGCCGCCACCCGTCAGCGCCACGGCGCCGTTCTCGCCGCGCGTGATCACGGCCATCTCCGCTCCGGCGCCGACCCAGTCCGCCAGCACGGCTTCGGCGGCGCGTCCCGGATAGAGCTGTTCGAGATCTTCCTCGCTCGCCTTCACCAATCCGGCGAAGGGAACGAGCTCGGCGACTTTCGCGCGCCAGATGTCGATGTCCGGCTCGATCGCGGTGCGGATGTTCGGATCGTAGGAGATGAAGCGTCGACCGTATTCCTGGCGCACCAGCTTCATCAATGCGGATGCCGTCGGTTCGGTGACGGTCGAATAGGACGCGACATGGATCGCGGCGAGCGCGTCGGGAAATTCGACCGGGACGTCCGAGGGTTCGACCGAACGGTCGGCCGTGCCCTCAATGTAGAAATCGTAGGCCGCCGAGCCGTCGGCGGCGAGCGAGACCATGGCGAGCGTGGTGTTGCGATCCGTCGGGATCAGGAATTGCTGGTCGATCGCCTCGCGTTCCATGAAGCCGCGGATGCGGGTGCCGAAGATGTCGCGCGAGACCTTGGTGAAGAAGCCGGCGGGATGTCCGAGGCGCGCCAGGCCGAGCGCGACGTTCAGCGGCGAGCCGCCGACACGGCCGGCAAGCGCGATCTGCGCCACGTCGTCGCCGGTTTCGACGAAAAGATCGAACAGCGCATCGCCGCAACTGAGGAACATGGCAGGCCTCCCGCACCCCGGATCCACTCTGGTGCCTTTAGCGGCTAGCAGGTCTGGGCGAAACGGGGAAGGCGAGGGGCGTTCGGCACCGACGCCGCGACGGGCTTTCTTCCGCGGCCGCCACGCCTATGATCGGCGAACGGAGCAAGCAACAAGCAACAAGGATACCGCAGCAATGGCATTCGAACGGGTCAACGGCGTCGTTCTTCATCACAAGGTCGAGGGGAACGCTGCAGGGCCGACGCTGGTCTTCGCCAATTCGCTCGGGACCGATTTCCGCATCTGGGACGCCATGGTGGCCGATCTGGCGGCCGACTACCGGATCGTTCGCTATGACAAGCGTGGCCATGGCCTGTCCGAGGCGACGCCGTCACCCTATGCGATGGAAGACCACGTCGCCGACCTGAAGGCGCTGATCGATCTTCTGGGGCTTGTCGATCCGCTGGTCGTCGGCCTGTCGATCGGTGGCATGATCGCGCAGGGGCTCGCCTCGCAGCATCCGGGCGTCGCCAAGGGGCTGGTGCTGATGGATACGGCGCATCGCATCGGCTCGGACGGGCTGTGGAACCAGCGGATTACCGCGATCGAGGCGGACGGCATCGCGGCCATTTCCGACCAGATTCTGCAGCGCTGGTTCACGCCCGACTTCCGCGCGCCCGGCAAGCCCGACTTCGTCGGCTATTCCAACATGCTGCTGCGCACGCCGCTAGCCGGTTACCTGGGCAGTTGCTGCGCCCTGCGCGATGCCGATTATACGGAGGCGACACGAGCGCTGACGCTGCCGGTGCTGTGTGTCGTCGGCGACCATGACGGCTCGACGCCGCCCGATCTCGTGCGCTCGACCGCCGATCTCATTGCCGGCGCGCGCTTCGAGATCGTCGAGAATGCCGGGCATCTGCCGTGCATCGAGCAGCCGCAGGCGACGACGCGGCTGGTCGCGGACTTCGCGGCCGAGGTGTTCGGCGGCGCGGGCAACCAATGACGGCAGCCGTCTTCTCCAATCCGATCCTCGCCGGGCTTCTGGGGGACGAGGAGCTCTCCTCCTACTTCACCGCCGCATCCGACATCGAAGCCATGCTGGCCTTCGAGACGGCGCTGGCCGAGGCCGAGGCCGCGGAAGGGCTGATCGCCGCAGAAGCGGCCGCCGCGATCGCGGCGCGGACGTCGGGTTTCACCCCGGACATTGCCGGTCTGGCGGAGGGAACGGCCCGCGACGGGGTGGTGGTGCCGGACCTGCTGCGACAGCTCAGGGCCGATCTCCCCGACGATCATGCGGCGGCGCTGCACAAGGGCGCGACCAGCCAGGACGTGATCGACGCGTCCATGGCGATGCGCATGCAGGGGGTGTCGCTCGTCCTCGACCGGCGGCTGGCCGCACTGGTCGACGGGCTGGCAGAGTGGAGCATCGCGGCGGGCGATGCCGAGGTGATGGCCCATACCCGCATGCAGGCGGCCCGCCCGACCCGGTTCCAGCGCAAGCTGTCGGCGTGGTCGGACCCGCTGCTGCGGTGCCGGCTGCGGCGCGAAGAGATCGCCCCGCGGGCCTTCGCGCTGCGATTCGGTGGTGCCGTCGGGGACCGCACCGGTTTGGACGGCAAGGGGGGCGCGGTCGCAGGGCGCGTCGCCGAGACACTGGGGCTCTGGTCGGCGCCAGGCTCGCTGCATTCGGACCGCGACGGCATCGTCGAGTTCGGCACCTGGCTGTCGCTGATCACCGGCGCGCTCGGCAAGTTCGGGCAGGACGTCGCACTGTCGTTGCAGAACGAGGTCGGCGAACTGGCGCTGCAGGGGGGTGGTGGCTCCTCGGCCATGCCGCACAAGCAGAACCCCGTCGGGGCGGAGGTGCTGGTCACGCTGGCGCGCTTCAACGCGACGCTGGTCTCGGGTCTGCACCAGTCGCTGGTCCATGAGAACGAGCGGTCCGGTGCGGCCTGGACGCTGGAATGGATGGTCCTGCCGCAGATGGCGATGGCTGCCGGCGCGGCGACCCGCACGGCGCAGGATCTGCTGGGCCGGTTGTCGCTGGCGTAAGCGGCACGGAGCGGCTGACGCGATCGCGAGCGGCACGGAAACACCGCTCGCCGTTCCGGCCTTCTTCGAAGCGCGAACGCACTGCCTGGCTCAACGACCGGGCGATGCGCCTTCGTCTGGCTGCGGTTCAGGCGGCGCGGTCGAGGCGCGAGGGCGAAGCGGGTTGCTGCGAGCCACTTCGCTGATGGACGGCATCGTCGTCCAGGCGGAAGCGTTCGACCACATCGCCCAGATTGCGGGCGTCGGCCGCCAGCGCCTGCACGGCGGCGGTGGTCTCCTCGACCAGGGCGGCATTCTGCTGGGTCGCCCGGTCCATTTCGGCGGCGGCGCCGGAGACCTCGCGCAGGCTCGTCGCCTGTTCCGTCGCGGAGACCGCGATCCGGCCGATGACATCGGTCATAGCCGCGACTTCCTGGACGATCTCGTCGAGGCTGCGACCTGGCGCGGTGACGAGTTCGACGCCGTTCTTCACCTCCTCGCCCGAGGCCGAGATGAGCAACTTGATCTCCTTCGCCGCATCGGCGGAGCGCTGGGCGAGGCCACGCACTTCCTGCGCGACGACCGCAAAGCCCTTGCCCGCCTCGCCGGCTCGGGCCGCCTCGACGCCGGCATTCAGCGCCAGAAGATTGGTCTGGAAGGCGATCTCGTCGATCACCCCGATGATTTCGCCGATCTTGTGGGAGGAGGTCTCGATCCGGCTCATCGCGGCGACGGCGCGCGAGACGACCTCGCCGCCCTTTTCCGCCTTGTCGCGGGCGGCGGTCGCGACGGTCCGCGCCTGGCTGGAACTCTCGGCCGTTCGATTGACTGCCGCCGTCACCTCGCCGAGGGCTGCGACCGTCTGCTCCAGGGAGGCCGCCTGCTGCTCGGTGCGATGGGCCAGATCGGCAGAGGACTGGGCAATGCCGCCCGTCGCCTGCTCGACGCTGCCGACGGTGGATGCCACCTCGGCGAGCGCGTCGGCCAGAGCGCCGATGGCGCTGTCGAAATCGGTGCCGATCTTGCCGAAAGCGGCCGGCAGCTTCGTCGCGAGGCGGGCGCGCAGGTCGCCGCCGGCGATCTGGTTCAGCGCCGTCGCCAGCGTCTCTATGGCGCGGGTCTGCTCTTCCGCGGCTCGGGCTTCTGCAGCCTGCGCCTTCGCACCCTCCTCACGCATCTCGACCATCACCGTGAGGTCGACGAGGAAGGTGACATAGGCGGGCTTGCCGTTGATCTTCGTCGCCATGATGGTGACGAAGCCGGGGAAGGTGGTGTCGTCGAGGCGCTTGGTCGTCCATTCGAAGCGCGCCGCGCCGTTCTTCGTCGCCTCGGCGAGAATGTCGCGGAGCCGGGCGTCGCTGCGACTGCCGTCGGGCTGGTTGTCCGGGGAGATCGCCTTCGGGGTGAGGCCGACGATGCCCTCGCGCTTGCCCCTCAGCATCGCCTCGGTCGCGGGATTGCAATCACGGATCACGCCGTCCTGAAGAACGTAGTAGCCGTCGGGCGAGACTTCGATCACCGCGTCGGCGAACTGCTCGCGATAGCTTCTCTGTTTGCGCATAATCTGCAGCATGCCGGCGTCTCCCCCGCAACAATTCCGGGAAGCCTAGCAAGTCGTGGTGAACGAAAGGTTGCTGTTTCCGCGCGTCAAGCATCGGTGCCGGGCTGCATTGCATGTTGCGTTCGCGAACACGTCCGTCTTCTTGGCGTTCCGCTAGGTCCCGCGCAGGGCGTAGGTGCCGAAGGCCGGGACCTTGATCGCCAGGCGGCGGGGGTCGAGCCCGGCGACGAGGCCGAGGAAATTGACCTCGAAGCCCGAATCCCAGCCGACGACGAGGCCGGCATAGCCCCACAGCGACAGCCGGAACTCGGCCCGGTCGGGATCGAGCGCGACGAGGCGGCCCTCTGAAGGGTAGTCGCGGCCGATCGCGGCGGCCGGCAGGGTGGCGGCGATGCCGGGCACGGCGCGCATCACATGGGCGACGAAGGTGTTGGAGTTGGGCCCGGGAAAAATGTGGTAGCCGCCCGACGCTGCGAACGGGTAGGAGGCGATGGCTTCGAGGACCTGCGGGATCAGGCGTTCGGCGCGCTCGCCCGTGACGGCGACGACGATCTCGGGAACATTGGAGTACCACAGGCCATCGGCCGGCCGGTGGTTCTGCCGGATCGGCATGCCCCAGCCGACCTTGTCCCAGCGCTCGTAGGGGCTGGCGCCATCGCCCTTCAAGACGATCCAGGAATGCTGCGAGACGGCGCCCTTCATGCCGCCGGTGCGCGCGGCGAGAATGTAGAGGGCCGCCGGCGTGTCGTCGTCCGGCACCGGCAGAATCTGGGCCGAGCTCCAGTCCGCCTGGCGCCACGAGCCGGGATGTTCGCCGGTCCACCAGAGCAATGCGGACAGGGCCGCCGGCAGCACATAGACTCCGGCAATGAGAAGCAGCAGCAATTTCAAGGGACGCATCGGCTCGCGGGCAGGTGGCGGGGGGCGTGTCGGACTGATATTGAGGCGACGTTTCGAAACAGCAGCTTAAGGTCGAGGTGCCCAATGGCAAACCCGGTTCTCGTGGAAGTGACCCGCGGCGGTATCGTGGAGAGTTTCCATCGCGGCGGTTTCGCGCTCGTCGATGGTTCGGGCGAGATGATCGACCATCGCGGCGACATCCTGCGGCCGGTGTTCCCGCGCTCGGCGATCAAGGTGTTCCAGGGCATTCCTCTGATCGAGACCGGCGCCGCCGATGCCTACGGTTTCGGCGACCGCGAACTGGCGCTGGCCTGTGCCTCCCATTCGGGCGAGGACGGCCATGCGCGTCTGGCGGCGGAAATGCTGGCGAAAGCCGGGCTCGACGGCACGGTCCTCGAATGCGGCTGCCACTGGCCGTTCGACGCGTCGGTGTCGCGCGATCTGGCCCGGCGCGGCGAGAAGCCGACGGCGCTGCACAACAACTGTTCGGGCAAGCATGCCGGCTTCCTGTGCACGGCGGTGCACCAGGGCGAGGAGACCCGCGGCTATGTCGGGCTCGGTCATCCGGTGCAGCAGCGGGCCAAGGCAGTGATTGAGGATCTGACCGGCTTCGATCTGAATTCCGATGTCTGCGGTACCGACGGCTGCTCGATCCCGACCTTCGCCGCGCCGCTGAAGAGCTTTGCCCATGGCTTCGCCAAGCTGGTCAGCGGACATGGGATCGCCCCCGAGCGCGCAGCTGCCGGCCAGCGCCTCATCGACGCCTGCATGGCCCATCCCTGGGAGATGTCGGGCACCGGCCGCGCCTGCGAGGCGCTGATGCAGGCCGCACCCGGCCAGGTCTTCGCCAAGACCGGTGCCGAGGGCGTTTTCTGCGGGGCGTTGCCCGAGCTCGGCCTCGGCTTCGCGCTGAAGATCGACGACGGTGCGACGCGGGCCAGCGAGGTGCTGGCGGCAGCGGTCATCGCCGCGGCGCTGCGCAGCCACGATGCCGATCTCGCGGCCCGTTTCGATGCGCTGTCCGAGACGACCCTGCGCAACTGGGAGAAGACCGAGGTCGGCGCCGTCCGGGCGACGCTCGACTAGTCCGGCGTCAGCCGATCAGCTCCAGTCGCTCTTCGGCGCCGACCGCGTCCGCTCGCCGCTCTTGGCAGGGCTGCGGGTGGAGCGCCGGCGCGGCGCCGGTTTGGTCGTCGGCTTCAGCCGGATGTCGACGCTGCCGCCCTCCGGGTCGTCCACCTCGAACAGATCGGTCGAGCGCACGAGGTCCGACAACTTCTTGAAGCCATAGGTGCGGGGATCGAAGTCCGAGGACAGGTTGAGGAGCTGCTTGCCGAAGCTGCCGAGATTCACCCAGCCATCCTCGGTGTCCATCTGGTCGATGACCCGCTTGAGCAGCTCGGCGGCTTCCTGCGGCTTGGCGAGCGGCGCGCTGGTCGGCTTGCCGTCGTCCTTCTCCGGCGCGATGCGCTGGGGCAGCAGGTTCTCGGTGTAGATGAAGCGGCGGCAGGCCTGGCGGAAGCTCTCGGGGGTCTTCTGCTCGCCGAAGCCGTAGACGTCGACACCCTGCTCGCGGATCCGCGCCGCCAGCCGCGTGAAGTCGCTGTCCGACGACACCAGGCAGAAGCCGTCGAAGCGTCCGCTGTGGAGCAGATCCATCGCGTCGATGACGAGGGTGATGTCGGAGGCGTTCTTGCCGGTCGTGTAGGCGAATTGCTGCTGCGGGATGATGGCGTGGCGCGACAGAACGTCGGCCCAGCCCTTCGAGCGCGACGAGGAGAAGTCGCCGTAGATGCGGCGCACGCTGGCTTCGCCGATCTTGGCGATTTCCTCGAACAGGCCGTCGGCGATCCGCGATGAGGCGTTGTCGGCGTCAATCAGCACGGCTAGGCGCGCGGTGCGGTCGGGTCTCGTGTTGGACATGCAGAAATCCTTGGCTCTCGTGAGAGGCGATCTAAGGCGCGCGGCGCCGGTGCACAGGCATCGGCTGCGACACGCGCGAAATGGATGAGTGCGACGGCGGGCCGGCCGTCATCGGTTCCCGCCGGAGCGGGAAAGGCCCAGATGGTCGAGGATATCTTCGGCAACGGCCGAGGGCGCCCGTTCCCCGGTGCGCACGGCGTTTTCACCGGCGGCGATCTCGGCCGGCCAGTTCGGCCCGGACAGGACGCGCCGGCGGATCGCGGCGTCGAGGCTGGACCACAGCCAGCGCACGCGCTGGTCGGCCCGGCGCTCGTCCCAGGCGCCGTTGTCGCGATGCACCTGCCGAAAGCGTTCGATCTCGCTCCAGAGCGCGTCAAGCCCGGTACCGGTCATGCCGGAGACCGTGGCGACGGGAACGCGCCATGCGGCCGACCGCGGCGCCAGTATGTTGAGCGCCGAGCGGATCTCGGAGGCGGCGGTCTTCGCCGCGTCGACATTGCCGCCATCGGCCTTGTTCATGGCGATGATGTCGGCGACCTCGAGGATGCCCTTCTTGATCCCCTGCAGTTCGTCGCCGCCACCGGGGATCATCAGGAGAAGGACAAGATCGACCATCTCCGCCACCGCGACTTCGGCCTGGCCGACCCCCATGGTCTCGACGATCACCACGTCGAAGCCGGCCGCTTCGCAGAGGAGCATCGTCTCGCGGGTCTGGGCTGCGACGCCGCCGAGCGTGCCGGAGGACGGGGAAGGGCGGACATAGGCATTTCGATCGACGCTGAGCCGCGCCATGCGGGTCTTGTCGCCGAGAATCGAGCCGCCGCTGCGGACCGAGGACGGGTCGACCGCCAGCACCGCGACCCGGTGGCCCTTCGCCGTGAGCATGGAGCCGAAGGCGTCGAGCAGGGTCGACTTGCCGACGCCCGGAACGCCGCTGAGGCCGATGCGGATGGCGCGTCCGGTCTCCGGCGCAAGACGATCGAGCAGCGCGGCTGCCGTCGCGCGATGGTCCGCGCGGGTCGATTCGACCAGGGTGATCGCCCGCGAGAGCGCGGCGCGCGATCCTTCGAGCAAGGATGCTGCCAATGTGTCGGGATCGGTGAAATCGGCCATGGGAGCCTGCAATAGTAGGCCTCGGCGTGGCTGTCGACCATAGTGGCGCCGTATGGGAAACATTCCCGATAACGGCTCCCACCGGTCTTTGTGACCCCGCGTGGCTTTCGATGATGAAACGCTTTTGCTAGCTTTCCGTTGGTGGGTAAAGCGATCGACCTTCTGTCGGTCGCGGCACTTTGGGAGAATGACAATGGCCTGGAACAAGCCCGTTATCACGGAAGTCTGCGTCGCGATGGAAATCAACGGCTACATGCCGATCGAATTCTAATTGTCGACTGCACATGATAGCCGCGGGCGGGCACAGACCCGCCTGCGGCTTTTTGTATTGGGCTCCGCTGCCGGCGGCGGCTATCCCCAGTGGAACTGCCTCTGTGACGTGTGCCGCCTCTACTGGACCGGCGACACTCGGGTCAGCGCGCGCTCGCAATCCTCGATCGCCGCGACGGCGGATGGAGAGAACTGGCTTCTTCTGAACGCCTCTCCCGACCTGCGCGAGCAGATCATGCGATCCCCGCCGATCTCGCCGATGGCCGGGGCTGCCGATGCGACGCGGCGTGCGTCGCCAATCGGTGCGGTGCTTGTCACCAATGGCGACGTCGATCATGTCGCCGGCCTCCTGACATTGCGCGAGAAGCAGACTTTCCCGCTCTACGGAACAGCAGGCGTTCTCGACGTCATCCAGCAGAATCCGATCTTTTCCGTCCTCGACCCCGCTTGTGTCGAGCGCCGGCCGGTCGCGGTCGGGCAGGCGTTCGAGCCGGTGCCCGGACTGGAGGTCGAGATCTTCTCGGTTCCCGGCAAGGTCCCGCTCTACCTGGAAAAGGGTGAAGTCGACGTCGGCGAGGAAGGCGAGATGACCGTCGGCGTCCGGCTGACGGCGCATGGCCAGACCGCCTATTACATCCCCGGCTGCGCCGCAGTCACGGAACCACTGCGCGCGCGCGTGCGGGGCGCCGACGCGCTGCTCTTCGACGGGACCGTATTCGAGGACGACGAGATGGCGCAGGCCGGCGTCGGTCCGAAGACCGGCCGGCGCATGGGCCACATCCCGATCTCGGGCGAGGGCGGCAGCCTGAACGCCTTCGACGATCTGGGGATCGGTCACCGGACCTATATCCACATCAACAACACCAATCCGATCCTGATCGAGGGATCCGACCAGCGGCAGGCTGTCGAGGCGGCCGGCTGGCAGGTCGCGAAGGATGGCATGGAGATCGCACCATGACGGCCATGATGGATCGCGAGGCCTTCGAGGCCGCGCTGCGCCAGATCGGCGCCGAGCGTTACCACCATCTGCATCCGTTCCAGCAGATGCTGCAGAATGGCGAACTGAGCCGCGAGCAGGTGCAGGCTTGGGCCCTCAATCGCTACTACTACCAGTCGCAGATCCCGGTGAAGGATTCGCATATCCTGGCACGTCTGCAGACGACGGAGCTGCGGCGCGAATGGCGCCAGCGGATCATCGACCATGACGGACAGGAGGCGTCCGAGGGGCAGCCGGCGCAGCGCGGCGGTATCGAGAAATGGATTGCCCTGACCGATGGTGTCGGCCTCGATCGTGCCTATGTAGAGAGTGGTGCCGGTATCCTGCCCGGCACCCGTTTCGCGGTCGATGCCTATGTGCATTTCGTGCAGGAGAAGACGCTGCTGGAGGCCATAGCCTCGTCGCTGACCGAGCTGTTCTCGCCGAACGTGATCGGCACGCGCGTGCGCGGCATGCTCGAGCATTACGACTTCATCTCGCGCGAGACGCTGGCCTATTTCGACAAGCGTCCCGTGCAGGCCAAGCGTGATTCCGATTTCGCGCTGGAGTATTGTCTGGAGAACGCCCGCCGGCCGGAAGAGCAGGAGGCGGTGCTCAATGCCCTGCGCTTCAAGTGCCACGTGTTGTGGGCGCAGCTCGACGCCCTGTATTTTGCCTATGTCGCGCCGGGCCTGACCCCGCCCGATGCCTGGCAGCCCGGCACGGCAGAGAAAGAGAATCCGAGATCATGACCGAGATTGCCGACACCACGATTCCGAAGCTGCCGCACGGCGTGAAGTTTCGCGAAGACAAGGTCCGCGGCAATTTCATTCTGGTCGGCCCGGAGCGGATCTTCAACGCCGACGGCGTTGCCACCGAGATCCTGAAGCGGGTCGACGGCAAGTCCGATTTCGGCACGATCGTCCGCTCGCTGGCCGAGGTCTTCGCCGCTGACGAAGCCACCATCCGTCCCGATGTCGCGAGCTTCCTTGTCGATCTCAGCGACAAGCAAATGGTGACGTTATGAACGAAGCCGTCTTTCCCCAGCCGGTCGCACAGCCGACACCGGCGCCGCCGCTGGGCCTTCTGGCCGAACTCACCCACCGTTGTCCGCTGCGCTGTACCTATTGCTCGAACCCGCTGCAGCTCGACGGCCGATCCAGCGAGCTCGACACCGAGACCTGGAAGCGGGTGTTCAGCGAGGCCGCCGAACTCGGCGTCATCCATATCCATCTGTCCGGCGGCGAGCCGACGGCGCGCAAGGACATCGTCGAGCTGACCCGCCACGCCAGCGAGGTCGGCCTCTATACCAACCTGATCACCTCCGGCGTCGGCGTCAGCGACGACAAGCTGGACGCGCTGCTGGAGGCCGGCTGCGACCATATCCAGCTCTCGCTGCAGGGGGCGGATGCCCAGATCACCGAGCTCGTCGGCGGCTATCGCGGCGGCTTCGAGAAGAAGGAAGCCTTCGCCCGTTCGGTGGTGGAGCGGGGTTTCCCGCTGACGCTGAACGCGGTCATCCACCGGATGAACATTCATCAGGTGCCGCAGATGATCCAGAAGGCCGTCGATTTCGGCGCCAAGCGCCTGGAGATCGCCCATACGCAATATTACGGCTGGGCCCTCAAGAACCGGGCACAGCTGATGCCGGCGCGCGAGGACGTCGACCGGACGATCACCGAGGTCGAGGAAGCCCGCGAGCGGCTGAAAGGCACGCTGGTCATCGACGCGGTGTTTCCGGACTATTACGCCAAATATCCCAAGCTGTGTAACGGCGGCTGGGGCGCGCGGACGCTGAGCGTGACGCCGGCCGGGCGGGCGCTGCCCTGCCACGCCGCCGAGACGATCAAGCATCTGGAATTCTGGTCCGTGCAGGACCATTCGATCGCCGACATCTGGTCGTCGTCGCCGGCTTTCGAGGCCTATCGCGGCACGTCGTGGATGAAGGAGCCCTGCCGCTCCTGCGAGCGCCGGCATATCGATTTCGGTGGCTGTCGTTGCCAGGCGCTGGCGCTGACGGGCGATGCGGCCAATACCGATCCGGCCTGCATCAAGTCGGACATGCATCAGCGCCTCGGCGAGATCGCCACGACGGAATCCTCGGCGGTCGTCGACCCCGGCGCCGCCGTCTATCGGGGTTTTCGCGCCGGATAGCCGCCCGCGTCACCGGGCCCCGGGACGGGGCGCCGGCTGCGCCCCGAGTTTTCTCAGGCCGTCATGCCCGCCGTCTGTCCCGTCGCCTGCTGCCAGGAAAAGCGCCGCGCGGCATTGTCGTTGGCCGAGCCTGCCCAGCGCGCGCGGTCGACGAGGCTGGTGGACGGGCCGTACAATTCCGCCCGTTCGCCGGCCGTCGACTGGAACACCGGAAACTTCGGATGGAGTTCGCGGCGCAGCGTCTGCATGTCGTTGTAGCAGAGCGCGATCGGCTTCTTCAGTCCGGGATAATGCCGGGCCGGGGTCTGCGGGTGAAGAAGGCAGATCCGGTCGTAGAAGGGCACGTGTTCGGGCCGGACCGTCGCCAGCATGTATGTGGCGTCGAAATGGTCGGCGAGCATGGAGCCGAGCCTGAGGCCCGCGAAGGGGAGGAGCGTCGTCATCTTCCGGACGCTGTGGTCGACGACGAAGCGGGTCGGGTCGACGAAGCTCTCGCCCTTGTCGAGCAACGGCGTCAGTTCGGCACCGAAGACATCCATGGCCGGGCCGACGCGGCATTCCGGGGTAGTGATATGCAGGCGGATCGAGGCGACGAGGGCGTCATCGATCTCAATGCCCAGAACGAATGCGTTCACATCCTCGTCGTGACGATCTGAGAACATGCGGGACGGTGCTTCGCCGATCGCCCCTTCGGCAAGATACGCATCATAGCGCAGGCGATAGATCTTTTCGCGATCGGTATCGCTGGTGGCCTGGAAATAACGGACGCTTCTCATCACGCTGGATATCTGAGAGCGACCGGAGAGTTTGCCAGACTTGCTCGTGCCTCGGTCCATGCTTCGTCAGTCCCCCGCTGCATTTGACGACGATATCGTTCAAATTGTGCAGACAGGATTACGCATTTTTAAATATATGCAAAGCTGATATTGGAAAAGTAGTTAATTTCCGTTAATGAATCCTCTGTTGCGTTGATTCTGTTCACGAAATCCTAGCGCTACTTGTGGGGCGAGTGGGAAATCCAGCGCCGCTTACTGTCCGGCAATGGCGATCCGCGGACGGCTCTCGGCCATCTCGCGGCCGGCCGAACTGCTGGCCCTGAGTAGCGTCCCGATGGCCGTTTCGGGCAAGGGGCGTCCGAAGACGAAGCCCTGGATCTGCGTGACCTGCGGGTCCGAAGAGACGAACTCCAGGAGCTCGATCGTTTCGACACCCTCCACGACGATGCGAAGGTCCAGCGAGGCGACGAGGTGCACGAAGCCGCGCAGGAGCGATTGGCGTCGCTTGTCGGCGATGATGCCGGTGAGGAAGGACCGGTCGATCTTCACCTTCCCGATCGGCAGACGGGCGATGTAGCTGAAGTTCGAGAAGCCGGTGCCGAAATCGTCGAGCGCGATGGAGATACCCATGTCGCGCAGGGCTTCCAGCTTGGCAAGGACGGGCTGGTGCTCGCCGAGAAGCAGGTTCTCGGTGATCTCGATCTCCAGCCGTCGCGGATCGAAATTCGTCTCGCGCAACGCAGTGGAGATGACCTCGACCATGTCGGCGCGCAGCAACTGGCTCGGCGAGAGGTTCACCGCAACGGCGACGGAAGACGGCCAGTCGCTGGCGATCCGCATCGCCTCGTAAAGCGTCCAGTCCGTCAGCATCCCCATCAGGCCGGTTTCTTCGGCCACCGGCAGGAACTCTCCCGGCGAGATCATACGCCCGTCCGGCGCCATCCAGCGGATCAGCGCCTCGCAGGTGGAAATCCGCAGGGTGTTCGGCTCGACGAGCGGCTGGAAGAACAGGCGGAGCTGATTGTCCTCGAGCGCCAGACGCAGACCGGTCTCGATCCGCAGGCGATTGGTCTCGCGATCCAGCATGTCGGCGGCGAACATGCGGGCCGTACTGCGGCCGGCGCTCTTGGCCTGGTAAAGGGCGGTGTCGGCCTGACGGGTGAGAAGCTCGGCGTCCTCGCCATGCAGCGGGAAGAGGGCGGTGCCGATACTGCAGCCGGTCGCAGCCGGCGCACCCTGGATCATGAAGGGTTCGCGCATGGCCTCGACCAGCCGGTCGGCAAGGCCGGCGGCCGCTTCGGCATCCGCGCCATATTGCAGGATCAGGAACTCGTCGCCGGCAAAACGCGAGATGAAGCCGCTGGTCCCGACAACCTCGCGGAACCGCCGTGCCGTCTCGATCAGGACGGCGTCGCCGGCCTTGTGGCCGAGCGTGTCGTTGATCCGCTTGAACCGGTCGAGGTCGACGAAATGAACCGCGAAGGGCTCGTAGGTGTCGCGGGTCAGCTCGTCGAGGCGGCGGTTGGTGTAGGCCCGGTTGGGCAGATGCGTCAGCGTGTCGAAATGTGCCAGTTCCTCGTTCATTCGGGCCGCGCGCAGCGCCCCGAGGAAGGTCTCGCAGATCCGTCCATTGGTCCTGAGAATTCCGGCGAAGAACACCAGCAGGATGAAGGCGTAGCCGACATACCAGGCGGTGCCCTGGATGAGCAGGCCGGCGACCATCGGCACGGCTGCGGCTGCGGTCTGGACGCGGGCGATCAGCGGGCTCGGGAAATTGCGCGCCTGGATGCCGATCAGGTAGCCGATCGCCGTCGCGAAGGAGACGACCTGGGCGAAGGCGCCGCCGCCGACGAGGAAGACGATGGTGGTCCAGGCGCCGACGCTGGCGACATGGACGGTGCCGAGGACGAGATAGAGCCGTTCCCAGAAGACGACGTCGAAGTCCGCATTGTGGGAGCGCTGCCGGACCATCAGCATGGTCACCAGGCGGATCGCGGCAATCAGGGAGGTGAAGGCGACGACGCTCCACAGGGCGTTCTGCCCGGTCTGGATCGCGGTCATGGAGGCGCCGACAGCGACGGCCACCGAGGCGTAGGCGAAGGACAGCATATCGCCGTGCAGCGAGCGGACGATCTCGACGCGCTCGCTCGCTTCCCATCCGCCCAGCTGCAATTCTCGGGTCAGCAGCATACCGTCGGCCTCGCTTTCATCAGCGAAACTTGATCGAATTTCGTTAAGAGATCATTTAGCTACTTCTGCGCGATCATGTTCGGCCGATACACGCGGGGCCGAGATCGGCGACATGCAAAGCCGCGAAACGCGGTGCGTAGGCGCCTGCGCCCGGCTAGAGCCAGTTCTTGTAGCGGAACAGAATCATCGGGACGACGGCGGAGACCACCATGGCAACGAGCGCCAGAGGGTAGCCGAACGTCCAGCCGAGTTCGGGCATGTGCGCGAAGTTCATGCCGTAGATCGACGCGATGAGGGTTGGCGGCAGGAACGCCACCGCCGCCACCGAGAAGATCTTGATGATGGCGTTCTGCTCGATCGAGATCATGCCGACGGTCGTGTCGAGCAGGAAGGTCGTCTTGTTCGACAGGAACGAGACGAAGTCGTTGAGCGAGTGGACGTCGCGGGACATCGCCTTGACGCGGGGCCTGGTGTCCCGGCTCGACGGCTTGCGGCCGTCGAGGACGAGTTGCAGGAAGGGCAGCAGCCGGTCGAGGGTGGCAAGGCTTTCGCGGACCCGCGACGTGAGATCGCCGGCTGCCCCGATCCGCCGCAGCAGTGACTTGAAGTCCGCGGTGCCCGTCGGCTTCTTTCTCGCCGACGAGGAGAAGATGTCGTCGCCGATCCGGTCGAGATCGGCGGAGATGGATTCCAGGAGATCCGCGACCCGGTCGATGACGGTCTCCAGGAGGCCGATCAGGATGCTGTCGGCTGTCGGCGTTCCGGGGTGGCTTGCCGTCTTGGCGGTCTGCGTCGGCTGCGGGCTCTCCGGCGACATAGCGGCGGCGTTGGGTGTCTCGCGGCAGAGCTTGGCGGCATAGATCGCGAAGCTCTTTGGCTCGCTGTAGCGCAGGGTGATCAGCCGGTCGCCGGTCCGGATGAAGGTGACCGGTGCGAAGGACGGTTTGCCGCTGTCGAGGCCGAAGACCACCGAGGCGGTCATGAAGTCCGCGCCATCCTCGGAATAGAGCCGGCTCGAGACCTCGATCTCGTCCATTTCCTCGCGGGTGGGCACGTCGATGCCGCACAGCCGCTCGACGGCCGAGACGTCGTCCGCCGTCGGGTTGAGCAGGTCGAGCCAGACGGCCTCGCTCGGGATCGCGTCGCCCTGCACCGAACGGGGGCGCATGAACCGGCCCGCGGGCGTGTAGGCCTCGATCATGGGCGCCATCCGCCGAAGGCGCGGGAGCGGCGATTCCGGCCGCTCGATGGCGCAAGCGCACCGGTGCCGTGGGTCGTCACGAGCTCTACTCTGCCGCCAGCTTGCCGTGTCCGAGATGGGCGGCGAGGGACTGCAGGAGATCGGCCGCCGCTTCCGCGACGACGGTGCCCGGCATGAAGATCGCCGCGGCGCCGGCTTCCTTCAGCGCCGGGACGTCCTGGGGCGGGATGACCCCGCCGACGACGATCATGATGTTTTCGCCACCTTCCCGGGCGAGGGCGGCCTTCAGCTCCGGCACCAGCGTCAGGTGACCGGCGGCCAGCGACGAGGCGCCGACGATATGGACGTCGTTCTCGACGGCCTGGCGGGCCGCTTCCTCCGGCGTCTGGAAGAGCGGGCCGATATCGACGTCGAAGCCGAGATCGGCAAAGGCGGAGGCGATGACCTTCTGGCCGCGGTCGTGACCATCCTGGCCCATCTTGGCAACAAGGATGCGGGGACGGCGTCCCTCGGCTTCGGCAAAGGCCGCGCTCATCGCCTGAACCTGCGCAACACGATCCGCCATGGGACCCGCCTCCCGCTTGTAGACACCCGCCACGACCTGCGCCTTGGCGACATGGCGGCCGAACACCGTCTCCAGCGCATCGGCCATCTCGCCGACGGTCGCCTTGGCCCGGGCCGCCGCGATGGACAGTTCGAGGAGGTTGCCGTTGGCCTCGGCACCCGCGGTGAGTGCGGACAAGGCCGCCTTCGTTGCGGCATCGTCACGTTCGGCCCGCAACTGCTGCAGCTTCTCGATCTGCTGGCGCCGCACATCGGCATTGTCCACCCGCAGGACATCGACCTCGTCGTCGCTGGCATTGCGGAAGCGGTTGATGCCGACCACGGTCTGGGTGCCCGAGTCGATCCGCGCCTGGGTCTTGGCCGCGGCTTCCTCGATCCGCAGCTTCGGTAGTCCCTTTTCGATGGCCTTGGCCATGCCGCCCATCGCCTCGACCTCGGCGATATGCGCCAGTGCCTTTTCCGCGAGAAGATGGGTCAGCCGCTCGACATGGGCGGACCCGCCCCACGGATCGATCAGGCCCGTCGTGCCGGTTTCATGGGCGAGGACAAGCTGGGTGTTGCGGGCTATGCGGGCGGAAAAGTCCGTCGGCAGCGCCAGCGCCTCGTCGAAGGCATTGGTGTGCAGCGACTGGGTATGGCCCTGCGTCGCCGCCATCGCCTCGACGCAGGTTCGCACGACGTTGTTCATCACGTCCTGCGCCGTCAGCGACCAGCCGGAGGTCTGGCAATGGGTGCGCAGCGAGAGCGAACGCGGATCCTGCGGCGCGAAGTTCTCCTTCATCAGCGCTGCCCAGATCAGCCGTGCGGCCCGCAGCTTGGCGATCTCCATGAAGGCGTTCATGCCGACAGCCCAGAAGAAGGACAGGCGCGGCGCAAAACGATCGATGTCGAGCCCGGCAGCGACACCGGCCCGGGCATATTCGATGCCGTCGGCGATGGTGTAGGCGAGCTCTAGGTCGGCCGTCGCCCCGGCTTCCTGCATGTGGTAGCCGGAAATCGAGATCGAGTTGTATTTCGGCATGTTCTTCGAGGTGAATTCGAAGATGTCCGAGATGATCCGCATCGAGGGCGCCGGCGGATAGATGTAGGTGTTGCGGACCATGAACTCCTTCAGAATGTCGTTCTGAATGGTCCCGGACAGATCGGCCTGCGCGACACCCTGTTCCTCGGCCGCGGCCACATAGAGGGCAAGGACCGGCAGGACGGCGCCGTTCATGGTCATCGAGACGCTCATCTCGCCGAGCGGGATGCCGTCGAAGAGTTGTCGCATGTCGATGATGGAATCGATGGCGACGCCCGCCATGCCGACGTCGCCCGACACGCGGGGGTGATCGGAATCATAGCCGCGATGGGTTGCGAGATCGAAGGCGACCGACAAGCCCTTCTGGCCCGCGGCGAGGTTGCGGCGGTAGAAGGCGTTCGACGCCGCGGCGGTAGAGAAGCCGGCATATTGCCGAATGGTCCAGGGCTTCTCGACATACATGGTCGGGTAGGGACCGCGCAGATAAGGCGCGATGCCCGGCTGGGTATCGAGGAACGGGTAGCCTTCCAGTGCATCGGAGCCGTAGGCGCCGCCGATCGTGATGCCTTCGGGCGTTTCGAACCCGTCCGTCGCCGGCGATTGCGGAGCGGCTGCGTTCGGGCGGCTCCAGCCGATCTGCCTGAAATCCGGGATCGCGCTCATCGGCTGGCCTCCGAAGTTTCGCTGAGACGGTGCGGACGCAGGGACTCGCAGCGCATCTCACCGCCGGACGCCGCGGGATCGCTTCGATCGGCGGCAAGGATCGTGTGATCGCGCTCGCTCTCGAGCGGGTAGAGGCTGGCCCCGATGACCACTGTCTTGCCGTCCTCCAGCCGCCGTTGGCGTTCCAGCCGGGCGTCCATGACCCGGCTCTGCAGAGCGCCGGTCTTCAGGCTGGCGACGATGCCGCCCTCGGCCTCGATCTCTCGGAATTCGTTCCAGGCGGCCTCGGCGGTCAGGTCGGTCAGCGCCTCGATGCTGCCCGAGCCGGCGGCGGGGTCCGCGACCAAGGCAAGGAAGCTCTCTTCCTGCAGGATGATCTGCAGATTGCGGGCAAGGCGGCGCGCCGCGCGATCGGGCAGGCCGAGCGGCGCGGTGTAGGGCAGGACGGCCAGACTGTCGGCTCCGCCGGTGCCCGCGGCGAAGGCGGCGATGGTGGCGCGCAGGATGTTGGTATGCGGGTCCATGGCAGCCATCATCCGCCACGACGTCTCGGCATGGATACGGGTCGCAGACGGCGCCTCCTCGCCGCAGGATTCCAGCAGCTTTGCCCAGAGCAGGCGCAGCGCCCGCAGCGTCGCCGTCTGCTCGAACTGGCGCTGGTCGACGGAGAGGGTGAAGCCGATCGCGGAGGCGGCGTCAGCGACGCTCAGGCCGGCGTCGGTCATCGCACGCAGGTAATACAGCGCGGTCGCCAGAACAGCGCCAAGTTCCTGCGCGGCGGTGGCGCCGGCGTCGTGATAGAGGCGGCCGTCGGCCTCGGCGACGCGGCCGGTGAAGCCGCTGGCGCGCAGCCCCTTGGTAGCGCGGCCAGCATGGGCCCGGAAGGCGCTCTCGGCACCGGGAAAGCTGCCGGTGAAGGCAAAGGGGCCGACCGCATCGAGGCAGAGATCGATCGCCAGCGTCTCGAATGTCTGGTTCCGCGTTTTCGCCAGCGAACGCAGGGCATCCACGGCAATCCGGGCGTCCATATGCGGTTCGATCCGCAGCGCGATCATGGAGAGATCGACGCCGTCGAGAGCGCGGGCGATCGCCTCTGCCTCCATTGGCAGACCGAAACCATGGGACGAGGCCGAGCCCGCAAAGACCAGCGAAAGACCGTTGGCGCCGCCTTCCAGATCGGCCAGCGCCTGCTGGTTGGCACGGGCCGGATCGGGGTCGTCGACCCGCTGGACGATCTGCCAGGGACCGGAGGTCGCGCGCCCGAGCGGCGCGGCGGTGCGGCGCCCGTAGAGGGGACCGTAGCCGAACCCGTCCTCGGCTGTCGTCACGAGGGATTCGAACGATCGCCCCATCAGGCCCTTTTCGACGCGCGCGCGCCAACCGGCTTCGTCGACTTCCGGAAACTCGATGGCTTCGATCGTCAGCGCCGTCATGGGCCCTCCTCGTGCTGCCTGGTCGCGGCCATCCCCGAAAGGCGGTCGCGAAGGTCAGGCGGCCTGGCTCCCCCGCCTGTCCTTCTCACTCGTCCGGCTGCTTCCATAGGCTGTCCGGCCGGGAAACGAAACTGGCGTTGCCCTCGCGTCTGGCCAGACCCGCGCTTGCCCGTGCGAGCTAATGCGGGATCACGGCGTCAGAGGGCGCTCGCAATTGCCACACCACGCCCGAGACCGCGTAGTCCATCTCGACCGAGCCGTTCAGGCCGCGCGAGGTCATCTTCTGGGTAACCAGCGTGCCGAATCCCGAATGCTTGGGCTCGATCACGGGCGGTCCGCCGCTCTCGCTCCAGGTGATGGTGAACTCGGCATCCATCGACCAGGAGATCACGACCTTGCCCTCCGACGTCGACAGAGCGCCGTATTTGACGGCGTTCGTGGCCAGTTCGTGCAAGGCGAGGCCGAGGGTCTGGGCAGCGGTCGGGTTCAGCCGGACGGACGGACCACGAACCTCGATCTGCTCCCCGCCGGCGCCGAAGGCTTGGAGCTGGGCATGCACGAGGTCCTTGACCATGGCGCTTTCCCAGGCGCGGCTCGACAGGAGATCGGCCGAGCGGGCCAGCGAACTCAGCGCCTCGGAGAGGGTCGCCAGGAATTGCGTGGTGTCGGCGCTTTCCTTGGCTGCGCGACGCGCGATGGCCGCGATCAGTGCGTACTGGTTCTTGGCGCGATGGGTCATCTCGCGCATCAGGAAGCGGTTCTGTTCCTCGGCGTCGCGGCGCGCGCGGGACGCCTGGGCGAGGACCTTCGACACCTCGGCAACCTCGGCGATGTCGGTGCCGATCGTCGCCGCTGGCTCGCCGGCGCCGATGGCGGCAGCCTGCTTGGACAATTGCAGGATCGGTGCGGCAATGCGGCGACCAAGCAGGATTCCCAGCACGATCGAGAACATCAGAAGCACCGTGCCGGCGCTGATCAGCAACAGCCAGGATCGCAGGACGGGCTGCACGATGACCGAGTTGGGCACGGCGAGCGTGGTCGTCCATCCGGTCAGGCTGGATACGGTGGAGGCTTCGATCAGGTCGCGGCTCATGCGGGCGCCGAGCGTCTCGATGATCGAGGGATTGTCGTAGGAAATTCCCTGCTGGGCCTCCATCCGGCCTTCGCTGGTGACCGCGGCGAAGACCCGCTTGCCGTTCGAATCCTTGATGATGGCGGACCATTCGCGCGGCAGGTTGCGGTCGGCGATCACCGCGCTGAGCGTATCCGCGGCCTTGCTGATGATCAGGACGTAGGAGACGTCGTTGCCGCGAAATACCGGCACCGCGACGTGGAACACGAAGCGTTCGGAGCGATCGCCGAAGAACACGCCGGACACGGTCGGCTGACGGGTCTTGCGCACCCGGTCGACGGTTTCGGTGTAGCTCATGGCGCGAACCGGAGCCGGGTAGGGATCCAGCGTCGAGGCGACGATCCGACCGTTCGGCTCCACGAGCGCGGCATCGGTGTTGGTGGTTTTCAGCGCCGCGACCGTGCGTGCGTGGAACCCGGCAAGTTCACCCTCTTCCAGGGACGGCGAGGAGGCCAGCACCCGGCCGGTGGTGATCATGCCGTAGATCTCACGATCGACCGCGTTGGAGATGATCTCGGCGGTGTCGTTGACCTGAGCGGCGGCGATCTCGCGCTGCTGGGCGGAGAATTGCAGGATCAGGAATGCGCTGAACAGCAAAGCCGGGATCAGGACGATGACCGCGAACAGCACCAGATGGGCGAGGAGCGGCGGTCGCCGGAACAGGCGGGAAAGGTTGGACGACCCGGCAGCCCACGAACGCGTCAGCGAAGAACGCAGCCGGGACACATGCTGAGGGGTGGCGCCCGGTTCGGCGCTGATCGGATCAGATGTCATTCAAGGACCTCGCTCCCCCGATGACGTCGTGTTCCTTCAACACGGCCACATTTCCGTTTTTCGCCAAGACCATAGGCGAAGGCAACGGCTTTATCCAGCGCGCGGCTGGCGGTCTGCGCGGAAAGGTGGCCGGCCCCGTAGCGAGGCCGGCGATGTCATGGCGTCCGGGGCGCTGCCGCTCAGATATACTGCGACAGGCCGGGCACGGAGGAGAGGGCCTTGTCGACGGTCTCCGGGTCGGTCTGGGTCTTGGCGAAAGCCACAAGCTCGCGCGCCACGGTCTGGATCTCGCCCATTCCCAGGCCGAGGCCCATGAGCTTGGAGCCGAGGCCCATGATGCCGCCGCCGAGCATGCCGCCCATCAGGCCGCCGCTGCCGCCTTCGCCGGCGGTCGCCATCGCGTCTTCGGCGCCGGGCGTCTCGGCGATCATCTTCGCGACGGCCGGATCGTCCCCTTCGGCCTTCACGAAGGCGAGGATGTGCCCGACAGCCTTCTTGGCGGCGGCCTCGTCGATACCCGTCTCGGCGGCAATCTTGGCGAACAACTCGTGCATGGATGGTCCTCTTGGATCGGAGGCTCTGCCCCGGACATGCCGCTAAAAACCGGCCCTTGCAGGGTCGGCGCGAATCAGCGGGACTTTGGCAAAGCCGGCGGGGGCGCGCAATTGCAATCGGCGACAGGGCCCTGATGTGCGCTTGTGTCGCCGGAAGACCGGCATGTAAGCTCCGGCCTCCGCAAGAGGGGGACGCCGCATGCTCGAAGACGGTCGGATATATCTGGGATCCAGCCGCGACCCGAAGGACGCGATCAAGAAGGGCGAGTATCTCGACCTGACACGCGCCAATCGCCACGGCCTGGTGACGGGGGCGACCGGTACCGGCAAGACGGTGACCCTGCAGATATTGGCGGAAGGCTTTTCGGAAGCCGGCGTGCCGGTGTTCTGCTCCGACATCAAGGGCGATCTGTCGGGCGTGTCGCAGCGCGGCGAGGGCAAGGATTTCCTCGTCGCCCGGGCCGAGGCCATCGGTCTCGATCCCTATTACCACGACCTCTATCCCGTCGTGTTCTGGGACGTGTTCGGCAAAAAGGGCCACCCGATCCGCGCCACCATCTCCGAGATGGGGCCGCTCCTGCTCTCGCGGCTGATGAACCTCTCCGACGCGCAGGAAGGCGTCCTCAACATCGTCTTCAAGATCGCCGACGAGGAGGGGATGCTGCTCCTCGATCTCAAGGATCTGCAGGCGATGCTGGCCCATGTGGCCGAGAATGCCGACGATGTCTCGAAGCTCTACGGCAATGTCGCCAAGGCTTCGGTCGGCGCGATCCAGCGGTCGCTGCTGGTTCTGGAACAGCAGGGGGCGGAGAATTTCTTCGGCGAGCCGGCGCTGGCGATCGCCGACCTGATGCGCACGGACCGGGACGGGCGCGGCATCGTCAACATGCTGGCCGCCGACCAGCTGATGATGAATCCGCGGCTCTACGCGACCTTCCTGCTCTGGCTGCTGTCGGAGCTGTTCGAGGAACTGCCGGAGGTCGGCGACCCGGACAAGCCGAAGCTCGTCTTCTTCTTCGACGAGGCGCATCTGCTGTTTGACGACGCGCCGAAGATCCTCGTCGACCGGGTCGAGCAGGTGGTGAAGCTGATCCGCTCCAAGGGCGTCGGCGTGTATTTCGTGACGCAGAACCCGCTCGACATGCCCGAGGGCGTGCTGGCCCAGCTCGGCAACCGGGTTCAGCACGCGTTGCGGGCCTATACGCCGCGCGAGCAAAAGGCCGTGCGCACGGCGGCCGAGACCTTCCGTCCGAACCCGGAATTCGACTGTTTCGAGGCCATCACCCAGCTCGGCGTCGGCGAGGCCCTGGTCTCGACCCTCGACAAGAAGGGCGTGCCCTCGATGGTCGAGCGTACGCTGATCCGCCCGCCGGCCGGCCGGCTCGGTCCGGTAACCGAGGCGGAGCGGGCGCAAACGATGGCGAAGAGCCCGGTCGCGGGCCAGTACGACCATGCCGTCGATCGGGAATCTGCCTATGAGATGCTCATCGGCCGGGCCGAGGATCAGCTCGCGCAGGAAGAAGAGCAGCGCCGACTGGAAGCCGAGCGGAAGGAAGAAGCGGCACGCCGCGCCGACGCTGCGCGCCGCCGTGAAGAGGAGGAGCGGGACGCGCCGCCGCCTCGCCGGACGCGGACCGGTTTCCAGCTTCCCGATTTCGGCCTTGGCGGCGATGGCCGCGACGATACCCAGGAGGTGGAGGAGGCAGAGCCCGCACCGCGCCGCCGCTCGGCACCCCGTCGGCGTTCGTCGGGCTATCAGCGTCAGACCGTGACCGAGACCATCATGAAGCAGGTCGGCCGCACGGTCGCCTCGACGGTGACCCGGGCGATCCTGCGCGGCGTTCTCGGCAGCCTGAAACGCGGGAAGTGACGCGAACCGAGTAGATGCGCCTCGTTCGCGGCGGCGCCGGGACCAGGGCGGCGGCTTTCAAACCGGCGCGCCCGTCCCCATCTGTTCGGTGACGCGGAATGGAAGGAATGGGCATGAACCGGAAGTCGACACTCGCATCCTACATCCTCTGGCTTCTCTGTTTTGCCGGGATCTGCGGGCTGCACCGGTTCTATCTCGGCCGGCCATGGACCGGGTTGCTGTGGCTCCTGACCCTCGGTCTGCTCGGCATCGGGCAGATCATCGACCTCTTCCTGATCCCGGGCATGGTCCGCGAGGAAAACCTCGAAAGCCGCATCGACATGATGGAGCGCGAGCGGGGCCGCCTCTCGTAAGACGCTGGGGGCGGCGCAGATGCGCCGCCGTCCTGTCTGGGGTCAGTGCAGCAGCCTTGCGGGTTGCCAGCCGGCCGCAGCGAGATCCGCAACGGCTGGCGTGCGGTCGCTCAGCATGACCGCGTGCAGATCGGCCGTCGTATCGGCCTTGCCCCGACCCAGTGCCGCCACAACGCGGCCGGCGACGATGTAGAAGGCGGTATAGCTGCCCGCGTCGAGATCGCCCTCGATGTGAACGTCGTCGTAGGTCCGAGCGTTTCCGACATAGTGGATCGGGCCGTACTGGGCTGACCAGAAGAACGGCACGCCATCGAAGGCACCGGCTTCCCCGAGCATCGCGGCGGCGGCATGGCGGCCATGCTGCTCGGCGACCCGCCAATGCTCGATGCGCGTGCTGTAGTCCCGCCCCGCCAGCGGAAAGTTTGCCACGTCGCCGCCAGCAAACAGGCCTGCATCCACCGACAGATCGGCGGCGACATCGAGCCCGCCTGCAACGTCGTCGCCGAAGATCTCCAGGCGGGGCCTGGCGCCGACGGCGATGAGGACGATGTCGGCCGGAACTCGGGTGCCGTCGGCCAGATGAACCGTCTCGACCTTGCCGTGCTTCGCCTCCAGTTCGGAGACGACCGAATTGGCGCGCAGATCGACGCCTTTGGCCCGGTGCTGGGCTGCGATCTGGCCGGCCACCGCGTCCCCGAATTTCGAGGCGAAGGGCAGGGTCTCGCGGGAGATCACGGTGACGGTCTTGCCGTTCTGGACAAGCCCCGCGGCGATCTCCATGCCAATGAAGCCGGAGCCGATGATGACGACCCGGTTGGCGGCATCGACAGCGCCCTTGATCGCCCCGGCGTCGTCATGGCTGCGCAAAGTGAAGACGTTCGGCAGGCCGGCATTGTCGAGCGGGAGTGTGCCGGCACGGCTGCCCGGTGCGGCGAAGCATTTGTCGTAGACGAGACCCGAATTGACGCCGTCCTTGCCGCAGAACTGGATGGTGCGCGTGGCACGGTCGATCCGTTCGACGGGCTCGGTCATCCGTTCGACCCCGATCGCGTCGAGACCGTCGTCGCCAAGGAGCGGCAGGTCCGCGTCGGATTTCTTGCCCTGCATGTAGACCTTGGACAGATCGGTGCGGTCGTAGGGCGGTTCGCCTTCGTCGCCGAACAAGACGATACGGCCGTCGAAACCGCGGCGCACCAGTTCCTGGGCGCAGGCAACGCCGGCAGCCCCGGCACCCACGATGGCGAAGAGACGGTCACCGCCTGCCTTGCGCGCCGCGGGATCCACCTCGGGCCGATGGACGCCGGCGCCGTCGGGAATGTCGACATGGACCCGGCCTGAGGCGATCTCGGTGGTGAAATGGTTGAGGCAGCCCTGTCCCGGCGGCTCGATGTGGTCGCCGCTGGTCAGGTCGAAGATGGCGTGATGCCACGGGCAGATGACCCGGTTGCCAATGCGGGTCCCGTTCTTCAGCGGCGCGCCCTTGTGCGTGCAGATCGCGCCCGTGGCGTGAACCGTGTCGCCGTCGCGGATGAGCAGCACCTTCAGGCCGTCAATCTCGACTTCGGTCATGCCGGTTTCCGGCAGGTCGGCGAGTGCGCAGACGTCATGTTTCATGGAAATGCGGTCCCTTGGCCGGATCTGGAAGTCTTCCAGCCAACGGGGCGCAAGTGCGGACGTTCCGTCCGCGACCTCGGGCCGCGGCAGTGATCCGGCAAGCAAAAGGGGCGAGCGGTTCGGCCGCTCGCCCCTTTTGTCTGAAGAAAATTAGTTCTGCGATCAGGCGACGAGACCGCCCTGGCGGACCAGAACAGGCGAACCCGACGGAACGCGATCATACAGGTCGATGATGTCCTGGTTCATGAAGCGGATGCAGCCCGAAGAACCCGACGTGCCGATGGTCCAGTATTCCGGCGACCCGTGCAGGCGATACAGCGTGTCCTTGCCGTTCTGGAACAGATACAGCGCACGCGCCCCCAGAGGGTTGTCGATGCCCGGCTCCATGCCGTCGGCATATTGAGCCAGTTCCGGCTTGCGGGCGATCATCTCCTTCGGCGGCGTCCAGGTCGGCCACTTCTTCTTCCACTGGATCTTCGCCCGGCCCGACCAGCCAAAGCCTTCGCGACCAACGCCGACGCCATAACGCATGGCGCGGCCGCCGGGCTCGACGACATAGGCGAACTTGTTGGCGGTATCGACAACGACCGTGCCGGGCTTCTCGCCGGTGGGATCGGCGACTTCCTGCCGGTAGTAGATCGGATCGACGCGGCTCAGATCGATGGCCGGGATCCGGTAGCCTTCATCCACCACGGCGTCGTACATGGCGCGATACCGTGCGGGAGCGCCGCCCTGCGGGGCCGGGTAGGGGGCGACGGAGGCGATGCGCGCGCGCGAGCCGCTGGTGCAGCCAGCAGCAAGTGCAGTCGCGCCGATGCCGAAGCCCAGGAGCAGCCTGCGCCGCGAGAAATGTGCGGAATTTTCCATTGTGGTCCAGCCTTCGATTGTTCTTGGCGGGATCGGTAGACGCGCCCCGCTTTTTTGCATTTGCAGGCTAAACCTGCGGACTTCGGAGAGGTTCCGCAGCCATCACAGGTGTTTGACCAGGAAGGAAAACGCCGCTCAAACGAGTTTCGGCAAATCCCGCAGATCGGGCAGGACCCCGCTCGGCTGCAGGTCCAGATACTCGTCCGGTTCGCCGCCGCGGTTGATCCAGACCGTGTGGAAGCCGAAGGCGGTCGCGCCGGCGATGTCCCAACGGTTGGAGGACTGGAAGGAGACCGCATCCGGATAGAGCCGGAAGTGCGTCGTCACCAGATCGTACATGGCGGGCGCCGCCTTGTAGGTCCCGCAATCCTCGGCGGAAAAGACGATGTCGAAGACGTCATCGAGACCGGCGGAGCGAACGGCGCGCGCCAGCATGTCGCGGGAGCCATTGGACAGGATCGCCAGACGCGCGCCGCGGTCGCGCAGGGCACGCAACGTCGAGGGCACTTCCTCGAAGGTATCAAGGTCCCGGTAGGCTTCCAGGAGACGACCGCGCAGGGACGGATCGGCTGTCGGAACCTTCTGGAATGCGTAGTCGAGCGCGTCTTCCGTCAGATCCCAGAAATTGCGATGGGCGCCGCCCATCAGGCTGCGCACCCAGGAATATTCCAGCTGCTTGCGGCGCCAGATGTCCGCCAGCAGACGTCCGTCCTCGCCAATCTCGCCCGCCAGGCGAGCGACGGCGGCGCCGGTGTCGAACAGCGTGCCATAGGCGTCGAACACATAGACTGAATGCAAGGACGTCTCCCTCGGGTTGCCGGGCCCCGTTGGGTCATATGGGCAGGGTCTCGCGATTGAAAGGCCGAGAAGGCATCGCGATCGCATTCGCGGCTGCCTCGGCCCGGCGCGTGACGAGACGTTGCTGCTGCGCTATGGACGGGCAGGGGCCGCGCCGTGCCCCACGCTTCATGCAGAGCCAATCCGGAGCCGGCCATGCCGCAGGAATTTTCCCGTACCCGCACCTTCGTCGATGGCCAGTGGCACGACGGCAACCCCGGCCTGATCGGTCCGCGCAGCCACGCCATGTGGCTCGGGAGTTCGGTGTTCGACGGGGCGCGCTGGTTCGAAGGCGTCGCGCCGGATCTCGACCTTCATTGCGAGCGCGTCAACCGGTCGGCCGAGGCGCTTGGCCTGAAGGCGACGATGGCGGCCGACGAGATCGTCCGCCTCACCCACGAGGGCCTGCAGGATTTCGACGGCAAGACGGCGGTCTATATCCGGCCGATGTACTGGGCCGAGGACGGCGGCTACATGGGCGTTCCTGCCGATGCCGCGACCACGCGCTTCTGCCTGTGCCTCTACGAATCGCCGATGATCGCGTCCTCCGGTTTCACCCTCGGCGTGTCGCCGTTCCGCCGCCCGACACCGGAGACCATGCCGACGCTGGCGAAGGCCGGCTGCCTCTATCCGAACAACGGCCGGGCGATCATGGAGGCCAAGTCGCGCGGCTTCGACAATGCGCTGGTCCTCGACATGCTCGGCAATGTCGCCGAAACCGGCACGTCCAACCTCTTCATGGTCAAGGACGGCGTCGTCTTCACTCCGGTCCCGAATGGCTGCTTCCTGAACGGGATCACGCGCCAGCGCATCATTGCGCTGCTGCGCGAGGCCGGCCGCGAGGTGGTCGAAACGACCCTGACGGTCGCCCAGTTTCGCGACGCGGACGAGATATTCTCGACGGGCAATCATTCCAAGGTCGTGCCGGTCGTCGGCATCGAGGACCGGCCGATGCAGGCAGGCGCCGTCTATGCCGAGGCGCGCGAACTGTACTGGTCATTCGCCCGCAGGGCAGCGTAGGAAGGACTGGCCGAAAAACGGTGGCAAATGCGACCGTTGGCACTAGCTTCGTTCTCGCCGATTTTTGCGCGTGGCGGAAACACTCCCTGTGTTGAGCCGTTGCGCCCCTAACGACACCAACAGAAGGAGACGGACCATGGCTTTCACGCTTCCGGAGCTTCCCTACGCCTATGACGCGCTGGGACCCTACATGTCTGCCGAAACGCTCGAGTTTCATCACGACAAGCATCATCAGGCCTATGTGACCAAGGGCAACGAGCTGGCCGAGAAGGCCGGCATGGCCGATCTGTCGCTGGAGGAGGTCGTCAAGAAGTCCTACGGCACCGATCAGGCGCTCTTCAACAATGCCGGCCAGCACTACAACCACATCCATTTCTGGCAGTGGATGACGCCGAATGGTGGCGGCAAGAGCCTGCCGGGCAAGCTGCAGACCGCGTTCGACAGCGATCTCGGCGGCTACGACAAGTTCAAGGCCGATTTCGAGGCCGCCGGTGCCGGCCAGTTCGGTTCGGGCTGGGCCTGGGTTGCCGTCAAGAACGGCAAGCTCGAGATCATGAAGACGCCGAACGGCGAGAACCCGCTGGTTCACGGCGCCGTGCCGATCCTCGGCGTCGATGTGTGGGAGCATTCCTATTACATCGACTACCGCAACGCGCGCCCGAAGTACCTGTCGGCCTTCGTCGACAATCTGATCAACTGGGATCACGTGCTCGAATGCTACGAGAAGGCGACCGCCTGATCGCGGCCATCCTTACCGGTCGACCCTGACCGGTTTGCCCATGAAGGCCCTGCGGCATCCGTCGCGGGGCCTTTTTCATGTTGGCACCCCACGTGATCGTGAGCGCGACGACGAGTTTTCAAGATTGCACGGTTGCTGGATCTGGTTTCAACTTTCACCGCACCGGCTGTTCTGGCCGGAATACCGGGAGAGTTTACATGCTGCAGAGCAAACTCATCGTCGTCACTGCGGGTGTCGTCCTGTCCGCCGCAACCATGGTCCCCGCCTTCGCGCAGAATGTCGAACCTATCGAGGCCCGTCAGGCGCTGATGGAAGACAATGGCGACTCCGCCAAGGCCGGCGGCGCAATGCTCAAGGGTGAGGCTCCCTTCGATGCCGCGAAGGTCGCGGCGATCTTCACCGAGATGCACGACGTGGCGATGAAGTTCGGCGACTACTTTCCCGAGGACAGCAAGACCGGCAACGACACCGAAGCGGCGCCGGCGATCTGGGAAAAGCCGGATGAGTTCGAGGCAGCACTCGTCAAGTTCCAGGAGGACACCCAGGCTGCCATCGATGCCGCGCCGCAGGACATGGAGTCCTTCAAGCAGGCATTCGGCATGGTCACCCAGAACTGCAAGGGCTGCCACGAGGAATTCCGCATCGACAAGGACAAATAGGCGGATCGCGGCATGACGCCGACGCAGTCGCAATCGGGCGAGGCTGGCCGTTTGTGCGGCCGGCGGGATGATCCGGGATCGGTGCGATGCTCGACCGGATCCTGACGGGCCTCTTTCTCCTCGTCGTCCTGGGGGCGGGCGGTTTCTATCTCCTGACCATGCCGCAGCGCCTCAATGCCGCGACCTTGACGGGGGTCCCGGCCGGCGACGCCACGAAGGGCGAACGGCTCTTCTGGGCGGGTGGCTGCGCGTCGTGTCACGCGCCGGCCAAGGCGAAGGACGACGATCTTCTGAAACTCGGCGGCGGGGCACCGCTCGAGACCGATTTCGGCACGTTCTACGCACCGAACATCTCTCCCCATCCGGTCGACGGAATCGGGAGCTGGAGCTTTGCGGATTTCGCCAATGCGATGCAGCGGGGCGTCGATCCCGCCGGCCGGCATTTCTATCCAGCCTTCCCCTATACGTCCTACGTCAACATGCAGTTGGCCGATGTGGCCGATCTCTGGGCCTTCCTGCAAGGTCTGCCGGAGGTCGAGGGCAAGGCCCCGTCGAACGCGCTGACCTTCCCGTTCAATCTGCGCCGCGGGGTCGGGCTGTGGAAACTCGCCTTCCTCGGCAATGGCGAACCCGCAGTAAACCTGCCGGCGGATGCCCCGGCGCTGGCGCATGATGGGCAGTATCTCGTCGAGGGGCCGGGCCATTGCGGCCAGTGCCATACGCCGCGCAGTTTTGGCGGAGCCGGCGGGCTGGAACTGAAACAATGGCTGGCCGGCGCGCCCAGCCCGGAAGGCGAGGGGCGCGTGCCCAACATCACGCCGTCGCCGTCAGGGATCGGCGGCTGGTCGGCCAGCGACATCTCCTATTACCTGGAAAGCGGCTTCACCCCCGACTTCGATTCCGTCGGCGGCGCGATGGTTGACGTACAGGAGAACATGGCCCGACTGCCAGCCGAAGACCGCGAGGCGATTGCGGCCTATCTGAAGGCGATCCCCGCAGTACACAGGGATGCGGGGGCCGCCGAGGCATCGCCCTCGGATTAGGCCCAGTCTGCTGCCGTGCTGTCGGTGCCGGCCGCATTCGCTGATACCCAGGCATGGCGGGCGGCGCTGTCCCGCCCGCCATGCGCTCGTTCGGATCAGCCGGTGGTCAGCGTATCCTTGCCCATCAGCCGCAGCGCGAAGGCATCGACGAAGGCGACTTCCTCCAGCTTGGAGAAGCGGCCGGAAGCGCCGCCATGGCCGGAATCCATGTTGGTCCGCAAGATGACCGGGTTGTCGTCGGTCTTCATGTCGCGCAGGCGCGCGACCCATTTCGCCGGCTCCCAGTAGGTCACGCGCGGGTCGGTGAGCCCGGCAAGGACCAGCATCGGCGGATAGGCCTGCTTCTTCACATTGTCGTATGGGCTGTAGGACGCGATCACCTCGTAGTCCTCGCCGGACAGGATGGGGTTGCCCCATTCGGGCCATTCCGGCGGGGTCAGGGGCAGGGTGTCGTCGAGCATGGTGTTGAGCACGTCGACGAAGGGCACGACGGCGATGATGCCGCCGAACTTTTCCGGTGCCATGTTGGCGACGGCGCCCATGAGCATGCCGCCGGCCGAACCGCCATGGGCAACGATGCATTCGTAGCGCGTGTAGTTCTGCGCCACGAGATGGTCGGCACAGGCGATGAAGTCGGTGAAGGTGTTGGCCTTGTTGCGCCGACGGCCGGCATCGTACCAGGCAAAGCCCTTGTCCTTGCCGCCGCGGATATGGGCGATGGCATAGACGAAACCGCGATCGACCAGCGACAGCGCGTTGGCGTTGAACGAGGCGGGGATCGCGATGCCGTAGGAGCCGTACCCGTAGAGAAGGCACGGCGCCGAGCCGTCGAGCGGCGTATCCTTGCGGTAGAGCAGCGAGATCGGCACCAGTTCGCCGTCCTTCGCCGGCGCCATGATGCGCCGGGTCACGTAGTCCGCCGGCTCATGGCCGGAGGGGACTTCCTGCGTCTTCAAGAGCGTGCGCTCGCGTGTGGCGAGATCGTAATCGAAGGTCTGGCTCGGCGTCGTCGGCGAGGAATAGCTGAAGCGGATCGTGTCCGTGTCGAATTCGTAGGAGCCGGCAAGGCCCAGCGAATAGGCTTCCTCCTCGAACGCGATGGCGTGCTCCTCGCCATCCGAGAGGCGCTTGACGACGATCCGGGGCAGACCGTCCCTGCGCTCCAGCCAGACGAGGTGGCGCTTCAGGATCATGTGGTTGAGGATCAGCCGGCCGCTCTCATGCGGGACATAGTCCGTCCAGTCGGAGCGTTTGGCCGCGTCGGTCGGCGCGGTGACGATCTTGAAGTCCGGCGCGCCGTCGGCATTGGTGCGGATGTAGAGGCAGCCGCCACCCTCGTCGACGTCGTATTCGACGCCGGTCTCGCGTTCGGCCACGAGCCGCGGCTCGGCTGCGGGGTTGTTTGCCGGCAGCAGCCAGCATTCGGACGTCTCGTGGTCATGAATGTCGATGAGCATGAAATCGCCGGACTGGGTCTTGTCGACATCCATGAAGAAGCCGGTGTCGGTCTCCTCGTAGATCAGGCGGTCATCGTGCGGATTGCTGCCGAGGCGATGGTAGAAGACCCGGCTCGGGCGGTGATTGCTGTCGAGACGCGTGTAGAAGAAGCCGTCGGAACGCGCCGACCAGGCGGCGCCGCCGCTGGTGTCCTCGATCGTGTAGTCGAGATCCTTTCCGTTCTCGAGGTCGCGGATCGAAAGGGTGTAGAACTCCGAGCCCTTGTCGTCATGCGTCCAGGCGAGCCAGCGATGGTCGGTGGAATGGGCAATGCCGCCGAGCGAGAAATAGGCGCGATCGGCGGCCTCCACCTGTCCGTCCAGAAGCACGGCCTCCTCGTCGTCACCGCCGTCCCGCGGGCGGCGAACGAAGCGGGGATATTCCGCACCGGTCACATAGGAGATGCCGTAGGCCCAAGGTCCGTCAGGTGCCGGAACGGAGGAATCATCCTCCTTGATCCGGCCGCGCATCTCCTTGACCAGCGCCTCGCGCAGTTCCGTGGTGCCGGCCATGACGGCTTCCTGGTAGGCGTTCTCCGCAACCAGATGATCGCGAATCTGCGGGTCGAGCACCGCCGTGTCCTTGAACACGTCCTGCCAGTTTGGCGCGCGCAGCCATGCGTATTCGTCCGAACGTTCACGCCCGTGGCGGATGTCGGTCACCGGACGGCGTTCGGCCTGGGGCGGTGCGGGGATGTGCGGCGGTGTCTTGGTGTCGGTCATCGAGCCTGTCTTGCTGACGTCTCTGGGAAGGGCGGACAATATCGCGGATGCTGCACCGATAGGGGTGCGGAACGTCGTGGGGAGGACAATTGGGAAAGAGCCCCATTCACTGGCAGGTACACCTCGTCCTGCGCCGGGCTATCCCCAGCATTTCGTCCGCGTTCGCGGCGCCTCATGCCGAAGGCCGCGGTTACGCATCCAACTATGCACCGGGGTGGGATGCCGCAACCCGCCGCCCGCAATCATCGATGAACGCTCGTCCCATCAAAACTTGGTCAGACACGTTGCCTTGCCGCAGCGAACTTGGCTTCGTATGAGGGGGCAATGATGCGACGCGTGTGCTTCGCTATCGATGGAAACGGGGAGCGAAGCAGCGCATGACGGGGATCGAGGCCAACAGCGGATTTCTCGCGCTCGCTCTGCCATTTCTCGCTGCGGCCCTGGCACCCATCCTCACCCGCTTCCTGAAGCAGCATTCGTGCTGGGTGCTGGCATTGGCACCGGCCTTTGCGTTCCTCATCTTCCTCGGCGCGCTGCCGGAAGTGGCGGGCGGGAACGTGTTTCTCTTCGGCCTCGACTGGATCCCGTCCTTCGACGTCCGGTTCTCGTTCCGGCTGGATGGCCTGTCCTCGACCTTCGCTCTGCTGATCACCGGCATCGGCACGCTGATCATCCTGTATTCCGGCGGCTACCTTGCCGGGCATCGGGATCAGGGACGCTTCCTGTCCTTCATGCTGATGTTCATGGGCGCCATGCTCGGGCTCGTCATGTCCGACGACCTGATGACGCTGATCGTCTATTGGGAACTTACCTCGATCACCTCCTTCCTGCTCATCGGCTTCGACCATGAGCGGGGCGCTGCGCGGCGCGGCGCGATCCAGGCACTGGTGATCACCGGTGGCGGCGGTCTGGCGCTGATGGCGGGGCTGATCGCGATCCGGGAGCTGACGGGGCTGACCTCGCTCAGCGACGTTCTCGCGGCCGGTGACGCGCTGCGCCAAAGCAGATTCTACGTTCCGATCCTGATTCTCGTTCTGGCGGGCGCCTTCACCAAATCTGCTCAGATGCCGTTCCATGTCTGGTTGCCGAACGCGATGGAAGCGCCGACGCCGGTCTCGGCCTATCTGCATTCGGCCACGATGGTGAAGGCCGGCGTCTATCTCCTGCTGCGCCTGCATCCGGCGCTCGGCGACACCGCGCTCTGGACGACGATCCTGCCGCTGTTCGGCGCGGTGACGCTGGTGGTGGGCGCGCTTCTCGCCGTGCGGGCGACGGACATCAAGATCACCCTGGCCTATACGACGGTCGCATCGCTCGGCCTTCTGGTGATGCTGATTGGTGTGGGAACCGAAACGGCGATCATCGGCGCGGTGCTCTATCTGATCGCTCATTCGCTGTTCAAGGGCGGCCTGTTCATGGTCGCCGGATCGGTGGACCACGGCGCTCACACCCGCGAGATCGATCATTTGGGCGGCCTCGGCAGGGCGATGCCGATCACCTTTGCGGCCGCGCTGCTCTGCGCGCTGTCCATGGGCGGCATCACGCCCTTCGTCGGTTTCCTCGCCAAGGAGGAAATCTATCATGCGCTGGAGTATGGCGATCCGTATCATATCGCCCTGATCTGCGCGGCGATCGCCGGCAATGCGCTGATGTTCGCGGCGGCCTTCATTGTGGCTCTGAAGCCCTTTATCGGCCGCATGCCGGAGACCATCCATCATCCGCATGAGGGTGCGCCGACCATCTGGCTCGGGCCTCTCGTCCTCGGTGTGTGCGGCCTCGTCGGCGGGCTGTTCTACGGCGCCTATCACGCGTTCTTCTCGTCGCCGATGGCGTCGGCGGCCGTCGGTGAGCCGGTGGCGATCGAGATCGGCTGGATGCCGCATCTGAACCTCGCCTTCGCCCTGTCGATGGCGACCATCGCGCTGGGCGTGGTGATCTATCTCCTGTCGGAACGGCTGCGCGCCGGGCTGACCGCATTGCTCGCTGCGATCGGTTGGGGTCCCGATCACGGCTTTGATCAGGCGATGCGCGGGCTGATCCGCGGTGCCTTTGCGATCACGAACCTCCTGCAGTCCGGCCGGCTCGACTATTACATGACCGCGACCGTCGCGGTGATGACCGCAGCGCTGTTCGGAGCGATGGCCTATACGGGCGGTTGGCCGGCGATGCCTGAATTCCCGCAGGTCACCTATTACGAGTGGATCGTCCTGGCGCTGCTCCTGTGCGGTCTCTTCGCCGTGGTCGTCGCCAAGAACCGGCTGACGGCGATCGTCTCGCTGGGTATCCAGGGCTTTGCCGTCGCCCTCATCTTCATGCTGATGGGCGCGCCGGACCTGTCCTTCACCCAGTTCATGGTCGAAACCTTGTCGGTGGTGATCCTCGCCCTCGCGATCACCCGGTTGAAGCTGTCGCCGACCGATCATCGCCCGACCCGCGAGAAGCTGCCGGATGCGGCGTTGGCGGCGGCGGCCGGCGCGGGCTTCGGCCTGTTCCTGCTGGCAGTCGTTCAACGGCCGTTCGATTCCGTCCTCTCGGACTTCTTCGAACGCTACAGCTACGCCATCGCCCATGGCCGCAACATCGTGAACGTCATCCTCGTCGACTTCCGCGGCATCGATACGATGGGTGAGATTGCCGTGGTGATGACCACCGGTCTGGGCGTTCTCGCGCTGATCCGTGTCCGGGTGAAGCGCCGTAATCCGCGACCCGCCGATCCGATGGAGGTGACGCCATGAGAACGGTCATCTTCCGTTTCACCGCGCCGTATCTGACCAGCCTGATGGTCCTTTTCTCGATCTTCGTGCTGTTGCGCGGCCATAACGAGCCCGGCGGCGGCTTCATCGGCGGCCTGATCGCCGCATCGGCCTTTGCGATCTACGGCATCGCCTGTGGCGTCGCGCCGGTGCGGCGAGCTGTCTATTTCCATCCCATGGCGATCGCCGGCAGCGGGCTGATGCTCGCTGTCCTGTCCGGTGTCGTGTCCATGGTCGTGAGCGTCGAGTTCCTCACCGGCGTCTGGAGTTTTCCGGCATTCCTCGGCGGTGACGTCGGAATCTCGACGCCGCTGTTCTTCGACATCGGCGTCTATCTCGTCGTCGTCGGTGCGATCAGTACGATCGGGCTCGCCCTCGAGGAAAGGGAGACGGACTGATGGAGACTGCACTCGCCGTCGTCGTCGGCTGTATCTTTGCCGTCGCCTTCTACCTGCTCCTGTCCAAGCACATCATCCGCATGCTGCTGGGCGTCGTACTGCTCGGCAATGCGGTCAATCTCCTGATCTTCACAGCCGGTCGTCTCGGGCCGATCGCGCCGCCGATCATCCCCACCGATCTGGTTACGCCGGACGGGCCGATCGCCAATCCCTTGCCGCAAGCACTGATTCTGACCGCGATCGTGATCTCGTTTTCCTTCTTCGCTTTCCTGCTGGTGCTGACCTATCGCGCCTATCAGGACCTTGGCACCGACGACACCGACCAGATGCGCATCGCAGAACCCGAGGACCAGGGGCTTCCGCCCCTGGGATACTGACATGGCGACGACAGGCACCGCGGATACGGGCGGATATAGCGAACTGGCGGCACTGAAGGCCGAGGCGATGACGACCGGCCCCGTTGCCGCGTCGGACTATCTCATCGTGCTGCCGGTGGTGATCTGCTTCATTTTCGGGGCAGGGCTCCTGATGATGCGCAAGCGCACGGGGCGCCAGCCCTGGGTTGCTATCCCCGGCCTCGCATTGCTGTTCGCCGTGGATCTCGCGCTTCTCGCCAAGGTCGCGACCGAGGGAACGCAGACCATGATGATGGGCGGCTGGAAGCCGCCCTTCGGCATCGCCTTCACGGTCGATCTGATGGGGGCGTTGTTTGTTGCCGTAACCGGTTTCGTGGCGCTGGCCTGCGGCATTTATGCCGTCGCCTCCATCTCCCCGACCGAGCGGCGCTATGGTTTTTACCCGTTCTTGTTCCTGATGATCGGCGGTGTCTCCGGTGCCTTCCTGACCGGCGACATCTTCAACCTCTATGTTTGGCTCGAGGTGCTGCTGATCGGGTCGTTCGGGCTCCTGATCCTGGGCTCAGAGCACGAGCAGCTCGACGGCGCGACCAAGTACTGCTTCCTGAACCTCGTCGGCACGACGCTGTTCCTGATCACCACCGCTTATCTCTACGGTGTGTTCGGCACGCTCAACATGGCCGACATCGCGGCGAAGGCCGCGACAATGGAGGGTGACAGCGCCGTCACCATCATCGCCGTCATGTATCTTGTCGCCTTCGCGCTGAAGGCGGCGGCCTTCCCGCTGAACGCCTGGCTGCCGGCCTCCTATCATACGCCGCGCTTCGTCGTGTCGGCGCTGTTCGCGGGCCTGCTGACCAAGGTCGGCGTCTACGGCATCATGCGCGTCCTGATGATGCTGTTTCCGCCCGAGCATCAGGTGCTGGTGCCGCTGATCGCCTGGATCGCCGGTCTGACGATGCTTCTGGGTGCGCTCGGCGCGCTGGCACAGACCGATCTCCGCCGGCTTCTGAACTACATGGTGATCGCGGGTATCGGCACGATTCTTGCCGGTCTCGCCGTGCCGCAGGTCGCGTCCGTGATGGTCGCGCAAGCCGACGCTGGCGCTGCCATGGCCGCAACCGCCGCCGTAGCGCCCGCGGCCCAGACGGGTCTTGCCGGAGCGATCTACTACGCGCTGCATTCCATCGTCGTGATGACGGCGCTGTATCTGGCGGCGGGCGTCGCGGCGCGTCTGAACGGCTCCTCGTCACTGGCCGAGATGGGCGGACTATGGCGCCGCTATCCGTTGCTGGCCGCTCTCATGCTGGTGTTCCTGTTCGGCGTCTCGGGCCTGCCGCCCTTCTCGGGGTTCTGGCCCAAGGTTGCGCTGGTTCGCGCGACGATCCTCGCCGATCTGCCTTGGCTTGCGGCGACCATTCTGGTGTCGGGCTTCCTGCTGACCATCGCCAGTGCCCGGGTCTTCGCCCTGGCTTTCTGGCGGCCGCTGCCGGCAATGAGCGCAGCAGGTAGCGATGCCGAAGCCGGTCAGATCGAGAGGGAGCAATTCCAGGCGCCGGGACCGGACAAGCCGTTGTCGCTCATTCCGCTGCTGGCGCTGGCCGCGTTCGTGGTTGCCGCCGGTGTATGGCCCGAATGGCTGGCGAACCTGACCAGTGCGGCGGCGGCAGGCGTCCTTGATCCGGCAGCGTATCTGCAATCGGTGTTCGGAGGCGCGTCGTGAGGCTTTCGCTCTTCAACCTTGTTCTGGCGCTGATCTGGGTCATCGTCTCCGGGTCATTCACGCTGATCAATCTTCTGTTCGGCTTCGCGCTCGGTGCGGCCGCGCTCTACCTCATCCGCGAACAGGTCGGCACGGTCGGTTATATTGGCCGCGCGCGGCGGATCTTCGCGTTGTTCCTGCTGTTCCTCGTCGAGCTCATCAAGTCGGCCTGGCGTGTGGCGGTCCTGGTGCTGAAGCCGCACATGGATCTGAAACCCGGGATCTTCGCCTATCCGCTGAAGGTGGAGAGCGATTTCGAGATCACCCTGCTGGCCAACCTCATCACCCTGACGCCGGGCACGCTGTCGGTCGACGTGTCCGAGGATCGTTCGACCCTGTATGTCCACGCCATCGACTGTTCTGATCCCGAAGCTGCCCGCGCGGATATCGCCACCGGGTTCGAGGCCAAGATCCTGGAGGCGTTCCGATGAGCCTTCATGATTTCGCTGTGGGCCTCTTCGCGATCTCCGTGGATGTCGCGCTGGTGCTCTTGGGCCTCGCTTTCCTCTTCACCGTCATCCGCATCATGGTCGGGCCGACGCTGCCGGACCGGGTGCTCGGCCTCGACATGCTGACCAGTGTCGCCATCGGCTTCATCGCCGTCATCGGCATCGACACGGGCTTCACGCTCTATGTCGATATCGCGATCGCGCTCGGCCTCGTCGGCTTCCTGGCAACGGTAGCCTTCGCCCGGTTCATCCAGGCACGCGGAAAGACCGAGGAAGAACGCTTCGAGGCATTGCCGCTCCGCGATCCGCAATCGCGTCACGTCGAGCCGCTCGAGGAAGGGAAGACGAAATGATCGCCGACCTCGTCCTCATCGTCTCCGCGCTCCTGATGCTGGCGGGAGCCGCCTTTGCCGCCATTGCGGCGCTGGGCATCCTGCGGCTGCCGGACCTCTACACCCGCATGCATTCGGCCTCGAAGGCCGGATCGGTCGGATCGGGCATGCTGCTGATCGCACTCGCCCTGACGGCGGATTCGACGCCGGTGGCGCTTCGGGCGCTCGCTGCGGTCGCGTTCTTCCTGCTCACAGCACCGCTGTCCGCCCACCTTCTCGCCAAGGCGTCCTATGCGGTCGGTTATCAGCTCTGGCCGCAGTCGGTGCTCGACGAAATGCCGCCGGTTCAACCGACGACGAAAGCGTCCCAGACGCCTCATCCGACCGTTCCTGCCGACCGGAACGGCGGGCCGGCCTGATAGGTCGGTTCCAAGGGAGTCCCCATGATCGCACTCTTCGTCGGCTTCGCCGGCCTCTTCGGAGCAGCAGGCGTCGCAGGGGCTGCCGTGGCAGCGCATGGCGGTGGCAACGCACAGCTGGCTGCAACTGCCGCGGCGATTGCCCTGGTTCACGCGCCATCGCTTCTCGGCCTCGCCGCGTTCGTTTCCAGAATGCCGCGGCTCGCTCCCTTGGCCGGCCTCTTGATCATTGCCGGAACGCTTCTGTTTTCGGGTGATCTGGCGGCGCGGATCGCCTGGGGCGGGCGACTGTTCGCCAACGCCGCGCCCATCGGCGGGACGTTGCTGATCGCCGGTTGGCTCCTGGTCGGCGCCGCCGGGATCGGGCTCGCCATACGCCGCCCCAAATCGTAGCCGGCGAACCGGGCGCGGGTCGCAGCGCCGTTCACCTGCCGCAGTTCACATCATGGAGAGGTTCATGACAAACGGGTTCGACCAAGCGCTCTTCGCCGGCCAGACGGTCGTCGTCACGGGGGCAGGGCGGGGGATCGGCGCGGCAGTCGCCCGGGCGTTTCTTGCGACGGGTGCGGCAGTTGTCGCCCATGTCGGCCGCACCGTGGAGCATGCGGAGAATGACCTTCTCGCGGACCTGCCCGACGCGCATCGCGCGCGGCTGACGGTGCTCACGGGGGACTTGGCGCAGCCGGACGGTGGCGAGACGCTCGCGCGTGCCATCCTCGCGGAGACCGGTGAACGCATCGATGTTCTCGTCAACAATGCGGGCACTATGGGCGGCCGGGTTGCTGCCGGCGAGGTCACGCAGGCCCAGTACGATCAGGTCGTCGATCTGAACGTCCGCTCGGTCGTCACCCTCACGACCGCGCTGCTGCCCGCGCTGAAGGCGGCCAAAGGGGCGTCCATCGTCAACACGTCATCGATCTCAGCGACGATCGGTGGAAGTGCCGGTTCCTCGCTCTATTCGGCGTCGAAGGCGTTCATCTCGACCTGGACGCGTGCGCTCGCCCGCGAACTCGCGCCTGACCACATTCGCGTCAACGCGGTGTCGCCTGGCACCATCATGACCGACTTCCACCGTCGCTACTCGACCCAGGAAAAGCTCGATCCGACGGCCGCCTCGATCCCGCTGAAGCGGCTCGGCACTGCCGAGGACTGCGCGCCGGCCTATCTGTTTCTCGCCAGTCCCATCCTGTCCGGATATGTGACCGGACAGGTGATCGAGGTGAATGGCGGCCAGTTCATGGGCTGAGGCCTGCAGAGGCGGGCACCTCTCGCGACAGGGGCGAGCCTTTGCTGACTATTGTCCGACGATCTCGCGGGTGGAATCGAAGACGATGTCCTTGTTGCGGTCCTGGATGTAGCGCAGGTCCCATTCGTCGCGGCACAGATAGACCGGCCGCTCGTCGCGATCGCGCGCGACATGGGTGACGTTGTCCTTGACGAAGGCCTGCAGCGTCGCCTCGTTCTCGCAGCGGATCCAGCGCGCCACGTTGAACGGCACCGGCTCGAAGCTGACATCCGCCTTGTATTCCCCGGCGATGCGGGAGGCGAGCACGTCCAGCTGCAGGGGGCCGACGACGCCGACGATCCAGTCGGAGCCGATCGACGAGCGGAAGACCTGCACGAGACCTTCTTCGGCCAGGTCCTCAAGGCCCCGGCGAAGCTGCTTCAGCTTCATCGAATCTTCCAGCCGGACGCGGCGGAGCACTTCCGGTGCGAAGGCGGGAAGCCCCGTGAACCGGAAGTTCTCGCCTTCGGTCAGCGTGTCGCCCACCCGCAGCGTTCCGTGGTTGGGAATGCCGATGACGTCGCCGGCGAAAGCTTCTTCCGTCAGCGCGCGTTCCTGGGCGAAGAAGTAGATCGGGTTGGACACGGCCAGCTGCTTGGCCGAGCGGACATGGTCCAGCTTCATGCCGCGCTTGAAGTGGCCCGAACAGAACCGCACGAAGGCGACGCGGTCGCGGTGCTTGGGGTCCATGTTCGCCTGCACCTTGAAGACGAAGCCGGAGACCTTGTCGCCCTCCGGGGCAATGGGCCCCTTGTCGGAAGGCTGCGGCCGCGGTGCCGGAGCATGCGCGGCGATCAGGTCCATCAGGCGGTCGACGGCAAAGTTCTGCAGCGCGCTGCCGAAGACCACCGGGGTCAGATGCCCCTGGCGATAGGCGACGGGGTCGAAATCGGCATAGCCCTCGGCCGCGAGCTCCGCCGCATCGCGGAAGCCGGCATAGGTGTCGGGGTGCATCACCATGGCGAGACCGGGATCGTCCAGGCCGCCCTCGAAATGCACCGTCTTGTCGCTGCCGGCGACGAGAAAGTCATTGGCGGCGAGATCGTAGCAGCCCTTGAACAAGCCGCCCTGGCCGACCGGCCAGACCACCGGCGCGACGGTGAGGGCGAGCTGCTCCTCGATCTCGTCGAGCAGTTCGAAGGGGTCGAGGCCTTCGCGGTCGATCTTGTTGATGAAGGTGACGATCGGAATGTCGCGCAGGCGGCAGATCTCGAACAGCTTGCGCGTCTGCGCCTCGATGCCCTTGGCCGCGTCGATCACCATGATCGCGCTGTCGACGGCGGTCAGCGTCCGGTAGGTATCCTCGGAAAAGTCGCTGTGGCCGGGGGTGTCGAGCAGGTTGAAGGTGATGCCATGCTTCTCGAAGGTCATGACCGACGAGGTGACCGAGATGCCGCGGTTCTTCTCGATGTCCATCCAGTCGGACTTGGCGCGCCGGCCGTTGCCCTTCGAGCGGACGGCACCGGCCATCTCGATGGCGCCGCCGGCCAGAAGCAGCTTCTCGGTCAGCGTCGTCTTGCCGGCGTCCGGATGCGAGATGATGGCGAAGGTGCGCCGGGTCGTATGATCGGATCGCGTGGCCGAAGCATTGGCACGGGTCGGTAGGGTATCGGCGGTCGCGCTCACGAGAAACTTCTCCAGATCGAAATGGTGTTGCCGCGCCATGCGGCGGCGGGGCCGAACGCCGGTTGGCGGTCAGTCGCGTCGGGACGCCGGATCGCCGTTCGGTTCTGCCCGCGGAACGTCGCCGGTGGCGCGCTCCTGCAACTGCATGCCGCCAGATAGTCGCTTTCGGTGCAAATTGCACGCCCCACTACCATATAGGACGCAGGCGTATCCCAGCTCCGCTGTCGCTCGTTCTGAGGTCTGCCGGCTAGGTGGTGTAAGTGGTGCGTTCGGGGGCGGCCAGTCGCTCCGCACAAACACGACGGAATGATCGGGCTTGTTGCTACCCGGGACTGAGAACGACCCGGTACCCGTGTCGCGTTGTGCTGTTGCCGCAACGGGAGTTGTGCTGATTGCCCCAGATGTCTTGAAACGGACACGGATGGCTGCCTACATGAGACCTGATCAGGGCCAATCGGGACTCTGGTCCGCGCCCGTGGAAAGGGAAATTGACACTGAGACCTGCGGCTGAAACGAAGGACGTCTTCGAGACCTCTCCTTCTGACGCGCCCGCCACCGATGCTACGGTTGGCCGGTCCGCAATCGAACTCGTCACCTCGAGTCTGGAAGATTCGAAGGGCGAAGACATCGTCTCCATCGACATGCAGGGCAAGTCCGCACTGGCCGATCACATGGTGATCGTCTCCGGCCGGTCGAACCGTCATGTCAGCGCCGTCGCCGGCAACCTCCTTCGCGACCTCAAGCAGCAAGGCTTCGGGTCTGAAATGAAGGTGGAAGGCCTGCAGAACGGCGACTGGGTACTGATCGATACGGGCGACATCATCGTCCATATCTTCCGTCCCGAAGTCCGCAGCTTCTACAATATCGAGAAGATGTGGACGGTCGGCGACGCCGGAGATTCGACGGTACACTAGAGCCCTGCGCGTCCCCCGAAGGGGACGCCGCAGTTTCTGGACCGCGGCGGCGAGGCTGCCCGAGGCCAGAACATAACGATGAGCAGGCTTCGGCCGAGAAGGAGCTCGGGCGATGCGGCTGTCCATTGCGGCCATCGGGCGGATGAAAGCCGGTCCCGAGCGTGAGCTTGCGGATCGCTATCTCGATCGGCTCAAGAAAACGGGCGGCGCGCTGGGGCTGGATTATGCCGGCCTTTCCGAATTTCCCGAATCGCGTCTGTCCACAACATCCGAGCGCAAGCGCGACGAGGCGGCGCGGCTGACCGCGCCCCTGGCGGAGACGAGTGTGCGGATCGTCCTCGACGAAAGGGGGCGAACGCTCTCGTCGGAAGAGTTCGCAGCAGCATTGGCCGATTTTCGCGATGCCGGACGGCGCGATGCTGCGGTCCTCATCGGCGGTCCCGACGGCCATGACGAAACACTCCGATCATCGGCCGATCTGACGCTGTCGCTCGGCCGCCTGACCTATCCCCATCAGATCGCGCGGATTCTCATCGCCGAGCAGCTTTACCGCGCGGCGACCATCCTGGCGGGCCATCCCTACCACCGGAGCTGATCTTCGGGGCAGGAGGGGCACGAGAGATGCGGTCCGGGGGGCTTCAACCGGAGCTGCCGGGAGGTGCGAGCCAAGGTTGTAGATATGCCCGCACGGTGGCGTTCGCAGCCTGCTCGTCCGACGATGGTTGATTGCTTGTTAACGGCCTGATTCTATCCTCCAAATCAGCTATGACATCCCTGCGATTTGCACGGGAAAGGGCGGTCTTGATCAACGGGCGGACAGGCGGCGGCGGACGCAGATACCGGCGGTGGCGCATCACCGCTGCCCTGCTGTGCGCCATGACTGCGCTGCATCCGCTGCCATCCTTGGCTCTGTCGGAAGATGGCGCAGCCTCGCCGGATCGTTCGGACCTCGATCCAATGGCGGTCGGCTCGGTCGAACCGGCGAGTTCCGACGTCCTGGAACGTCAGCGACGCCAGACTGCCGCCGACCTCGTCGCCCTGTCGCAAAGCATCGAACTGTCGGAAGAGACCATCAGGTCGCTGGATGCGGAGATCGCCGCGCTGTCCGAGGATCAGGGTCGTGTTCGCGCCGCCATGATTTCGGCCGCCGAGGCCCAGAAGGGTATCAGCCGGGAGATTGCGGCGACGGAAGAGCGCGTTGACAGGCTGGCAACCGAGGAGGGGACGATCAAGGCGTCGCTGCGCGAGCGCCGCGGTCTTCTGGCACAGGTTCTGGCGGCGCTCGAAAGAATGGGACGCAAGCCGCCCCCCGCGCTGCTGGTGAAACCGAACGACGCGCTCGGCTCTGTCCGCAGCGCCATTCTGCTGGGTGCGGTCGTCCCGGCCATCCACGAGCAGACCACCGCCCTGGTCGCTGATCTGGAGCGGCTGGCATCCGTCCGGGCCGAGATCTCCGCGGAGAAGCAGCGCTTCGCCGAACAGCTCACGCGCTATCGGAAGGAAGAGCAGCGGCTGGAACGGCTGATCGCCGAAAAGCAGCGGCTGGAAGCGGCCAATCGCGACCGTCGCGCAGCCGAAGCAGCGCGTGCCGCCGATCTCGCGGCGAAGGCAACCGATCTCAAGGACCTGATCGCCTCGTTGCAGGCCGATGTCGAACAGGCGAGGGCGAGCGAAGCGGCGGAAGCGGAACGTCGCGCTGCGGAGGTAAAAGCGCGCGAACTGGCACGTGTCGCAGCCGAGGCCGAGGCCCGCAGCCAGGCGAACCGGCTAGAGGCCGAACGGCTGGAACGCGAGCAGGACGTCATCGAAACGCGGCGAACGGCGCGCATCGGCGCGGATGGCGATCCTGAGGCATTAGTGACTGCACAGGCGGATGTGCCGCTTCCTGGCGACGACGCGCCGCAGGACGGTCCTGCACTCGCATCTGCCGAGACGTCGTCCGATCCTGCCGCAGAGACAGACGCCGAAGAGGCGGTCGAGGTCGCCGCGCTTGATACGTCTGCGGACAAGGTCGCCCGGCCGTCGTCCGCGGGACGCTACGATATTGCGTCACTTCGCCGTCAGGCGCCGCGACTTGCGCCATCCGCCGCATTTTCGACAATGAAAAAACGATTGTCGAGGCCGGTAGCTGGCAAGCAGCTCATCGGATTCGGGGAGAAGGACGACATCGGCCGCGAAACCACCGGAGCATCATTCGCTGCCCGCGCGCAGGACGTCGTCACCGCCCCCGCAGACGCGAATGTGCTCTACGCCGGACCCTTCCGTTCCTACGGGCAACTATTGATCCTTGATGCGGGCGACGGCTATCATGTGGTCTTGGCCGGAATGGCCCGGATCGATGTGGAACCGGGCTCGTTCGTGTCGGCCGGGGAACCTGTCGCGACGATGGGGGCCAAGCGCCTGGCGAGTATTGCAGTTGCCGAATTCGGCGTCTCGGAGCCCGCGCTCTACGTCGAGTTCCGAAAGGACGGAAAGCCGGTGGATCCGTCACCTTGGTGGATCGACCAACCCTCTGGAAGGACGAGGAATGATTCGTAAGCTCTCGATACTCTTTGCCGGGGCGCTGATGGGGGCAACGGCAATGACCGTGGTCGGTCAGAACGCCGGTGCCGCGAATGCTGCAGGTTCCGACACCTATCGGCAGCTCGCGATCTTCGGCGACGTGTTCGAACGGGTTCGCGCCCAGTATGTCGATGAACCGGACGACCAGAAGCTGGTCGAGACGGCGATCAATGGCATGCTGACGTCGCTCGATCCGCATTCGAGCTACATGAACGCCGAGCAGGCCGCCGACATGCGGACCGAGACCCGTGGCCAGTTCGGTGGCCTGGGTATCGAAGTCACCATGGAAGACGAACTGGTCAAGGTCGTTTCTCCCTTCGACGGTACGCCTGCCGACAAGGCCGGCATCCTGGCCGGCGACCTCATCGCCGAGATCGACGGCGAGCAGGTTCGCGGACTGACGCTCGGCGAAGCGGTCGACCGGATGAAGGGCGACATCGGCACCAGCGTCGATCTGGTCATCATCCGGGAAGGCGCGAACAAGCCGGTACGCCTGACCGTGACGCGCGACGAGATCAAGGTGCCGTCGGTGCGCCACTCGGTGAAGGGCGACATCGGCTACATCAAGCTGATGAAGTTCAACGAGCAGACGACGGTCGGCCTGGAAGAGTCCATTGCCGACATCGAGGAGAAGATCGGCGCCGACAAGGTGAAGGGCTACATCCTCGACATGCGTCGTAATCCGGGTGGCCTTCTGGACGAAGCCGTCTCGGTGTCCGACGCGTTCCTCGGCAAGGGCGAGATCGTGTCGACCCGCGGTCGCAACGCTGATGAGACCCGGCGCTACAACGCGCGCTCGGGCGACGAGATCGACGGCAAGCCGCTCGTCGTCCTGGTCAATGGCGGTTCGGCGTCGGCCTCGGAGATCGTCGCGGGTGCCCTGCAGGACCAGCGCCGTGCAACGATCGTCGGCTCGCGTTCCTTCGGCAAGGGCTCCGTGCAGACGATCATCCCGCTTGGCGCCAATGGTGCGCTGCGGCTGACGACGGCGCTCTACTACACGCCGTCCGGCCGCTCGATCCAGGGGCGCGGCATCGATCCGGACATCACCGTCGAGCAGCCGCTGCCGCCGGAAATCCGTGAGCAGATGGGTCTCGATGCCGAGGACGACCTGACGCGGGGCGAATCTTCCCTGCGCGGTCACATCACCGGCAACGAGGAGACCGACGAGGGCTCCGGTTCGCTCGACTACGTGCCGCCGGAGGAAGAGGACGATCTGCAGCTGCAGTATGCCCTCGATCTTCTCAACGGTGTGAAATCGAACGCGATGTTCCCGCCCAAGCAGGAAGCCAACGCGGCCAACTGATCCGGTCGCTGCTCCAGCGATCCGACGAAATGCAGGCCCGGTCGTCCCTGGACGGCCGGGCTTTCTGCTATCTATCGCCTGATGGTGTGCAGTCCCTGCTACGTCCCGCGAGCCCCGTTCCAGCTTGGCTCGCTAAACGAGATCCATGCGCGGTCCCCTCTATCAGCCTCTCGGTCTCGACCTCGACGACGGCGTGATCCGGCGGCGCCGGCTGTCGGCCGCGACCATCGGGTTCGCCTGCGCGGCAACGACGATCATTGCCGGCTCCACCGCCATCGCCCTGTTCGGCCAACCCCAACCGCGGATGGTGGACCGGTTTGACGTCGCTGCGTCCTCTGAACCTCCCCCGACCGTTGTTGCTGCGAGCCCGGCGCCTGTCGTGCGCGAACAGCTCCCTGTGGTGATTTCCGGGTCGGATACCGCACCGCCGCCGCGTGGCGGTGTCGGCTTTCGCGTCGAGGATCCGCAGTCGCTACGTCAGAACCCCAGTACCGCCCACATGCCCGATGATGCGCTCATCGAAGACAGCGCCTACGGGCCGCTGCCCGCGCGCGCGCCGGACGGGCGGCGCCCCTACGATGTCTACGCCGGCGCTTGGAGCGGGAAGCCTGGAACGCGCATTGCCATCGTCGTGGGTGGGCTAGGCATAAGCCAGACCGGCACAATGAACGCCATCGGGTCGCTGCCGCCCGGAGTGACATTCGGCTTTTCGCCATCCGGCAACAGTCTCGATCGCTGGATGCAGGAGGCGCGTCGCAGCGGCCATGAGCTGGTTCTGCAGGTGCCAATGGAGCCTGTCGGCTATCCGCAGGTCGATCCGGGCGAGGACACGCTCACCGTCGGCGATGCCGCTGCCGGCGATCTGAGCGCGCTTCACGCCTCTCTCGCGACCATCACCAACTATGTCGGCATCATGAACTACATGGGTGGGCGCTTCGTCGCCGAGCCCGCCGCCATGGAGCCGTTGATCGCCGAACTCGGCCGTCGCGGCCTGATGTTCTTCGACGACGCGTCGTCCCTGCGTTCGGTGGCCGCCGACACCGCGCAACTGCAGAGCGTGCCCGCGGCGGTGTCGGACCTGTCGATCGACCGATCACAGGATCCGGCGGATATCCGCAGTCAGCTCGACACGCTGGAGCGGATCGCACGCGCCGAAGGGACCGCGATCGGGGTCGCGTCGGCCTTCGATGTCAGTGTCGCCACCATTGCGAAGTGGATCGGGGAGGCGCGCGGACGCGGCATCGAGATCGTGCCCCTGTCGGCCCTTGCCAACGATCCCGAGCGTCGCTGACACGCCAATCGACGGCGTGCGGTAAGCGGCACTCACGGGGTCGTCGCGCGGATCGGCGGCACTCCCCTTGTTCGCATGGCACCCTGCCCGATAATCGCAGGGGAGGGGAGCGATGGCTCCCGCCAAACGAACACTGGTGAACGATGAAGCCTATCGAATTCGAGAACCTGCCCTACCGACCCTGCGTCGGGATCATGGTGCTGAACAAGGAAGGGCTCGTCTGGGTTGGCCGGCGGTTGATCGAGGACCAGGGCGAGATGTCCGGCGCGTCGCAACTGTGGCAGATGCCCCAGGGGGGCATCGACAAGGACGAGGAGCCCCTGCCAGCGGCGAAACGCGAACTCTTCGAGGAAACCGGCATGCGATCGGTTTCACTGCTCCATGAGGCTCCGGACTGGATCGACTACGATCTGCCGCCCCAGCTCGTGGGCGTCGCGTTCAAGGGGCGCTATCGCGGCCAGACCCAGCGCTGGTTCGCATTCCGCTTCGAAGGCGACGAGAGCGAGATCTCCATCAATCCGCCGCCTGATGGGCATGCCGCCGAGTTCGACGACTGGGCCTGGAAGCCGGCGAGCGAGGTCTTCGACCTCATCGTTCCCTTCAAGCGCGAGGTTTACGGCCGCGTCTTCGAGGCGTTCCGCGATTTCACCGCCTGAACCGCAGGTGTGACTGGCGCCGGTGGAAAGCGCGGGGCCGACACGCCATAAAAAAGGCCGGCTGAGAGCCGGCCTTTTTCGATCTATCGGTCGGCGCTGTCAGACGCCGGCGGCTGTCCGGGCTTCGCGAAGCTGGGCGAGGGAATGCTGTGCCTTGGCCTTCGCCTCCGGGGTCGCGGCGTCGGCGACATCCTCTTCCGCGTCGCGGATCTGGCCGTCGAGCTCGGCACTGTCGAGCTGATCGACCGGGGTCGCACGCTCGGCCAGCAGGGTGAAGCCATTCTCGTTGACGTCGGCAAAGCCGCCGAGAACGAAGATCCGCTGTTCCGCGCCGCCTTCGAGGGTCGCAACGACGACACCCGGCTTCAACGTCGTCATGACCGGCGCATGATGCGCCATGACCGTGAAATAGCCTTCGGCGCCGGGCACGTTGACCGCCGTCACTGCTTCCGACAGGAGCAGCTGCTCGGGAGAGACGAGTTCGAACTGGAAGCTGTCAGCCATCTGTCGCTTGCCTGTCTGGCTCCGCACCGACAATGGCCACAGAGCACTTCATGGAATGGGGAAAGCGGACGCTGCCCGCTTTCCTTCAGGTCGATCGTTCAGACTTACGCGGCTTCCGCAGCCAGGCGCTGAGCCTTCTCGACGGCCATCTCGATGGAGCCGACCATGTAGAAGGCGGCCTCCGGCAGATGATCGTATTCGCCGGCCACGAGGCCCTTGAACGACTTGATCGTGTCTTCCAGCGGAACCAGCTGGCCCGGCGCGCCGGTGAAGACTTCCGCGACGAAGAAAGGCTGCGACAGGAAACGCTCGATCTTGCGGGCGCGGGCCACCGTCAGCTTGTCCTCTTCGGACAGCTCGTCCATGCCGAGAATGGCGATGATGTCCTGCAGCGACTTGTACTTCTGCAGGATTTCCTGGACGCGGCGGGCCACATCGTAATGCTCCTCACCGATGATCATCGGCGACAGCATGCGCGAGTTGGAGTCCAACGGATCCACGGCCGGGTAGATGCCCTTTTCGGAGATGGCGCGGTTGAGAACCGTCGTCGCATCCAGATGGGCGAAGGACGTTGCCGGAGCCGGATCGGTCAGATCGTCGGCCGGCACGTAAATGGCCTGCACCGAAGTGATCGAACCCTTGTTGGTGGTCGTGATGCGCTCCTGCATCTGGCCCATGTCGGTCGCCAGCGTCGGCTGATAGCCCACGGCCGACGGAATACGACCGAGCAGCGCCGAAACCTCGGAACCCGCCTGGGTGAAGCGGAAGATGTTGTCGACGAAGAACAGAACGTCCTGACCCTGGTCGCGGAAATGCTCGGCGATGGTCAGACCGGTCAGTGCGACGCGGGCGCGGGCACCGGGAGGCTCGTTCATCTGACCGTAGACCAGCGCAGCCTTCGAACCTTCGGCCGAACCGTTGTTCTCGTGCGGGTCCTTGTTCACGCCGGATTCGATCATCTCGTGGTAGAGATCGTTACCTTCGCGGGTGCGCTCGCCGACGCCGGCGAAGACGGAATAACCACCGTGCGCCTTGGCGACGTTGTTGATCAGTTCCTGGATCAGAACGGTCTTGCCAACGCCGGCGCCGCCGAACAGGCCGATCTTGCCGCCGCGAGCATAGGGAGCCAGAAGGTCGATGACCTTGATGCCGGTGACCAGGATCTGGCTCTCCGGCGACTGTTCGATATAGGCCGGGGCTTCCTGGTGGATGCCGCGCTTGGATTCGTACTTGATCGGGCCGACTTCGTCGATCGGCTCGCCGATGACGTTCATGATGCGGCCGAGCGTACCGTCACCGACAGGCACCTCGATCGGGCCACCGGTATCGGTGACCGGCTGGCCGCGAACCAGACCCTCGGTCAGATCCATGGCGATCGTGCGAACGGTGTTCTCGCCGAGATGCTGGGCGACCTCGAGCACCAGGCGGTTGCCATGATTGTCGCACTCGAGAGCGTTCAAAATCGCCGGCAGGCCTTCGTCGAACTCCACGTCGACGACGGCGCCGATGACCTGGGCGACGCGGCCCGTCGAGCCGGTTGTGTTTGTGTTGTCAGCCATCGGTGGCCTCCTCTCAGATACCTAGAGCGCCTCGGCGCCCGAAATGATTTCGACCAGTTCCGTCGTGATCTGCGCCTGACGCTGCCGGTTGTAGGAGACCGACAGACGGTCGATCATGTCCCCGGCGTTGCGCGTGGCGTTGTCCATCGCCGACATCCGCGCACCCTGTTCGGATGCGGCGTTCTCCAGCAATGCATGCAGGACCTGAATCTTGATGTTGCGCGGGATAAGGTCCTCGAGGATCTCGCCCGGCTCAGGCTCGTACTCGTAGATCGTGGAGACGTTCTCTTCGGCGCCGGTATCGACCGATGCGGGAATCAGGCGCTGACGCGTCGGGATCTGCGTCACGACGTTCTGGAACGCGGAGTAGAAGACCGAGCAGACGTCGAACTCGCCCTTCTCGTAAAGGTCGATGATCGTCTGGCCGATCTCCTCGGCGTGCTCGAAGCCGACACGCTTGGCTTCGCGAAGGTCGGTGCGCTCGATGACCTTGGAGGCCAGATCGCGGCGCATCTGGTCCCAGCCCTTCTTGCCGACGACCATGAACTTCACGGTCTTGCCGGCCGCCTCCAGCTCGCGCTGATGCGAGCGGGCCAGCTTGACGATGGACGAGTTGAAACCGCCGCACAGGCCGCGGTCGGCCGTGCAGACGACGAGCAGATGGACATCGTCCTTGCCGTTACCGACCATCAACGGAGGACCATCGCCCTCCATGGCGCCGGAAATGTTGGCGAGGACCGCTGCCATGCGGTCGGCATAGGGCCGCGCGGCCTGCGCTGCCTCTTCCGCCCGGCGCAGCTTGGCCGCCGCGACCATCTGCATGGCCTTGGTGATCTTCTGCGTGGACTTCACCGACGCGATGCGGTTCCGCAGATCCTTCAGGGATGCCATGGCTTGGCGCTATCTCCCGCTGGCTTGGCTTCGCCCCAATGGGCGAAGCTCAGGCAGGTTTTCTGGCTCAGGCGAAGTTCTTGGCGAAGCTGTCGATCGCCGACTTCAGCTTGGCGCGGAGGTCGTCCGAGAGCGCCTTTTCGGTGGCGATCTGGTCGAGAACGGCCTTGTGCTCGCTGCGCAGCGAATTGAGCAGACCCTCTTCGAACTCGCCGACCTGGTCGACCCGGAGCTTGTCGAGGTAGCCTTGGGTGCCGGCGAAGATCACCGCGACCTGCTCTTCGGTCTTCAGCGGCGAGAACTGCGGCTGCTTGAGCAGTTCCGTCAGTCGCGCACCACGGTTGAGGAGACGCTGGGTTGCGGCATCGAGATCGGAGCCGAACTGCGCAAAGGCCGCCATCTCGCGGTACTGTGCGAGCTCGCCCTTGATCGAACCGGCAACCTGCTTCATCGCCTTGATCTGCGCCGACGAACCAACGCGCGACACCGAAAGGCCGACGTTCACCGCCGGGCGAACGCCCTGGAAGAACAGCGTGGTCTCGAGGAAGATCTGGCCGTCCGTGATCGAGATCACGTTGGTCGGAATGTAGGCCGACACGTCGCCAGCCTGGGTCTCGATGACCGGCAGTGCGGTGAGGGAACCGGCGCCCAGCTCGTCGTTGAGCTTGGCGGCACGCTCCAGCAGGCGCGAATGCAGGTAGAAGACGTCGCCCGGATAGGCTTCGCGGCCCGGCGGGCGGCGAAGCAGCAGCGACATCTGGCGATAGGAGACGGCCTGCTTGGACAGATCGTCATAGGCGATCACGGCGTGCATCGCGTTGTCGCGGAAGAACTCGCCGATGGCACAGCCGGTGAACGGCGCGATGTACTGCATCGGTGCCGGGTCGGATGCGGTGGCGGCGATGACCACCGAATACTCCATCGCACCGCGCTCTTCGAGCGTGCGGACGAACTGCGCGACGGTCGAGCGCTTCTGGCCGACGGCGACGTAGATGCAGTAGAGCTTGTCGGCTTCGCGGTCTTCGTCGTGCGCCGGCTTCTGGTTCAGGAAGGTGTCCAGAATGATGGCGGTCTTGCCGGTCTGACGGTCACCGATGACGAGTTCGCGCTGGCCGCGACCGATCGGGATCAGAGCGTCGATGGACTTGAGGCCCGTCGACATCGGCTCGTGCACGGATTTGCGCGGGATGATGCCCGGCGCCTTGACGTCGACGCGGCGGCGCTCGGTGGACTCGATCGGGCCCTTGCCGTCGATCGGGTTGCCGAGACCATCGACCACGCGGCCCAGAAGGCCCTTGCCGACCGGCACTTCCACGATGTTGCCGGTGCGCTTGACGGTGTCGCCTTCCTTGATGGCCCGGTCCGAGCCGAAGATGACAACGCCGACATTGTCGGCTTCAAGGTTCAGGGCCATGCCCTGAATGCCACCCGGGAACTCGACCATCTCGCCAGCCTGGCAGTTGTCGAGCCCGTAGACGCGGGCGATACCATCACCGACCGACAGAACCTGTCCGACTTCCGAGACTTCCGCCTCGGAACCGAAGTTCTTGATCTGGTCCTTGAGGATTGCGGAAATTTCCGCGGCGCGGATGTCCATCAGCCGACCTCTTTCAGTGCAAGCTTAAGCGAATTGAGTTTGGTGCGAAGCGAGGTGTCGACCTGACGCGACCCGATCCGGACGATGAGTCCGCCGAGGATTGCCGGGTCGACGCTTTCGCGCATGGTCACGGTCTTGCCGGCGTAGGAGCCGACAGCCTCGGCGAGCTGACTGCGCTGCTCGTCGGTAAGGGGATGGGCACTGGTCACCTCCGCGGCGATCTCGCCGCGGTGCTCGGCCGCCATCTTGCGGAATCCGCGGACCATGCCCGGAAAAGCGAACAGGCGACGGTTGGCCGCCACGACGCGCAGGAAATTGCCGGTGAGCTCGCTCGGCTGGACCGACGCCATGACGGCATCGATCGCCCTGAGCTGCTCGCCCGACGTGAAGGCCGGGCTCTCAACCAGCCGCCGGAAGTCGGCGCTTTCGTCGATCAGTCCCTGAAAAGCGACGAGCTCGGACTCGACGGTTTCGACCGCGCCGTTGTCACGTGCGAGTTCGAAGAGGGACTGGGCGTAGCGGTCTGCGACCCCCGAAACGGGAGAGGATGATTGTGCCACGGACGACCGTTTCTCTTTCGCGTTCCGTTCAAGCTGTTCGTTGCGCCCCGAAGCGAGATCGCCCCAAAATCTTGAAACCGTTAATTGAATACCGGAAGGCGCGCGAGCAAGTCACGCCGTCCTTCCGAAGACAGGGGACCCTCTAGCATAGGGTTTTCCCGGCGACAACTTGGCTTCGGTGCGGTTTGCGCCGCAAATTCGCGCATTCCGGCGTCAGTTGGGAATGAAGCCGAAAACCGGCGCCAGCGCTGCCCCGGCCAGTGCCAGCGCGACGAGCAGGAACACCCAGTTGAACAGGGTGGCGCCACGGTCGGACAGGATCGATACAAAGCGGCCGAAGCCGGTGAACAGCCAGCCGGCGCCCAGCGCCATCTGAACGAAGGGCTGATTGTAGAAGGCCACCGTGACGATCCCCACGCCCAGCCAGAAGCCGGCGATCGTCGCACGTGATTCTGCCAGCGCTTCCGGATGTGTCTGACGGGTCTCCAGCCGCAGAAGTCGCAGCGTGATTCGTGGCGCAAAGAGTGCGACCAGGCCCATGAGGATGGTGATGCAGGCGGCCCCGAACGGCAGCATGTCGGCGTTGGTCTGTGGCAGGGCGAAGTCCATCGGGGCTCCATTGGCGGGATCGGCTGGCCCGCGGGCTTATAGAGACGCGCCCGCCAAGGTGAAAGGGCAGCCGGGAGCCGGTGTCGAGACCCCCGGATGAGGCCCGTCGCGAACTCAGGCGAAGAGGCCGTTCAGCCGTTTCCACGTTGGTGCGACGACGTAGCCGATCACGGGAATCAATGCCCCGCCAGTCACCAGGCCGACGATGCCGGCGCCGGTGGCGGAGACGATCCAGTGGACGGCACCGGTAAGGACAGGAACCGCGTGGGCAGCGACTTCCGCCAGATGTTCGATCGTGTGGCCGATCCACGGCGCGCCATAGCCTTCGAGCCCATGCACGATGATGCCACCGCCAACCCAGATCATTGCGGCGGTTCCGACGACCGTCAGGGCCTTGAGGAAGAACGGCATGCCGACCACGAGGCCACGACCGATGCCGCGCAGCAGGCTGCCGAAGATCGATTCCGACTGGTTGCCTGCCAGCGCGACGCCGACGTCGTCCGCCTTCACGATTATCGCGACGCTGCCATAGACGACGGCGGTGATTCCGATGCCGACGAGTGCCAGAACGGCAACCTGTGTCCAGAAGCCGCCGACTTCGAGGCCGGAGAGGGTGATCGCCATGATTTCGGCGGAGAGAATGAAGTCGGTCTTGATGGCACTGGCGACCTTGCGGTCCTCCAGCGTCTTCGCGCTCACGGCCTTGCCGATTTCTTCCTCGTGAGCGTGGGCCTTGTGCGGGAACAGGGCCTCATAGACCTTCTCTGCCCCCTCATAGGACAGATAGAGGCCGCCAAGCATGAGCAGCGGGGTGATCGCCCAGGGGGCGAAGTAGCTGAGTGCCAGGGCGATCGGCAGCAGGAAGATCAGCTTGTTCTTCAGCGAACCGACGGCGATCTTGCCGACGATCGGCAGTTCGCGCTCCGCGGCGAAACCGGTGACGTAGCGCGGCGTAACCGCCGCGTCGTCGATGACGACGCCGGCGGCCTTGGTGCCGGCCTTGGCCGCCTGACCCGCCACGTCATCCAGCGAGGCTGCAGCCACCTTGGCCAGACCCGCAAGGTCATCGAGCAGCGCAATCAGTCCAATACTCACGTCATCCGCCTCATAGCCGAATCAATATCCAAGCGCGTGAAGCCGATCGGCCGTGGCGCGAAGCCGCAAAGCTGGCGCGCTCCATGGAAAGTTCCAGTGGTGGCGTTCAGGTCGGCGGCGCCCGTTAGCTCCGGCACTCGCCGACGATCTCGACCTGTTCCTTCTTGTCACCCCAGTACACGGTCATGCTCCCCTCGAATTCGGGGGTCTCGTTGGCCCGGTCGCGGACGACGCTGATGACGAGATTGACGTTGATCCGCGGTTCGCCGGCCGATCGCCAGACGGTGACCACGGCTCCATCCTTGGTCGCGGCGGTCCGACCTTTCTCGAGTTCACGCACGAGACCGTTGGCCATGACATAGCCGCGTTCGAGACCGGCCTGGCTGCCATCCACCATGGTGAGGAACACGAAAGGCGCCGGCGCACCCTCGAGCGTGTCTTCCCCATGGCGGTTCGGGTCGGTGAAGGTGCAGCGGCTGGTGAGCGGAAACCAGTGCATCAGGCCGAGGGCCAGAACGCGTGGCGTCTCGGTGGCATTCAGCGACGGCGTCTGTCCGGGCTTCGGCGGAGCAAAGGGCGATGTCTCGAGGCGAACGGCGTTTTCGGAAGATGCGTCCTGCGCCAGTGCGGGCACGCAAGCCGACAGACCGATCGCGCATGCCATCGCTGCCGCCATGATCCTCTTCGTGCCACCATCCCGCATGCGCATCGCTCTCTCCCTCATGCCCGCTCGTGTCTCCACTTGTCCTATAGAAAGCTTTGCGGGTCCACGTCGACCTGCATCTGTACCGATCCCCGGGGACGGGGAGCGGCAGCGATCAGGGCCCGAAGGAACCCCTGGATATGCGCCTTGCGCGGCGCGTGGACGAGGAGCCGGAAGCGGTGACGGCCGCGCAGCACGGCCAGGGGCGCTTCCGCCGGTCCCAGAACCTCGATCGCGGAATCCTGAGGCGCGGCGCGGCGCAACTCCCGGCCGTATTCTTCCGCTTCCCTGCGGCTGTTCGCCGATACGATGATGCTGGCGAGCCGTCCGAAGGGCGGGAGGCTCGTGCGTTCACGCTCGTTGACCTCGCGCTCGTAGAATCGCTTCGCGTCGCCCGAAGCGATCGCCTGCATCACCGGATGTTCGGGCTGCCAGGTCTGGATCATCCCGCGGCTGGCGCGTCCGCCGCTGCGTCCGGCTCGGCCCGTTACCTGATGGAGGAGCTGGAAGGTACGCTCGGCGGCGCGCGGGTCGCCATTGGCGAGGCCCAAATCGGCGTCGATCGCGCCCACGAGCGTCATCATCGGGAAATGGTGACCCTTGGCGACGAGCTGGGTGCCGATGACGATGTCGGCTTCTCCATCGGCGATGGCATCGAGTTCGCGGCGAAGGCGCCGGGCACCGCCGGGCAGGTCCGAGGACAGGAGGATCGTCCGGGCGTCCGGGAAATCGGTGAGCATCTCCTCGGCGATGCGCTCCACCCCCGGTCCGCAGGCAACCAGATGGTCGAGCGTGCCGCATTCCGGACAGGCCTCGGGTCGGGGCACCGCGAAGCCGCAATGGTGACACTGCAGCTGGCCGCGCAGGCGATGGTCGACGAGCCAGGTCGAGCAGTCGGGACACTGGAACCGATGGCCGCAGATCCGGCATAGCGTCAGCGGCGCATAACCGCGTCGATTGAGGAACAGCAGCGCCTGCTCGCCCTTGGCGACGGTTTCCGCGATCGCGGTGGCGAGCACCGGGGAGACGAAGCGGCCCCTGGCCGGTGGTGCGCTGCGCATGTCGATCAGCGACAGGTCCGGCATCGCGGCCTCGGCGAAGCGGCCGGTGAGGCGAACATGACCGTAGCGGCCGGACGCCGCGTTGACGCGTGTCTCCACCGACGGTGTCGCGGAGGCGAGAATAATCGGAAATGCGCCGATCGAGGCGCGAACCACCGCCATGTCGCGGGCGTGATAGAAAGTTCGATCTTCCTGCTTGTAGGCCGGGTCATGCTCCTCATCGACGATGATGAGGCCGAGATCGTTGAACGGCAGGAAGAGCGCCGAGCGTGCGCCGGCGACGATGCGGACCCGGCCCTCGGCGATCTGGCGCCAGACCTTCTCACGCTGGCGCGGCGGGACGTCGGAATGCCACTCCGCCGGCGGAGCCCCGAAGCGGGCATGGAACCGGTCGATGAAGCTCTGGGTCAGGGCGATCTCCGGAAGCAGGATCAGCACCTGGCGGCCCTTTTCCAACGCCGCGGCAACGGCCTCGAAATAGACTTCGGTCTTGCCCGAACCGGTGACGCCCTCCAGCAGCGTCGCGGTGAAGCCATCGACGGCGACCTTTGCCGCCAGCGCATCGGCGGCCGCTCTCTGGTTCTCGTTCAGGTTCGCACGGCCATAGGTCGTGTCGGGTTCTGCGACGGCGGGCGGCGGCGGCAGGCGGACGCATTCGAACACGCCCTGCTTGATCAGTCCATCGACGACCGACGTGGTGACCCCCGCGGCATGAGCCAGGCCGAGCCGTGCCCAGGTCGGGGCTTCGGCGGCCGTCGCCAGAACCCGCTCGCGCGCCTCGGTCAGGCGGCTCGGCGGTGTGTCTGTTAGGGCAATCCCGTCGATCCATGGCTCGGGATCGAACGCGGCAGGTGCGCGCAGGGCCATGCGGGCCACGAGGCCGGGCGGCGACAGCGTATAATCCGCGACCCAGTCGATGAACCGGCGCATCGTGTGGTCGAGGGGCGGGCAGTCGAACACCTTGGTGATCGACCGCAGCTTGCGCGGATCGACATCGTCGGTCTCCCCGTCCCAGACGACGCCTGCGACCTGCCTCGGCCCGAGAGGCACCTGGACGATCGACCCGGGCTGGACGGACATGCCGTCCGGCACCGCATAGGAGTACGGACGATTGCCGGGCAGCGGAACAAGAACCGGCACGGTGGTCGTCGCAAAGAGCTGGCCGGTCTGATTCAAATGACTGCGTCCGGTCGTAGGAACTTGGGTCGGCGGGGCTGCGAGATTTCGAATCGCTGCGGCCGCGGGCCAGTCTATGCAGGCGACCGGCCCCTCGAAAGGAAAGCCGCGCTCGCAGGACGAGCGCCACGTCTCAACTGGCGGCGGATACGGTGATCCGCAAGTCCGCCCGGCATGTTCTCGGCCGACCGCCGCCCCCTATATGAAGAGAAGAAGCCGGTCGCATGTAGCGCGAACCGGGGCCGGGCTGTTATGCATCCCGCGAATGATCACCGAGCCGAATGAGGGCGCCATGAAATTCTTTGTCGATACTGCCGATCTTTCCGAGATCAAGGACCTGTCCGAGACAGGTCTGATCGACGGAGTGACCACCAATCCGTCGCTGATCATGAAGGCCGACCGGCCGATGAAGGATATCATCGCCGAGATCTGCGAGATCGTCGACGGTCCGGTATCCGCCGAGGTCACCGCGGTCGAGACCGACGAAATGATCCGCGAGGGCAAGCTCCTTGCCGGCATCGCGGAGAATGTCTGCATCAAGCTGCCGCTGACGCTTGCCGGCCTCAAGGCGTGCAAGGAGCTGACGGACGAGGGTTTCCAGACCAATGTCACGCTGTGCTTCTCGGCGGTGCAGGCGCTGCTCGCCGCCAAGGCCGGTGCCACCTACATCTCGCCGTTCATCGGCCGGCTCGACGACATCAATATCGACGGCATGGGGCTGATCGCCGACATCCGGCGGATCTACGACAATTACGGTTTCGAGACCGAGATCCTCGCAGCCTCGATCCGGACATCGAACCATGTTCGTGAAGCCGCACTGCTGGGCGCCGACGTGGCGACCGTCCCGCCGGCGACCCTGAAGGGCCTCGTGAAGCATCCGCTGACCGATAAGGGTCTCGACGCCTTCCTGGCCGACTGGAAGAAGACCGGCCAGACGATCGCCTGATCCGAACACACAGACCTTCGATATGAGAAAGGGGCGGTGTCGCAAGACACCGCCCCTTCTTGTTTCACGCTCACTTCCAACGGCGCTTACGCCTGGAAATGGCTCTCCATGAAGTAGATGCCCTTGTCGAGGCCGCGGCCGATCGCCGTGAGCAGGTCCTCGGTCAGCGGATCGCCGGCTTCCGAGGCTTCCTCGATGCCCTCCGCGACGGCCGCGCTCCACTTGGAGTAGCTCTCGGTCAGCCGCTTGAGGTGATCCTCGGACTTCACGAGATCGAGCGGATAGGGGTCGAGAAGCGAGTTCTCGGAGGCCGCCTGCACGGTGCCGTGGGCCTGGCCGCCGATCGCGGTCAGTCGCTCGGCGATGGTGTCGACATATTCCTCGGTCTCTTCGTGCAGATCGTCGAACAGCTCGTGGACGGCGATGAAGTTCATGCCCTTCACGTTCCAGTGGGCCTGCTTGGTCTGGTAGGTGATGTCGACGGCGGTCGCGAGGTGCGTCTGCAGGAGTTCGACCATCGATCCGCGGATGTTCTCCGAGATCGGGTTCATGGTCTTGTGCATCTTCGTCTTGGTGGTCTTGGCCATGGTGGCTCCTTGCGCTCAGGTCCCGCTGCCGCTCGCTGCGATGGGGGACGAAATGTGTTGTTCGCTTCGATAATCGCTCCTGCCGATAACGGTTCCATCTGCGACCAACCGCCAGGGCGATTTCGTCCGTTCATCCAAGCGTTCGGCGGGCGCTCGCCCTTCCCAAAATCCGTTCGATGCCCAACTGCCGCGACGATGCGGGGCTTGCCCTGACGGCAACGACCCGAACGGATTCAACGGAGTATCGAAATGAAGACCATGCTCATCACTGGCGCCTCGACCGGGATCGGTGCCGCGACGGCGCGACGTGCTGTCGCGGCCGGCTATCGGGTCGCCCTTGCGGCCCGCTCCAAGGACAAGCTCGACGGTCTCGTCACCGAACTCGGCGAGAACAAGGCGATGGCGGTTGCCTGCGACGTCAGCGACTACGCTGCGCAGCAGGCGATGACTGCGGCCGTGCTCGAGCGCTTCGGCAGCATCGACGTGGTGTTCGCGAATGCCGGGGTCGGTTCGAATTCGTCCGGTACGGCCAAGGGCGATGTCGAGGACTGGCACCGGATGGTGACCACCAATGTGCTCGGCGTCATGTACACGGTGAAGGCGACCCATGATGCCGTCGTCGCGGACAAGGGGCATTACGTCCTCACCGGGTCGATCGCCGGCCGCAAGGTGCTCGCCGGCTCGATCTACGGCGCGACCAAATGGGCGATTACCGGCTACGGCCAGAACCTGCGCGAGGAACTGCGCGACGACGGTGTGAAGGTGACGCTGATCGAGCCGGGCATGGTCGACACGCCCTTCTTCGACCAGCGCAAACCCGACGCGATGCAGGCCGACGACGTCGCCGGTGCCGTCCTCTACGCGATCTCGCAGCCGGAAAACGTGCTGACGGCCGAGATCTGGATCGAGCCGATGAAGCGCTGAGCAGTGCCGGCGCGGCGGACCGCTACTGGTCCGCCGATGCCGCGGTCGTCAGCTTGTCCAGCGCGCCCTGCATCGCCTTGATCGACGGATGGTCGGGTGCGAAGCCGTAGCGTTCGGCAAGCTCGGCCGGATCGACATAGCCGAGCATGGTGACGCCGTCCTCGTCCCAGACCAGCACCTTCTGGGGCAGGTCGATGGCGACGCGGCGGTTCTCGGCGATCAGCGGCGTGCCGAGCTTCGGATTGCCGAAGATGACCAGTGTCGTTGCCGGGATCGCGGTGTCTATGGTCGCGGCGTTGGCCTGGTGATCGACGGTCGCCATCACCTTTGCACCGGCCTTGTCCACCGCCGCGGTCAGGGCGGACACCGTGTCCGCCACAGACCTGGCACTCTGCTTCGTCACCCAGTCATCCGCTGCTTTGACCGGCAGGCTCATGACGAGCAGCGCAGCGGTGACGGTGGCGATTGCGCCAATGGGAGATCGCATGGGGCTTGTCCTTCCGACGGGTGACAGGGGCTTGGCGCAGGTGGGCGATCAGCCCATGGCGTCCTTGATGCCCTGATAGGCCTTGTCGCCCCAGACGTCGCGGACCCGGGCGTTGCGACCGCAGCTGAAGCGGTAGTACTTATATTTCAGCGCATTCTTCTTGTAGTAATCCTGGTGGTACCCCTCGGCCGGCCAGAAGGTCGGGGCCGAGTTGATGGGGGTCACCACTTTCGGCAGATCCTTGGCGATGGCGGCCTTGGAGGCCTTGGCCTTCTGCACCTGGCTCTGATCCGTCGCGAAGATCGCCGTCGTATAGGCGTGGCCGCGGTCGCAGAACTGGCCGCCGGCGTCGGTCGGATCGACCGAATGCCAGAACACGTTGAGCAGCTGATCGTAGCTGACGCGCTTCGGATCGTAGGTGATCTTCACCGCTTCCACGTGGCCGGGGTGGTTCTGGTAGGTGGGGTTCTCGTTCTGCCCGCCGATATAGCCGGAGGTGGTGTCGAGGACGCCGGCGACGTGGTCGAAGTCGCTCTCGACACACCAGAAGCAGCCGCCGGCGAAGATCGCCGTCTCGGTGCTCTGGGCGGCTACGCCGCTCGGCATCAGGCTGGCGCCTGCCGCGAGGGCTGCGGCGGCGAGGCCCGCCAATGCGAATCCGGTTCGTCCTGCCATGGTCTCGTTCCCTTGCTGGTCTGGGGCCGCCGCCCGTGTCGGCACCATTGGTGCGCGATCGGAGGCTGCGGGCTCAACACAAGCTTCGGTGAGGCGGGGCGAATTGTTTCAGGCGGGACGACAAAAAGATCGGCGGGCGGCGTCGATGCGGCGAGATTTCCCCGCCGCATCGGGGTCGCTTGGCGAGAGGGTCAGCCGCCGTCGGCGGTGAAGCCGGCGGCCTCGATGCCGGCGGTGGCGGCGGCCTCGTCATTGTCGGAGGTGTCGCCGGTGATGCCGACGGCGCCGAGGATGACATTGCCTTCGCCGCGGATCAGGACGCCGCCCGGCACCGGCACCAGCACGCCCTTGGCCAGCGCGTTCATCGACTGGATGAAATAGGGCTGCTGCTCGGCCCGCTGCCAGATCGCCCGCGAGCCCATGCCCATGGCGATGGCGCCATTGGCCTTGCCGGTGGCGATGTCGGGGCGCATGCGGGCCGAGCCGTCGGCACGCTCCAGCGCGATCAGCGCGCCGCCGGCGTCGAGGACGGCGACGGTCAGCGGCTTGAAGCCCTTGGCGGCGCCCATCTTCATGGCCTCGGCGATGATAATGCGGGCCTTGTCGAGTGTCAGCATGGTGTTTCCCTCCAAATGGATTGCGCCCGGCAGATAGCACAGGCGGGGAGGGAGTCACTTATTGGCGGAGGACACGCCGCACGGGGCCGGGTGGTGGGTGAAGCGCACGCCGGCCTGGCCGGGGCGGCTCCAGATCAGCTCGACCTCGTGGGTGGTTCCCTCGGCGAGATCCTGCAGGAGGAAGATGCGCGGCAGATCGACATCGACGATGAATTGCAGCTTGGCGCCGCTGTCGGAGCGGTCGACCATGGCGCAATCGGCGATGATGGCGTTGCGCATGGAGAGGACGCGCTGGGGCCGCAGCCGCGTGCGCACCCGGCGGGCGCTGCGCTTGTCGCGACCCTGAAAGCCGGTCGCCTTGCCCCATCTGGCCAGCAAACTGCTCATAGCTCTCACCGCGTCTGTTCCTTGCAATCAGTATCGCCGGAATTCGTTAACCGGGCACAACCCGGCCGGTAGAATCCGGCGGAAAACCGCGTCCTGTGGTCGCAGCCGGCCGGCCGCTCTTCGGGCCCCGCCCCGGTTCAGGCGAAGCGGCGGGCGGCGTCGATGGCGAGGCCGAGGCCGACCGAGCCGAAGGCGTCGGACTGGGCGATGCGGGCAGCGGGAAAACGGGCTGTGGCGGCGGCACGGACGGCCGGCACCTGGGCACCGCCGCCGGTCAGGATCACCGTCTCGATCGCCTGCGGCCCGACACCGGCCGTCGTCAGCGCGTCGTCGATGGCGCCGCCGATCCGGCCGACCAGCTCGGCGGAGGCGGCCTCGAACTCGGCGCGGGTGGCGGGCGCCTCCAGAAGCAGGCCGAGCTCCTGCAGCCGGATCGTGGTCGCATCGGTCTCGCTGAGCGCGATCTTGGCGGTCTCGACGGCGCCGGCGAGGCGATGGCCCGAGCGGTGGACCAGCAGATGCTCGAAGCGGGCAAGCTTCTCCGGCTCGGCGGCCTCGCGGGCAAGACCGCGAATGTCGCGCAGGATCTTGGCCGTGTAGAGCGTGTTGACCCGGTGCCAGGTGGCCATGTCGTTGAAGTACCAGACCGGCATCCGCCGCTTGCCGTCGGCGGTGTGGCTGCCCATGCCGAGACCCGGCATGACCCGGGCGAGCGACAGCACCCGGTCGAAATCGGTGCCGCCGACATGAACGCCGGTCGAGGCGAGGATGTCGTCCAGCCGGTCGCCGGCGGCAGATTTCGCCCGCTCGGGCGACAGGCGCACCACGGAAAAGTCCGAGGTGCCGCCGCCGATATCGACCACTAGGGCGAGCTGCTCGGCTTCGATGCGGCTTTCGTAATAGAGCGCGGCGGCGACGGGCTCGAACTGGAACTCGATGTGACGGAACCCCTCGGCGCGGGCGGCGGCGGCGAGCTGGTCCTCGGCGGTCTGGTCGGCGACCGCATCGTCGTCGATGAAATGCACCGGCCGGCCGAGAACGACGCGGTCGGTGGCGACGGCATCCGGCCCGCCCTCGCTGCGGGCGGCCTCGGCCTCCAGCTTTCCGCGCAGATGTTTCAGAAAGCGGCCGATCAGCGCCTCGAAGCTCATGCGCTGGCGCCCGATCGGGGTGGTCTCGGCCATCAGCGAGGTGCCGAGGATCGACTTCAGCGCCCGCATGAAGCGGCCCTCGGCGCCGTCGACATATTCGAAGATGGCGGCGCGGCCAAAATATGTGCCGCCATCCTCGAGGCTGAAGAACAGCGCCGAGGGGATGGTCGGGCTGTCCGCCTCGACCGGCACCAGCGCCGGCGCGCCGCCGGGGGCCGCCAGGGCCAGGGTGGAATTGGTGGTGCCGAAATCGAGGCCGGGAAAGCGGGGCATTCGTGAAACTCGCGGAAGGAATCGGCCGCGCGCCCGGAACGGGACGGGGCGCGGCTAAGGCAGGTGGGCAGGCCGGGACGGCGAATCGGAAGCCGCGGTGTCTAGCCGATGCGAGGCCCAAGATGAAGGCGCGCGTGCGCATTTCCGCGCCCGATCCGGGCCGGAGCCTGACAGGCCCGTCTCCCTCCGAGGCGGCCGGTGGCCGTTTCGGCGGGATCGTCTGGCCGCCCGGGTCTCCGCCATGGGGCGGGACGGGCGACGGCGCGCCGGAGGCGAACCCTCCGATATTTGGTCTTACGGTCCGCCTCCGGCGTGCCGCGCGGTGGGTGCCGGAAACGCGGGCGGGGTCTCGTCACCCGTCCGCCGCCGAACCATTCCCCCGCCGCCGCCGGCTTATGCCGGGGCGAAGGGTTCCGGGAAGCTGCCGGCAGGAGCACGACCTCCCGCCCGGCAACGTGCCGCCTTCCCCGCAGAACGGAAGGCCGGCTCGGCCGTCACCGGCCCGGTTCCGCCGCTCCGGAGGCGACATGAACCGGCACCGCCCGCCAGGATTGCTCCCTTGGCCCCCGAACGATCCCGGTGATCATTCGCGCCCGTTTCGCGGGCCGGCGGTGAGAGGATGATGCGGGAGGTGGGGGAGGGCGGGGAAAAGTTTTCTGGGGGTCCCCTCGTGGTTCGACAGGCTCACCATGAGGGGGGCAGAGGAGGGCGCAGGGACGCAAGGTGCTTGGAGTATGGAGCAAAGCGTCAGGTTGGAACACAACCGCTTTGCGCCTTGCTCAGTGCATTGGCGATGACCGGAAATCCAAGGTTGAACGAAGATCGATGAAACAGAATTACCGATTCTGTTTCAACTTAGAGCGAGCCTGCGAGCGGCTGCTTGGCCATACCATTTGCCCGACACCGGCAATTCCGTTCTCCGACCTACCCGCCCTGTCCTTGCGCTGACGGCCCGGTTCACTCGGCGGCTCTGCTACCGGAACCCGCAAATCATCCCCCAACGAAGACGATCAGCACGACGAGTGCGGCGATCCAGACGAACAGTCCGAGCCAGCCTGCCATGTTTGACTCGACCAGTATGCTGCCATCGGTCTCGCGTCGGAAGCCGAACCAGTTGAAGCCGCCCTCGCTGCTGCGGAGCGTCTGAACCCTGAGCTTGCCGAAACTCAGGGCGGGCAGGAGGTATCGGGCGGTGGTGTAGCCGACGACGTCGCCGATCATGTCGAACACGGTTGGGTATCCTCATCGCTGGCCGGCAGGCTGGTGCGTTGTCGCCATGGTTCGACAAGCTCACCATGAGGAGGAGGAGGGCGCGAAGGGCGGCGGTGTCCGTTTAGTAAGAAGGGACATCAGAATGCAACTGATGCGGATTCCGGCTCACATCTCGTCTTTAATTCCTGAGCACGCTCAATGCCGTGGGAATCAATTGGTGAAATCCCAGTTGGATGCCGATTCTTGTTCTGCGGTATCTCCTCTTAGAAATATCGATCGGCTGCTCCATAGTATACCTTGCCAGGGGCGGCTCGTCAAAAGTGCTTTCATTGGCTGCGTATTGCATACATACTGCTGCAGTGACGAGCCAAGGGTGGGATCATTATGAAAGTAACGAGTTACGGGCTCTTCTGGAGAGCAGACGAGATCGAGTGGTTCCCAGGGCAAGGCAACCGTAACTTTCGACTTCTCGGTCGCATTGGAAAAAATCGTCCTGCTATAAGGGTTGCGGATTTTCGCCGCCAGCAAGGGATCTATATTCTCTTCGATGAGTACGGACCAGCCTACGTTGGGCTAGCCAAGGGCGACCGCCTTGGGGCGCGCCTTCGTGATCATCATACCGATCATCTCAACGGCAAATGGGACCGCTTTTCTTGGTTCGGGTTCAACGTCGTCGGCAAGACACCTGACAAGGAGGGAATTTTGTCGCTAAATCAACCGAGTGGGGCGGTGACGGACGATACATCAACGACCATTGGTGATCTGGAGGCGCTTCTGATAGCGGCGATGGGACCAAAGCTTAATCTGCAGAAGATGCGGTTTAAGGACGCCGAGAGGTGGGAACAGATCGGCTATTGGGAATGGGACGAGACCTACCGAGCGCGTATAGCACCTGAAGAGTGACCGTTAGCTCATCGTTCGACAGGCTCAGATTTGGCGGGGCGAGGCAATCGGGATTGGACGGTGGGGCGTCACCCTCGTGGTTCGACAGGCTCACCATGAGGGTGAAGGGGATGGCGTGCCAGCTCTGGCGGCCTGCGCGGTTCGCGTCTGGGCGATAGACGAGGAGCGGGGAAGCCGAAGGCGCTGCCAGCGTGCCAGCGAGCCAGAGTGCCAGAGTGCTTGGGAGCCTGGGAGCCTGGAAGCGGCAGCACTTGGCATCTAGACGCGGCGGTTCAGGAACCCCTCATGGTGAGCCTGTCGAACCACGAGGGGTGCCCGGCGCCTCAGCCATCCCCGCCAAATCGGCAGCGAAGGCTTCATTCGGCAGGGGGCAGCAGGACGGGCGGCGTTCGGGCGGCAAAACTACGCTTCCCCCTGCCAATCCTCGTGGGCGTGGCGGATGCGCAGGATGAGGATGTCGGCGTCTTCGACGAGGTAGACGACGAGATGCGCCTTGAAGGGATGGATGCGGACCGGCGGGGAGATTTCCTGACGCTCGCGGGCCATTCTCGGATTGGCAGCGAGCAGCGCGAAACGCGCGAACAGTTCGTCGTGATAGCGGCGGGCCTGCCGGTGGCCGAAGAGACGGATGCCGGCTTCGGCGATCGCGACGAGGTCGTCTTCCGCCGCCCGCGTCAGCCGAAAGCCCATGCTCAGTCGGGCCGGTCGGCGCGCGCCTCGGCTTCGGCGAACAGGGCATCGGTGGAGTGGTTGCCGATCCCGCTGGCGAGGGCCTCGTCGACCCTGCACTGCATCGCCGCGATCGCGTCCCGGCGCTGCTTTTCCCTGTCGATGAGATCGCGCACGAAGTCGCCGGCGTCGGCATAGTGGCCGGATTTGGCCTGGTCCTCCACCCATTGCTTCATGGGATCAGACAGGGACAGTTTCACCGACGCCATCGCATCTCTCCATGCCCTGACTGTGGAAGGGCCGGGCGCGATCTGTCAATCCGGTCGTCCCCGTCCACCCGGCCGCGACCGGTGCCCGGTGATCAGCCCCGTCAGCTGTCCATCTTGAGGGCGGCGATGAAGGCTTCCTGGGGGATGTCGACCTTGCCGAACTGGCGCATGCGCTTCTTGCCCTCTTTCTGCTTGTCGAGGAGCTTGCGCTTGCGGGAGGCGTCGCCGCCGTAGCATTTGGCGGTGACGTCCTTGCGCAGGGCCGAGATGGTCTCGCGGGCGATCACCTTGCCGCCGATCGCCGCCTGGATCGGGATCTTGAAGAGGTGGTTGGGGATCAGCTCCTTCAGCTTCTCGCACATGCCGCGGCCGCGGCGCTCGGCCTGGCTGCGGTGGACCAGCATGGAGAGCGCGTCGACCGGCTCGCCATTGACCATGATCGACATCTTGACGAGGTCGCCCTCGCGGTAGTCGGCCATGTGGTAGTCGAAGGAGGCGTAGCCCTTGGAGATGGATTTGAGGCGGTCGTAGAAGTCGAAGACCACCTCGTTGAGCGGCAGCTCGTAGGAGACCATGGCGCGCTTGCCGACATAGGAGAGGTCGGTCTGGTTGCCGCGCCGCTCCTGGCACAGCTGCAGGATGTTGCCGAGATAATCGTCGGGCGTGAGGATCGTGGCCTTGATCCAGGGCTCGTGGATCTCGGCGACCTTCATCACGTCCGGCATGTCGGCCGGATTGTGCAGCTGTATGGTCGAGCCGTCGGTGAGCTTGATGTCGTAGACGACCGAGGGCGCGGTGGCGATGAGATCGAGGTCGAACTCGCGGGACAGGCGCTCCTGGACGATCTCCAGATGGAGCAGGCCGAGGAAGCCGCAGCGGAAGCCGAAACCGAGCGCGGCCGAGGATTCCATCTCGTAGGAGAAGCTGGCGTCGTTGAGCCGCAGCTTGCCCATGGCGGCGCGCAGCTCGTCGAAATCGGAGGCGTCGACCGGGAACAGGCCGCAGAAGACGACGGGCTGAGCCGGCTTGAAGCCCGGCAGCATGGAGGTCGTCTGGCGCTTGTCGTCGGTGATGGTGTCGCCGACGCGGGTGTCGGCGACTTCCTTGATCGAGGCGGTGATGAAGCCGAGCTCACCGGGGCCGAGCGCCTCGACCTGGACCATGGCGGGGGTGAAGACGCCGACCCGGTCGACCGGGTAGCGGGCATCGGTGCCCATCATGCGGATGGTCTGGCCCTTCTTCAGCTCGCCGTCGATGATGCGCACGAGGACGATGACGCCGAGATAGGCGTCGTACCAGCTGTCGACCAGCATCGCCTTGAGCGGCGCCTTGCGGTCGCCCTCGGCGGGGGCAGGCAGGCGGTGGACGATGGCTTCCAGCACGTCCTCGATGCCGAGGCCGGATTTCGCCGAGATCATCACCGCGTCGGAGGCGTCGAGGCCGATGACCTCCTCGATCTGTTCCTTGACCTTGTCGGGCTCGGCGGCCGGCAGGTCGATCTTGTTGAGGACCGGGACGATCTCGAGATTGGCGTCGAGGGCGAGATAGACATTGGCCAGCGTCTGCGCCTCGACGCCCTGCGCCGCGTCGACCACCAGCAGCGCGCCCTCGCAGGCGGCCAGCGAGCGCGACACCTCGTAGGCGAAGTCGACATGGCCGGGCGTGTCGATGAGGTTGAGGACGTAGGTCTCGCCGTTCTTCGCCGTGTAGTGCAGGCGGACGGTCTGGGCCTTGATGGTGATGCCGCGCTCGCGCTCGATATCCATCGAGTCGAGGACCTGGGCCTTCATGTCACGCAGTTCCAGCCCGCCGGTGGACTGGATCAGCCGGTCGGCAAGGGTCGATTTCCCGTGGTCGATATGGGCGACGATCGAGAAATTGCGGATGTGGTCGAGGGGCGTATTCGCGGGCATGGTGCTCATGTCGCGCGATATAGAGATTTGTAACGGTTCTTGGAAGCGCCGTTTCGCATGGACGGCCAGCGCGCGGGGATATGTGGCCGCGAAGGCGCGGCGGCGGACACCGAAAGTGCCGCCGCCGCCAACCTCAGAATGGGGCGTTCAGCCTAGTCGCAGATGGTGACCGGGCCGACATCCACGCAGCCCCTGCGGCGATCCCGCCGCCGCCGCCGCCTGCGCCGCTCGCGCCGCCGCCGCCTGCGCAGGTCCCGCCGGCGTCCGCGCCGGTCCCGCCGCCGCCGACGCCGCCGCCGACGCCTGCGACGCCGATCGTCGCGGCGCTGCGCGACCTCGTAGCTGCCATCGTCCTCCCCGTCGGGCAGGTCCGAATCCGGATCGGGCTCCGCCGCATCGGCCGGGGCCGTCAGAATGACCGTCGGGGCGACGAGCGCCAGACCGCCGGCCACGCCGAGACCGATCAGGAACCGGCGGCGCGACGGCTCGACGGTGTCCTCATCGGGTGGCCCGGCATCACGCCGTCCGGCTCCGTATTTCCAAAACATCCATTGCATGCTGTCCTCCAAGTCGACGCCGCATGGCGCCGCGCTGCCGGCTTCGAGCATGACCGGTGCGGCAATCCGGTCGGCCAGGCAGCCCTGCCAGAAGGAAAACATAGATGTATGAGAGATATGGTCCAGTCAAAATTGTCATATTCTGACGGATATGCTCGCAGCGGTGGCATTTTATTCCGCAGAGGAATGTCGGTGATTGCTGCAATGTTGTGTGGCGGAGCGACGATTCTGAGCCGTCGGGCCGGCAATTGCGGCGTTCCGCGCCGTGCGGGCGGCGGCTGATGGGGCAGGAGATCGAGCGCAAGTTCCTGGTGGCGCATGGCGGCTGGCGGGCGCTCGCCACGGGGTCGGCGCGGCTCGAGCAGTTCTACCTGTTCAGCCGGGAGGGCGCGTCGGTGCGGGTGCGGATCAGCGACGGGGCGCGGGCCCGGCTGACGATCAAGACCGGGCGGGACGGGCTGTCGCGCGGCGAGTTCGAATACGACATTCCGCTGCAGGACGCGGTGGAGCTGCGCGAGAGCCGGGTCGGCAAGCTGGTGGCGAAGACCCGCCATATCGTGCCGCTGGCGGGCGGCTGGCAGGTGGAGGTGGACGTCTTCGCCGGTGCGCTGGACGGGCTGGTGATGGCCGAGATCGAGCTGAAGACGGCGGACGACGCGCCGCCGCTGCCGGATTTTCTCGGCCGCGAGGTGACGGGCGATGCGCGCTATTTCAACTCGCAGCTGGCGCTGGAGGGAATGCCGCAGGCGCCGGATTGACGCCGGGCCGGCTTGGCAGGCGGCGGCCCGGCGCCATCTTGGCGAAGGCGCGGCCGGCGTGGTCGGTGCGCCGCAGATCCCATTCGAAGGTGCAGATGCCATGGCCTACAAGCTCGACCCCGCCGCGCCGCTCGATGCCGAGTTCCGGCGCATCGCCGGCGAGCAGCTGCGCCGGGCGGAGCGGGTGCTGGTGGCGACCGACGGCGACCCGAATGCCGCCGTGCACGAGGCCCGCAAGCGGCTGAAGAAGCTGCGCGGGCTGACGCGGCTGGTCCGCGATGCGCGGCCGGCCTTCCATGCGAAGGAAAATGCCCGCTACCGCGACCTGGCGCGAAGCCTGTCTGGGGCACGCGACAGCGGCGCGCTGGTGGAGGCGCTCGACCGGCTCGCGGAGCATTGCGGGGCGGAGGTGGCGCCGGCGGTCTTCGATCATGTGCGCAGCGAGCTGATGGCGCGGCGCGAAGCGGCGACGACGCGCGATCTCGGCCCGGCGATCGAGGCGGCGGCGCGCAGCCTGGGGGCGGCCCGCCACAAGCTCGACGGCTTCGTCATCGCCCCCAAGGACAGAGCAGGCAACGCAGCGACGATCATCGCCGAGGGCTTTGCCCGCACCCATGACCGTGCGCGGTCGGCGCTGGCGACGGCGCGCAAGGAGGGTGACAACGAGGCTCTTCACGAGCTGCGCAAGCGGGTCAAATATCACTGGATGCATCTGCGGCTGATCGCACCGCTGTGGCCGGACGCGATCGCGCCGCTGGCCAAAGCCGCCAAGGCGGTCGCCGACGGGCTCGGCCTCGACCATGATTATTCCGTGATGCGCCAGGAGATCGCGGCGACGCCTGAGGCCTTCGGCACGCCGCGCGAACTGGCGGCGCTGATCGATCGCCGGCAGGCGGAATTGCGCGCTGCTGCGCTCGATACGGCGCGGCGGCTCCTCGCCGACGATCCGGATGGCGTAAGGAGGCGGGTGAAGCGGCTGTACCGGGCCGGGCCAGTTCGAGGGGCGAGCGAGCCCGGCGCGCCGGTCGCCTCGCCGCTGGAGGTCCTGCGTCAGGCGGAGTGATCGCAGCAGGGGGTGGAGGCCGACGGACGTCATTGCGCGGTAGCGTCTTGGCGTCAGGCGGCGCCCGGTTTCGCCGGTGTGGCGGCGCGGCTCGAAGGACTATGCCCGATCAGGCGATCCGTGCCCGACGCAAAAAGGGCCGCCGGATCAACCGGCGGCCCTTCGTTCATGCGGGAGCGTCGAGGCTTACTGCTGGCCGACGGTGATCCGCGTCTCGTCTTCGAGCTCGGGATACTGATCGTCGTCGAACTCGCTCAGCGCGTCGATCTGGCTCTCGGTGACGTTCGGCGCGATCATGCCGCGGTCGGTGGCCATCAGCGAGGACAGCGGGATCGCCACTTCCTTCTCGCCGAGACCGAGGAAGCCGCCCGAGCCGATGACGGCGAAGAGACGGTTGTCGACCTTCACGATCTCCTGGATGTCGCCGAGGACTTCGCCATTGGCGCCGATGATGTCGTAATCGGTGACTTCTTCGACGGTCATCTCACGCTCGCTCGAAGAGCCCGGATTGATCGCCATGGTCTCGTTGTCGGTCGCCGAGCGCTCGCCTGCCGTCTCCTCGGAGGTCACGCGCTCCTGACGGTCCTGGCTGGCGGCGTTGCTCTGCTGCTGACGATCCGCGGCGGTGTCTTCCGAACCGTCCATCGGCGAACCATCGGCGTTCTGATAGATGATCTTCGGCTCGCCCTTCTCCTGGTTGACGGAGACCTTGGCGTCCTCGCTCTGATAGCGGATCTGCGGGCGCTGGTCGGACTGGCGGACCTGAACATTGGCGTTGGCCTGGTCGACCGTGACATTGGCCTGCTCGTCGCCATCGTCCGGGGTCTCGACCGCGGCATTGCCGGAATCATCAACGGAGACCCGCGGCTCGCCCTGGCTGACCGAGACTTCCGGCTGCGCCATCTCGACGTCGACATTCGGGTCGGGCATGCGGACGGTGATGGTCGGCTGCGGAATGTCGACGCTGATCGTCGGCGCCGGCTGGTTCACCGTGATGGTCGGCTGCGGCTGCGAAACCGAGACGTTGGGATCGGCCTGGTTGACCTGGACGTCGGGCTCCGGAACGTCGACCTTCACCGCGGGGGCATCCGGCTGGACAACAACGTCAGCGGTGGAATTTGCGTTCTCGCTGTTGTTGTCCTGAGCGAAAGCGGTGCCGGTCAGTGCCGAGCCTGCAAGAAGAGTGACGACAAAAATATTACGCATGTAATATTACCTTTCTATTCGATTGGTAACATAACGAAATCTCCGATTGAGATCCCGCTTGCTGGATGATGGCAAAACGGGGGCAGGACCAGTCTGTTCCGTTATTCGTTTTTCGGTTTTTGTAGCCGCGACGTGAAAATGGCGTCGCTGACCCGTGGCGACCTGTCCGGGGAGGGGCGGCCGGAGCGGCCGTCCCGTGCTGCGGGCAGCGCCGCGACCGACCGTCCGACCGGGGCCACGAACCGGCGCCGGACAGGAGGCGGAGCGCGCCGGGCATGATTCCGAGGGGCAGGGTCGCCGATCCTCGGTCGTGTCCTAGCTGGAATGGCCGCGAAACCGAGGCGAAGGGAAAGGCGCGCCATGAGACAGACCGGTCTGACCATTGCCGTTGCCCTGACCTTGGCGCTCGGCGTGATGACCCTGCTGCCGCTTCTGGAAACCAATGCGTGGTGGGTGCGCTACCTCGATTTCGTTCGCCTGTATGTCGGGGGTGCGCTGCTCGTGCTGATCGCCCTTCTCGGCGCCACCAGGGCCTGGCGGTGGCGAACGGGGGCGGCGATCATGGCCATCTGCGGGGTGCTGGCGGCGCTGCATCTCGCCAAGCTGCAGGTCTATATGCCGGTCGTGGCACCCATGGCCGCCGCTTCCCCCACCTGTCCGTCGGGCTCGGGCCTTTCGGTGATGGTGGCGAACGTCAAGAAGGGCAATCGCGACTTCGCGGCCTTCCGCGAGGTGGTCACCGACGCCGACCCGGACATCCTGCTGGTCCTGGAAACGGACCAGTGGTGGGATACCCAGCTGGCCGCCCTGCAGGACCGCTACCAGACCAGTATCGAGAGCGTGCCGCAGGCCGTCGAATATTACGGCCTGCATCTGTTTTCCAAATATCCGCTGGTCGATCCGGCGGCGGAATTCTGGTTCGAGACCGGCACGCCGAGCGTGACCGCCGATGTCACGCTGCCGGCCGGCACGGTCCGCTTCATCGGCATTCATCCGCGGCCGCCGCAATCCTTCGAGCATTCCACCGCCCTGCGCGACGGCACGATGGCGCAGGCGGCCCTTGCGGCGGCCGACTCGACCATGCCGACGATCCTGGCCGGGGATTTCAATGCCGTGCCCTGGGAGCGCACCTTCCGCCGCATGCTGCGGGTGGGCGGGCTGCTCGATCCGCGGGTCGGACGCGGCTATTTCGCGACCTATGATGCGGAAAGCCCGATCCTCGCCTGGCCGCTCGACCATGTCCTGTTCCAGGACGCGATCGGCCTGCGCGGCTTCTCAACGCTGCCCAATGTCGATTCCGACCATTACCCGGTGATGGCCGAATTGTGCCTGGCGCCCGACATGGCGGCCCGGCAGGGCGCCCCCGCCGAAGAGGACGGCGATCGGGAGGAACTGCGCCGGACGATCGAGGCCGCGCACGACCGCGCGGCACAGATGTAGGTCGCCAGGCGGGACCGCCATCGCGGAGGGGCCCCGGCGCACGGGGCCCGCCCGGTGAGGCACGACGAAAGGAGGCCCCATGCTGGGCTTGCAGGATGCATCGATCTGGCTCGTGGGCGGCGCCTTTCTCGCGGCGGCCGTGGCCATCGGCTTTGCCGGGTTCCGGCTGTCCTATGTGGCCGACACGCTGGCCGACCGGACGGGGATGGGCGAGGTGGTGGCCGGCGCGCTTTTCGTCGGCGCGGCGACGTCCCTGCCGGGGGCGATCACCTCGATCTCCACCGCCATGCAGGACGCACCGGGGCTGGCCGTCGGCAACGCGCTGGGCGGGCTGACCGCCCAGACGGCCTTCATCGCCATCGCCGACCTGTTCTATCGCCGGGCCAATCTCGAACATGCCGCCGCCAGCGTGACCGGGCTGGCGCAGGGCGTCCTTCTGGTGGTGCTGCTGACCATTCCGCTGATCGCCTCGGCAGAGCCGCCGGTGACGATCTGGGGCGTGCATCCGGCCTCGGTGGTGATCCTGATCAGCTATGCCTTCGGCCTGAAGCTGCTCTCCGACATCAAGGACGACCCGATGTGGAAGCCGGTCCAGACATCGGAAACGCGGGAATCGCTGTCGGACCCGGAGGAGGGCGAGGATCGCCAATCCGGCCGCTCCCTGTGGGGCCGCTTCGCGCTCTATGCCGGGATCACCGCGGTGGCCGGCTACGTCATCGGCGAGGCGAGTCTCGCCCTCGTCGACATCACCGGGATGTCTCAATCGGCAGTCGGCACGATCTTTTCGGCGGTGGCCAATTCGCTGCCGGAACTGGTCACGGCGATCGCCGCGGTGCGGATCGGCGCGGTGAGCCTTGCGGTGGGCGACGTGATCGGCGGCAATGCCTTCGAGGTGATGTTCCTCAGCGCCGCCGACTTCTTCTATGACGGCTCGATCTATGCGGCGATGGAGCCGCAGGATCGGACCACGGCGATCATCGCCATGCTGATGACCGGCGTCCTGCTGCTCGGCATGCTGCGGCGCGAGCGCACCGGCCCGGCGGGGATCGGCTTCGAGAGCGTGCTGGTGCTGCTGCTCTATGCCGGCTCGGTGGTGCTGATCTTCCTGTGATCGGCGGCCTGCGCCGCGCGTTCGGACCGGCCGCCGGAGGGCGGCGTCCGGCGGGGGGCCGGAGAGGGCATTTCCTCGGCGGCGCTTAGCCGGCATAAAGCGGCCGAACGACACTGGGAGCCCATGACATGATCGACGCCTTCATCTGCGACTATATCCGTACCCCCTTCGGCCGCTTCGGCGGCGCCCTGTCGGGGGTTCGCGCCGACGATCTGGGGGCGGTGCCGATGGCGGCGCTGATGGAGCGCAATGGCGGCGTCGACTGGGAGGCGGTGGACGACGTGTTCTATGGCTGCGCCAACCAGGCCGGCGAGGACAACCGCAACGTGGCGCGCATGTCGCTGCTGCTGGCCGGGCTGCCGACCAGCCTGCCGGGCGTGACGCTGAACCGGCTCTGCGGCTCGGGCATGGACGCGGTGATCACCGCGGCGCGGGCGATCCGCTCCGGCGAGATGGAGATCGCCATCGCCGGCGGCGTCGAATCCATGTCGCGCGCGCCCTTCGTCATGCCCAAGGCCGAGACGGCCTTCTCGCGCAATGCGGCGATCTACGACACGACCATCGGCTGGCGCTTCGTCAATCCGCTGATGAAGGCGCAATACGGCGTCGATTCGATGCCGGAGACCGGCGAGAACGTCGCCGCCGATTACGGCGTCACCCGCGAAGCCCAGGACGCCTTCGCCGTGCGCTCGCAGCACAAGGCCGCGGCGGCGCAGGCCTCGGGGCGGCTGGCCCGCGAGATCACGCCGGTGACGATCCCGCAGCGCAAGGGCGATCCGGTGGTGGTCGACACCGACGAGCATCCGCGCGGCGACACCACGGTGGAGAAGCTGGCCAGGCTGCCGACGCCGTTCCGCAAGGAGGGCGGCACGGTGACGGCCGGCAACGCCTCGGGCGTCAATGACGGCGCGGCGGCGCTGATCATCGCCTCGGGCCCGGCGGCGCGCCGCTCCGGGCTGAAGCCCATCGCCCGCATTCTCGGCGGGGCGACGGCCGGCGTTTCGCCGCGGGTCATGGGCATGGGCCCGGCGCCGGCCTCGCAGAAGCTCTGCGCCCGGCTGGGGCTGAACCCGACCGATTTCGACGTGATCGAGCTGAACGAGGCCTTCGCCAGCCAGGGCATCGCGGTGCTGCGGGAACTGGGGATTTCCGAGGAGTCCGAGCATGTGAACCCGAATGGCGGCGCCATCGCCATCGGCCATCCGCTCGGCGCCTCGGGCGCGCGGATCACCGGCACGGCGGCGCTGGAGCTGTCGCTGACCGGCGCCCGCCGCGCGCTGGCGACCATGTGCATCGGCGTCGGCCAGGGCATCGCCATCGGCCTCGAGCGGGTCTGACCGTACGACAGCGACGACAGCGACGGCGGCGAACGCGCCGTCGCGCTTCCCCCGCGGTGGCAATGTCCGGAGCCCACGGGGCGGGTCGTCGCGGATGGTGACCGCCGGTGGCCGCATGTTGGCGGCCATTGCCGGGCTGTGCTCCCGGCGCAGCGTCATGGATCAAACCGGCCGGATCGACAAAGATTCGCCCGGTCCATGCGCAGGTTTTTTAACAGATTTCCGCGCAACTGGTCCTTGCGACGATGTTCTGGGCGCAATAATATCATAGTATTACTATGTCGTTGGTTGCAGATGCATGCAATTCTGCGTGGTGAGACTCCCCGATTACTCAGTCGTCCTTAGTATGGCCGCAGGGGAGCGCCCGATGCAGTATGTGACGAAAGCCGGAATCCGCAGCCTGTCGGTCGTGCTGGGCCTTGTGGCCTTCAGCCCCGCCGCCTCGGCGGACAGCTTGCGCATCGGCGGCACCGGCGTCGCGCTGGGCGGGATGAGCCTGCTGGCCGAGGCCTTCGAAGCGGCGCATCCCGACACCGAGATCGAGGTGTTGCCGAGCCTGGGCAGCAGCGGCGGCGTCAAGGCGCTCCTGGCCGGGGCCATCGACCTGTCGGTCAGTTCGCGGGCGCTCAAGGACGCCGAGACGGAAAAGGGCGCCATCGCGCGGCTCTATGCGACGACGCCGCTGGCGGTCGTCACCTCGACCGGAACCGACGCGGCGGCGGTGACGACCCCGGACCTCGCGAAGATCTATGCCGGCACGCTGCGCGAATGGCCGTCGGGCGAGGCGATCCGGGTGGTGCTGCGGCCGGAATCGGAATCCGACACGCAGATCCTGCGCGGCCTGTCCGACGACATGGCCGCGGCGGTCGACGATGCGCTGAAACGGCCGGGCCTCGTCAGCGCCACCAACGACCAGGAAAATGCCGAGACGCTGGAGCGCCTGCCCGGTTCGGTCGGCGTGATCGCGCTTGGCCAGATCGCCACCGAAGGCCGCAAGCTGAAGGTGCTGGAGCTCGACGGCATCCGGCCGACGCCGGGCGCCACCGACCCGCGCAGCCAGCGGCTGATCAAGAGCCTCTATCTCGTCAGCACCGCGCAGACCGCGCCGGCTGCCGAGGCGTTTGTCGACTTCGTCTTCTCGCCGGAGGGCCAGGCCATCCTGGCGGCGAACGACCACACGCCCGCCGAGTAGCCGCCGATGATGTCGCAGCCCACCGAACGGGACGTGATCGCGCCGTCGATGCTGCGCTTCACGACGATGCTCGCGCTGATCGTGTCGGTGCTCGTCGCCGTCGTGCCGCCGGCGCTGCATTTCTATTACGGCCTGCATTATGCCGAGGGGAGCCTGGCCGTCGAGGCGCGGCTGAATTCGCGGCTGGTGTCGCAGATCGTCGGGCGCAATCCGCAGATGTGGCAGTTCGAGACGCTGCGGATCGACGAGATCATCGCCTTTACCGACGCGACCATGAGCAAGACCCTCCTGAATGCCGAGGGCGGGGAGGTGACCCGCATGGGCGCCGCGGCGCTGCCATGGCCGACGGTCACGACCGCCCACCCGGTCTATGATTCGGGGGCGGTGGCCGGCCGGATCCTGATCACCCAGAGCCTTTTCGCGCTGGCCAGGACCTCGGTCCTGCTGTTCCTCGTCTGCGCAGCCGGTGCGCTGGGGGTGTTCTTCGCCCTGCGCACGCTGCCGTTGCGGCTCCTCAGGCGGGCGGCGGACCGCGCCTCGTTCCTGGCCAGCCACGATCCGCTGACCCAGCTGCCGAACCGCTCGCTGTTCAACGAATGGCTGGTGCGATCGGTGGCCGATGTCGACCGGCAGGACGGCAGCATGGCGGTGCTGTGCCTCGACCTCGACCATTTCAAGGAGGTCAACGATCTCCTCGGCCATGCGGCCGGCGACGAATTGCTGCGCCAGGTCACCGAACGGATGACCGCGACCCTGCGGCGCAACGACGTCCTGGCGCGGCTGGGCGGCGACGAATTCGCCATCATCCAGAAGCATTTCGCGCAGCCGGCCGGCTCGGCGCGCCTCGCCGAACGCCTGATCGAGGAGCTGTCGAAGCCCTTCGACCTGATGGGCAACGAGGTGCTGATCGGCGTCAGCGTCGGCGTGGCGCTGCGGCGCGACCCCGAAGACCGCGACGGGCAGGATCTGCTGCGCCGGGCGGACATGGCGATGTACCGCGCCAAGAACGACGGGCGCGGCACGTTCCGCTATTTCGAAGAGGCGATGAACGACAGGCTGGTGGCCCGCAAGACACTGGAGCTGGCGCTGCGCCACGCCATCGCCCGCAACGAATTGCAGCTGCACTACCAGCCGCAGATCGACATGAAGACCAACAGCGTGAAGGGCGTCGAGGCGCTGATCCGCTGGTATCGCGGCGAGGACGGGATCGTCCAGCCGAACGACTTCATCCAGCTCGCCGAGGAGACCGGCCTGATCATCCCGATCGGCGAATGGGTCATCCGCGAAGCCTGCCGGCAGGCCGGCGACTGGCCGGAACTGACCTTCGCGGTGAATGTCTCGCCGGTGCAGTTCCGCCACGGCAATCTCGTCGAGACCGTGCGCAGCGCGCTGGCGGAGGCGGGCGTCGAGCCGCATCGGCTGGAGATCGAGATCACCGAGAGCGTGCTCCTCACTCATACGGACGAGACCATCGAGACACTGCGGGCGCTGCAGGCGATGGGGGTGCGGATCGCCATGGACGATTTCGGCACCGGCTATTCCAGCCTCAGCTATCTGCGCCGGTTCCCCTTCGACAAGATCAAGATCGATCGCTCGTTCACCTCCGACCTCGGCACCTGTTTCGATGCCGACAGCATCGTGGCGGCGGTGATCAATCTGGGCGCGGCGATGGGCATGGTCTCGAATGCGGAGGGCGTCGAAACCCTCGAGCAGGCGGAATTGCTGCGCGCCCAGGGCTGCAACGAGGTGCAGGGCTTCCTCTACAGCCGACCTGTACCCTCGGCCTCGATCGCGCAATTGCTGGCGGACTGGAAAAACAAGGCGGCCGAACTGCAACAGGCCGCGCCGGAGACCGTGGCCCAGCCCTTCGCGCGGTTAGCGCCCGAGCTGACGCAGGCGAGCTGACGCCGAACCAGGCGGTGCGCCTGACGTCTCTGCCCAGGGCGGACGCGCGCTGCGCGCAACGCACGCGGACGCGAAGAGAACCGGCTGGCGGCGTTCAGATCATGGCCTTGGGAAAAGTGGTGCCCAGGGACGGAGTCGAACCGCCGACACTGCGATTTTCAGTCGCATGCTCTACCAACTGAGCTACCTGGGCGCCTGCCACCCGCGACGGCCTCGTGAGGCGTCCGGCGAAAGCTCGGGCCTTATAGAAAAGCTCCCGGCCCCTGTCCAGCGCTCTCGTCATCGCAAATGCGAAAAAGTCTGGCGGGGCGTCGCGAACCGGCGTCCGGCCCTTGAGCGACAGGGCGCGGAGAAGGCGTTCGGTCCGAGGAGAACAGGGTTTCGTGACAGCGGGACGACGGTCGCGCCGGTTTTGGCGCGCGGTGTCGATGGGAGCGGGAGACGCTGCAGTGCAAAATCCGTCGGGAAGAGCCGAAATGACGGTTGACGCGCGCGGCGAAATCAAGGAAACAGCGCCCATCGCTGCCGTAGCTCAGGGGTAGAGCACTCCCTTGGTAAGGGAGAGGCCCGGGGTTCAAATCCCCGCGGCAGCACCATTTCTTCAAAAATCACATCGTCTGGGCCAGGTCGCGGTAGAGCTTTGCCACGGCCTGTTCGACGTCGTTCGTCGTGTAGCCGCTGGCGACGCGGGCGCGGGCGGAGGCGCCCATGCGGGCAGCGAGCTCCGGCTCGCTTGCGAAGCGGGCGAGCGCGGCGGCAAAGCCCTGCGAATCGCCGGCCGGCAGGACGATGCCGTCCTTGCCGTCGCGCACGAAGTCGCCGCAGCCGGGCACATTCGTGGTCAGGAGCGGGCGGCCGCAGGCCGCGGCTTCGAGAAGCGTGCGCGGCAGACCCTCGCCGCCGCGCGACGGCAGGCAGGCGACGTGATGGGCGGCCCAGACCGCGGCGACATCCTCGGTGCGGCCATGCCAGTCGATGAAGGGCTCGGCCGACCATTGCGCGAGCGTCTCGGCGGAAAAGGCGCGCGGATTGGACGGGTCGGGCGTGCCATACAGCGACAGGGTGACGTCGACGCCGCGGCGTCTGGCGAGGCGCACCGCCTCGACGATGGTGTCGATGCCCTTGGACCAGAGCATGCGCGCGACGACAGCGACCTTCAGGGGCGGGGCCGGCGGCAGCGGTGCCTGCGGATAGGCGGCGGGGTCGATGCCGGCGCCGCCGACGACGAGGATGCGCGGCGAATCGGCGGGCAGGCGGAGGAAGCCGGCATCGCCGGTGTTCTCCAGCAGGAATCGCGTGCGCCTTCCGGTGAGGGCGGCGCGGATGGTGGCGGCAATGGCGGCGCGGATGGCGCGGCCGGTCGTATCGCTGCGGGCGCCGAGATAGCCGAGGCCGGTGACGGCGTAGATCCGGCGGGAGATGCCGGCGAGGCGGGCCGCGGCGCCGCCGACGAGAATCGAGCGCAGGGCGATGCAATGGACGATCGCCGGCTTCTCATGTTTCAGAATCCTGGTCATGCGCCAGAGCGCCGAGGCGACGGCCTTGATGCCGACCTCGCGGCGTTCGGCCTCGAGCGGCACGATGCGGGCGCCGACCGCTTCGATGGGGCCGGCATGGTTGCGGACCCGGGTGACGACCACCGTCTCGAAACCGGCATCGCGGGCGGCCCGCGCCATGGGCAGGAAATGCGAGACGAAGAACCAGTCCTCGGTGATGATGAACACCACCTTGGGGCGGGCCGGGGACCTTGTCGTGTCGGCGGGTCTTTCCACGAAACGGCCTTCTCGTGCTATCGCCGCTGGGCGGCAGGATGTGCGGGCCGGGGCCGCGGGTCTCGCCCTTAGATCAGAGCGGCGGTCCGGGCAAACACCGGCCGCAAGGGCACGGGCTGTGGGCGCGATCGCACGCCGTGGGGCCGGCGCCGGGACAGGCCGCTGCGCGACGACGGTGCTAGCGGGTCGTGCGGCTGGCGGCGCGGGACGGACAAGCGGGAGACGACGGATGGATTCGCTGAAATTCGGAACGAGTGGACTGCGCGGGCTGGTGAGCGACCTTACCGGCTGGCCGAGCTTCGGCTACACGCTGGCCTTTCTGCGCCACGTGCGGGCGGGCGATCCGGCGGGCGCCGAGCAGATGGTGTTCTTCGGCCGCGATCTGCGGGCGAGCAGTCCGGAAATCCTCGAGGCCTGCATCGCGGCGGCCCATGCCGCCGGCTTCCGGGCGGTGGATTGCGGCGCGGTGCCGACGCCGGCGCTGGCGCTGGCGGCGATGCACCAGGGCTGCCCGGCGGTGATGATCACCGGCAGCCATATTCCCGACGACCGCAACGGGCTGAAATTCTACGGCCGCGGCGGCGAGATCACCAAGGCCGACGAGACCAGCATCGCGGCCGAGTTCGCGACCATCGCCGGGACCGATCCGCGGCCCGGGCTGGAGGCCGACGGACAGGCGGCGGAACGCGACGCGCTGGCGGTCTTCGCCCGGCGCTATACCGACTTCTTCGCTCGCGATGCGCTGGTGGGGCTGACCATCGGCGTGTTCCAGCACAGCTCGGTGGCGCGGGACCTGCTGGCGGATCTCGTGGCGGCCCTCGGCGGCACGGCGGTGGCGCTCGGACGCTCAAACGCCTTCGTGCCGGTGGATACGGAAGCGCACCGGCCAGAAGACGTGAAGCAGATCCGCGACTGGGCGGCAAAGGGCCGCTTCGATGCGATCGTCTCCACCGACGGCGATGGCGACCGGCCGCTGGTGGCGGACGCCGAGGGCACGATCCTGCGCGGCGACGTGCTGGGGCTCCTGACCAGCCGGGCGCTGGGGCTGACGACGATCGTCACGCCGGTAACGTCGAGCTCGGCGGTGGAGACGTCCGGCATTGCGAACAAGGTGGTGCGCACGAAGGTCGGCTCGCCCTTCGTCATCGCCGGCATGGCCGAGGCGGCCCAGGCCGGCGCCGAAGGCATTGTCGGCTTCGAGGCGAATGGCGGCCTGCTGCTGGGCTCGGCGGTGACCCGCGACGGGCGCAGCCTGCCGGCACTGCCGACCCGCGACAGCGTGCTGCCGATCCTCGCCACGCTGGCCATGACCAGGCGGCGCGGCATGGACCTGGCGGCGCTGGTGGCGGAGCTCGATGCCGGCCATGCGGCGGCGCACCGGCTGCAGGATGTGCCGCAGGCGGCGAGCGGCGCATTCCTGGCGCGGCTGGCCGAGGATGCGGAGTTTCGCGCCGGCTTCTTCGCGCCGGCGGGCACGGTGGCGTCGGTCGATGCGCTGGACGGCGTGCGGGTGATCCTCGACGCCGGGCCGGTGGTGCATTTCCGCGCCTCGGGCAACGCGCCGGAGCTGCGCTGCTATGTGGAGGCGGGGTCGGAGGCGAAGGCGGCGGAGCTGCTGGCCTGGGGGCTGGCGGCGGCGGAGGCCGAGGTCCGGGGCTGACGGCGCCTGGCCGCATCGCGGCGCGACGGCCCGCGCCATCGGGACGTCGCTGAACCCATGTGGCTGACGAGCGCGCCGGACGGGGTGGCCGGAGCTGCCGGTGACCCGTTCAGGTGCGGAGGGGCCGGGAGGGTCCGCCCGTTGCTCAGCCGCGGGCGTAGATGTCCTCGATGCGCACGATGTCGTCCTCGCCGGTATAGCTGCCGACCTGCACCTCGATGAGCTTCAGGTCGATCTTGCCGGGATTGTGCAGGCGGTGGACGCAGCCGATCGGCAGATAGGCGGCCTCGTTCTCGTGATAGAGGCGGACCTCGTCGTCGATGGTCACCTCGGCGGTGCCGTGGACGACGACCCAGTGCTCGGCGCGGTGGTGATGGCGCTGCAGGCTGAGGCGGCCGCCCGGCTTGACGCAGATATGCTTCACCTGGAACCGGTCGCCGATGTCGATGCGCTGGTACCAGCCCCAGGGGCGATGGATGCGCAGATGCTCGCTTGCCTCGCTGCGACCGGCCTTGCGCAGCTTGGCGACCATGCGCTTGACGTCGGGCGCGGCATCCTTGGCGGCGACCAGCACGGCGTCGTCGGTGGTGACGACCACGACATTGTCGAGGCCGAGGACGGTGGTCAGCACGTCGTCGCTGCGCACGAAGCTGTTGGTCGTGTCGATGGCCGCGACATTGCCCTCGAAGACGTTGCCGTCGGCATCCTTGTCCTTGATCGCATGGAGCGAATCCCACGAGCCGATGTCGGACCAGCCGAAATCGGCCGCCAGCACGCCGCCGAGGCGGGTGGTTTCCATGACGGCGTAGTCGATGGACAGGGACGGCGAGCGGTTGAAGGCGTCGGCGTCGAGGCGGATGAAGTCGAGATCGGTGACCGCGGCATCGAGCGCGCCTTCGGCCGCGACCAGGACGTCGGGCGCATGGGCATGCAGCTCGTCGAGCATGACGTTGGAGCGGAAGGCGAAATTGCCGCTGTTCCAGACGAAGCCGTCGGCGAGATAGGTCTCGGCCGTGGCGCGGTCGGGCTTTTCGACGAATTTGTCGAGGACATGGGCGCCGTGGCCGAGGGTCTCGGTGCCCGGACGGATGTAGCCATAGGCGGTGGAGGGATGGTCCGGGGTGATGCCCAGGGTCATGATGCGCCCGCCGGCGGCGAGCTGCGCGGCGGTGGCGACGGCGGCGAGGAAGTCGGGCTCGTCGCGGATGACATGGTCGGAGGCCAGCACCAGGCAGGTGGCGCCGGGCGCGCGGCGCTCGGCCATCAGCGCGCCGATCGCCACGGCCGGGGCGCTGTCGCGGCGCTCGGGCTCCAGCACGATGTCGGCGGCGATGCCGACGGCGGCGAGCTGTTCGGCGCAGATGAAGCGGAAATCGTTGTTGGTGACGACGATCGGCCGGCCAAAACCGTTGCCGGCGACCCGGCGGACCGTCGCCTGGAAGGGCGAGACGCCATCCTCAAGAAGCGCGATGAACTGCTTGGGCATGGTGTCGCGGGAGATCGGCCAGAGCCGGGTTCCGGCGCCGCCGGCCATGATGATCGGCAGGACCTGATCGCGCTGTTCCATGGCTTTCCTCGTCGTATCTGAACGTCCGGCATCGCACGGATGCATGACGGCTGCATGTGCCGGTGATCTGCCGGAACACTGCCCTTAGCTACCATGGCAGAGCAAGCGAGGGGGCGAAAGCCGCGCGGGATGGTTGATGCCGTGCTTCGTACGCGGCGGAGAGCGCGGGCGGCGCGGCGTTTTGACAGGCGTACCTCAAGCGGCTTCTATGCGCCCCTGACGGGCTCCGGGGCGGGGCCGGCGGCGCGGGGAGGCGCCGGGAACGGGGAGGCTTTCGATGAAGACGATGCAGGGGCCGGGGATATTCCTGGCGCAGTTTCTCGGCGATTCGGCGCCGTTCGACGATCTGAAGTCCATCGCCGGCTGGGCGGCGGGGCACGGCTACAGGGGCGTGCAGCTGCCGACCTGGGACAAAAGGCTGATCGATCTGGAGAAGGCGGCGGGCTCGAAGGATTATTGCGACGAGATCACCGGCATCTGCCGCGAGGCCGGCGTCGAGATCACCGACCTTTCGACCCATCTGCAGGGCCAGCTCGTCGCCGTGCACCCGGCCTTCGACGAGGCCTTCGACGGCTTTGCCGTGCCGGAGGTTCGGGGCAATCCGAAGGCGCGGCAGGCCTGGGCGGTGGAGCAGATGAAGCTGGCGGCGAAGGCCTCGGCGCATTTCGGCTTCAAGAGCCACGTCACCTTTCCGGGCGCGCTCGCCTGGCCGTTCCTCTATCCCTGGCCGCAGCGGCCGGCGGGGCTGGTCGACACGGCCTTCGAGGAACTGGCGAAACGCTGGGTGCCGATCCTCGACGCCTTCGACGCGGCGGGCTGCGATGTCGGCTACGAGATCCATCCGGGCGAGGACGTCTTCGACGGCGCGACCTTCGAGATGTTCCTCGAGGCCTGCGGCGACCATCCGCGCTGCCAGATCAATTACGACCCGTCGCATTTCCTCTTGCAGCAGCTCGACTACCTGGAGTTCATCGACATCTATCACGAGCGGATCTGCGCCTTCCACGTGAAGGACGCCGAGTTCAACCCGACCGGCCGGCAGGGCGTCTATTCGGGCTACCAGCCCTGGACCAAGCGGGCCGGGCGGTTCCGCTCGCTGGGCGACGGGCAGGTGGATTTCGCCGGGATCTTCTCCAAGCTCGCCGAATACGACTATGATTCCTGGGCGGTGCTGGAATGGGAGTGCTGCCTGAAGAGCCCCGAGCAGGGGGCGGCCGAGGGCGCGCCGTTCATCGCCAGCCACATCATCGAGGTGACCGACAAGGCCTTCGACGATTTCGCGTCGGGCGGCACGGACGCGGCGGCGAACCGGCGCATGCTGGGCATCGAGGGCTGAGGGGGAGAACGCATCATGACGAGCGAGGAACAGGACACAGAGCGGCCACGCCGCATACGGCTGGGTATGGTCGGCGGCGGGCAGGGCGCCTTCATCGGCGGCGTCCACCGGATCGCGGCGCGCATCGACGACCGGTTCGAGCTGGTCGCCGGGGCGCTCTCCTCGACGCCGGAGAAGGCGCTGGCGTCGGCGGGCGAGATCGGCCTCGATCCCGAACGCAGCTACGGCTCCTATGTGGAGATGGCGGCGACCGAGGCGGAACGCGAGGACGGCATTGAGGCGGTGGCGATCGTCACGCCGAACCACATGCATTTTCCGGTCGCCAAGACGTTTCTGGAGGTCGGCATCCACGTCATCTGCGACAAGCCGATGACGACGACGCTCGCCGAGGCGCAGGAGCTGGCGGAGATCGCCGCGGCGTCGGGCAAGATCTTCGTCCTGACCCACAATTACACCGGCTATCCGATGATCCGGCAGGCGCGGGCGATGGTGGCGGCCGGCGATCTCGGCACGATCCGGATGGTGCATGCCGAATACATCCAGGACTGGCTGGCCGACCGGGCCGAGGATACCGGCTCGAAGCAGGCGGGCTGGCGCGTCGATCCGGCCAAGGCCGGGGCCGGCGGCTCGATCGGCGATATCGGCACCCATGCCCACAACCTTGCCTGCTTCGTCACCGGGCTGAAGGTGGAGCGTCTGTCGGCCGACCTGTCGTCCTTCGTGGAGGGCCGCGAACTCGACGACAATGCGAACATGCTCTTGCGTTTTGCCGGCGGGGCGAAGGGCATGTTGTGGGCGAGCCAGGTGGCGGTCGGCAACGAGAACGGGCTGTCGCTGCGGGTCTATGGCGACAAGGGCGGGCTGGAATGGCGACAGGAGGAGCCGAACCGGCTGTGGTTCACGCCGCTGGGCGAGCCGAAGCGGCTCCTGACCCGCGGCGGGGCCGGGGCGAACGCGGCGGCGGCGGCCGTCTCGCGCATCCCGGCCGGCCATCCGGAAGGCTATCTGGAAGGGTTTGCGACGATCTATGCCGAGGCGGCGGAGCTGATCCACGCATCGGACGCCGGCCAGGCGCCGCCGGACGGGCTGGCGCTGCCGACCCTGGCGGACGGGATCGACGGCCTCGCCTTCATCGAGGCCTGCGTGGCGTCGTCGCAGAATGACGGGGCGTGGACGGCGCTCTGACGCGCGGCTTGCCCTGCGTCCGCGGTATGTCCCCGTACGGGGCGACCGGCGGGCGGGACCCGATGGGAACTGACGACATGGACGAGGCGTGATGTCGCGACCGACGATCCGGGACGTCGCCCGTGCGGCGGGGGTGAGTCTGGCCACGGTGGACCGGGTTCTGAACCGGCGGGCCGGCGTGCGGGCGAAGACCGTCGCCAAGGTCGAGGAGGCGATGCAGCGCCTCGACTTTACCCGCGACATCACCGCGGCGAATCTGTCGAAGAAGCGCCGCTACCGGCTGAGCTTCCTTTTGCCGGACGGCGACAACAGCTTCATGCGCGGGCTGGCGGCGGCGGTGCAGGCGACCTCGCGGCACTCATCGCTGGAGCGCGCCGAGGTGACCGTCACCATGGTGCCGGCCTTCGACGGGCCGGCGCTGACACGGGCGCTCGATGCCCTTGACCGCACGGCGACGGACGGCGTGGCGGTGGTGGCGACGGACGCGGCGGAGGTGCGCGACGCGATCGGTCGTCTTGTCGTGGATGGCGTGCGGGTGGTGACGCTGGTCAGCGACCTGCCCGGTTCCAGCCGCGACCGCTTCGTGGGGATCGACAATGTCGTGGCGGGCCGCACGGCCGCCGGTTTGCTCGGCCGCTTCTGCGGCGGCGCGCCGGGGCGGATTGCCGTGGTCGCCGGGTCGATGCTGCTGCGCGACCATGTCGAGCGACGGCAGGGCTTCGAGACGGTGATGCGGGAACATTATCCGCATCTGACCGTGCTGCCATCGCTGGAAGGGCTGGACGATGCCGAGCGGGTGGCGTCGCTGCTGGGCGAGCTGCTGGCGCAAGACGGCGAGATCGCCGGGCTCTACAGCCTCGGCGCGGGCAATCGCGGGGTGGTGACGGCGCTGGAACGAGCGGGGCTTGCCGGCCGGGTGCGCGTGGTGGCGCACGAGGTCAGCCCGCATGCGCGCGCGGCGCTGCACGACGGGATCTTCGATGCGGTGATCAACCAGGATGCCGGGCACGAGGCGCGCAGCGCCGTGCGCATCCTGAAGGCGCTGATCGACGACCGGCCGGTGCTGGAAGCGCAGGAGCAGATCCGCATCGACATCTTCATGCGGGACAATCTGCCGTAGCGCAGCGAACCGGTGCAGCTCCGGTCATGGGACCAAGGGCGATCGGGTCGCGCCGATGCGTTCTGCACAATTTGCGGGCAGCGACGGATTGACGTATGGTAAGCTTAGGATAGCGTGTGTCGTCTTCCCCGGGGGTGGGCAATCTCGGAAGGGAAGATACGAGGCGGCTCGGTGCGCTCCCAACGTGCCGGGCCGCCGCTGCCGGTCAGGGACCGGTTGGGCAGTCGGACACCTGGCGGGCCGGCCGGATGGCGGGCCGGGGCCGACACGCGGTCGGCAACCGGCCTGATCGTCTCACAAGGGGCAGCTGCCCCCGGATGCCTGTTCAGCCTTCGAGCTTCGAACGGGCGCTGTCTTCCAGGTGATAGATGCGGACGCGGGCGATCTCGCGCTCGACGGAGCGGAAGCGGGCGTCGACGAAGGCGTTGTACATGCGGCGCATCGTGCTCGGGCGGGTGGTGGCCATGATCTCTCTCCAATGTTGTCCGGGGCGGCGCCAGCGTGTCCGGCGCGTCGTTCCGATGGGCGAGATATAGGCGGTCTTGCTGCGCTGCGGTATCGGGATGCTTGCAGGTGAGCCATGCGGTGAGCGCATGGGCTAGCGGCGCGGCGTTAAGCCTTCGTCAAGGAAGACCGGCGCGCTTGCGTGCCGCGGCTGGGAGCCCTGCACTTATGCACGCCCGGGTCGCAAAGGAGTTGTGTTAGGCGGGCAAATATCGTTCTGGTTGCTAAGTCAGCGCGCTGCATATAATCATTCCCGCTGTGGAGAGGTATATGCGTCAAGCGTTGTTGTATCGTCTAGGTTTTCTCGGTCCATGGCAAGCGTATCTCAGGATCATGCTTCGTCGCAGGCCCGGCGACGAGAACTGGCAGAAGCGATATCTCTACCCCTTCGACTATATCGAAGCGCGGTGGGCCGACAATCGCTGGGAAACGCGGCCCTATAACAAGACCGACCGCGAAATCGAAGACGAACTCGTCGATACGCAGACCTGGTAACTGTCGCCGGCTTCAGGCATCGGGCGTCCGAAACCGTGTCCGGATGCCCTTCGGCCATCCAGACGATCCCTCTCTCCGGCAGAAACGAAGCTGCGGTTCCCTGTCCTCTCCACGGGAGGGGAGGCGAGAGGTTGCACCGGCCGAGCGCGAGTCCGCACGGACATTCGAATCGGGCTCGGGCCATCGTAGCCGCTGACTTGCGCAGGGCGCTTGGCATGGCGGTGCGGTGAACGGCGTCAGGTGGAGAAACGGCCTGTGGGCGCAGAGACGCTGCGGCTGCGTTGCGCATCGAACATGACGTTCGATTCTAGCGAAGGGGCAGGCGTTTTTTCCGGGAAGGTTCGGATGGTGGGCGTGACAGGGATTGAACCTGTGACCCCTTCGATGTCAACGAAGTGCTCTCCCGCTGAGCTACACGCCCATCCGACGAGGCGGCTTTGACCACAGACCAAAGCGGTCGTCAATAGGGTCTTGCGGCCATTTTCGCGGAGAATTCGATGGCCGGTCCGACGGTCGCCGGAGCCGGTGCGCGGCCGGCGGATCGGCGCCGGGAATGCCGGCAGGCGGCTTGCGCCAGGCGCGCGAGCCGCGCCGGACCGAGGAGCCGCGGCGGGCGGTGATCCCGCGCGGTAGGGGATCGGCGCGCTGGCGCCCGGCCTGCCTCTGCGCAGGACCGGGGTTGACGAGCGACGCGATTGCGCGTCGCTCAGGCGCCCGTGAGGGTTCAGCCGGTCAGGCGGCGTCCTCGAGCATGCGGGCGACCTCGTCGACCAGCTCGCGCAGGTGGAAGGGCTTGGACAGGATCTTGGCGTCCTTGGGAGCCTTCGAATCGGGATTGAGCGCGACGGCGGCAAAGCCGGTGATGAACATTACCTTGAGGTCGGGATCGAGCTCGGTGGCGCGGCGCGCCAGCTCGATGCCGTCCATTTCCGGCATGACGATGTCGGTCAGCAGCAGCGAGAAGGGCTCCTCGCGCAGGCGCTCATAGGCGCTGCCGCCATTGTCGTAGCTGACCACTTCGTAGCCGGCCCGCTCCAGCGCCTTGGCGAGGAAACGGCGCATATCGTTGTCGTCTTCGGCGAGTAGAATCTTTGACATTCACGTTATCCGGATACGCCGGGCGCAACGATGCCGGCGGCTGTTCATTGAGGTCGCAATTCCATAGCAGAATGCCGGAACTTTTTCTAAAAGGAATCAGGATCCGGCGGTGGACGGCGGATTTTTCGGTGCGCCATCCAACCGGAAGGGGACAGTTTGGCGAACATACCCATGATCACGACGGCCGGCGGGGCGGTTCCCGCCTTCGAAGTCGTCGAACCGGCCGAGCCGACCATCCCCTTCGTCTTCTGCTCTCCCCACAGCGGTCGCGACTATCCCGCCGATTTCCTGGCGGCGACGCGGCTGCCGGGCGATTCGATCCGCCGGTCGGAGGATCTGTTCGTCGACCAGCTCTTCGAATGCGTGCCGACACTCGGCGCGCCGCTGATCCGGGCGCGGTTCCCGCGGGCGTTTCTCGACGTCAATCGCGAGCCCTACGAACTCGACCCGCAGATGTTTTCCGAGCCGCTGCCCGACTACGTCAATGTCGGCTCGGTGCGGGTGACGGGCGGGCTCGGCACGATCCCGCGGATCGTCGCTGAAAACGAGGAGATCTACCGCAAGCGGCTGTCGCTCGCCGAGGCGATCGGCCGGATCGAGACGATCTACAAGCCGTTCCACGCCGCTCTTGAGGAGCAGCTGCGGCGCACGAAGGCGCGATTCGGCATGGCGATCCTGGTGGATTGCCATTCGATGCCGTCGAGCGTGCGGGCGCTGCCGGGCGGGCGGCGGCCGGACATGGTGCTCGGCGACCGCTACGGCACCAGCGCCGGCGCCCGGCTCGTGGCCATCGCCACCGGCCGGCTGACGCGGCTCGGCTACGACGTGGCGCGCAACAAGCCCTATGCCGGCGGCTACATCACCGAGCGCTACGGCCGGCCGGCGATCGGCCAGCATGCAATCCAGATCGAGATCAATCGCGGGCTCTATGCCGACGAGCGGATCTATCGCCCGCATGCCGGCTTCGAGGTGCTGGCGGAGCGGCTGGCCGCCTTCGTCGCGGGCTTCGCGGAGGATGTGGACGCCGATTACGGGCTGCCGGCGGCGGCGGAATAGGCCTGCCGATCCTGCGGGGCGACGCGAAAAAAAACCGCACTGCGGGAGGGCAGCGCGGTCTGAGTCTAGGGAGGAAACGCCCGTAAGGGCCGCGGTACATCAGCACCGCAAGATCAAGATATGCTGCACTGCGACAGGACGCAAGCGGAATCTGCATGGAAATCGTGCAGAAAAGTTTGGCGCCACATATTGAGGCATGTATGTTGCGCGCCGACGGCTGGAGGCGCAGGGGAAACGCCGCGTGGCGCGCATTCACCGGTCGCCCGGCCCGTGGCGATCCGCTAGGATCGGAGTCCTCCTGAGCCAGTGGATTCTTCGCGCGCATGATTCTTCCCGACGTCTCCTTCCTGTTCGAACTCGCCGATGCGGCGGATGCCGAGACGCTGCCGCGGTTTCGCGCCGGCACGGCCGTGGACAACAAGCGCGCGGCGGATTTCGACCCGGTGACGGAAGCCGACCGGGCGGCCGAACGGGCGATCCTGTCGGCGATCGCGGCGCGCTATCCGGACCATGCGGTGCTCGGCGAGGAATTCGGCGCCAGCGGCACCAGCGACCGGCTGTGGGTGATCGATCCGATCGACGGCACCCGCGCCTTCATCTCCGGCGTGCCGGTGTGGGGCACGCTGATCGGCTATTGCGAATCGGGCCGGGCGCGGGTCGGCATCATGTCGCAGCCCTTCACCGGCGAGCGCTTCGTTGCCGACGGCGAGACTTCGTGGGGCCTGCATCGCGGGACGCGCACGCGGCTCGCCGTGCGCGACGTGCGCCGGCTGGAGGAGGCGACGCTGTTCACCACCTCGCCGCGGCTGTTCGAGCCGAAGGGCACGCCGCCCTTCGAGGCGCTGGAGGCCAAGGCGCGGCTGACGCGCTTCGGCACCGATTGCTACGCCTTCTGCATGCTGGCGGCAGGGCAGGTGGATCTGGTGGTGGAGACCGGGCTGAAGCCCTACGACATCGTCGCGCTGGTGCCGATCATCGAACAGGCCGGCGGCATCATCACGCGGCTCGACGGCGGGCGGCCGGAATCGGGCGGCGACATCGTCGCGGCGGGAACGCCGGACCTGCACGCCGCGGCACTGGCGATGCTCAACCGCTGACGGTCGCTGACAATCGTCAGTGTTCGCGCCCGCCGGGTCAGTCGAGGGGCAAGGCGCCGGCGGTGAAGGATTCGAACGCCTCCATGAAGGGGGCGCGGAAGCGGTCGGCCTCCTGCAGCAATTCGTGCCGGGCGAAGGGAATGGTCAGGCTGGAGCCCGAACGCATGCGCCAGGCCAGCCGCTCGGCGGCGCGGCTGTCGACCACGGCATCCTGGCCGGCGGTGACGATGAGGGTGGGCACGCCCAGCCGGGCGATATTGTCGGAATCCTCCAGCCGCCGCATGGCGCCGGTGACCGCCGCCAGCCACGACACGGTCGGCTTGCCGAGAAACAGCCACGGCGCCGCCTCGGCGAGTGCGGCGTTGCGGGCCAGGCGCCTGGGATCGCTGCTGAGGGCGGGGCTGGCGGCGCGGATGCGCCGGCCGGGCAGCAGCGACGGGGCGACCGGCAGCCGGCCAAGGCCGAGCCAGCGGCCGAGCCGGGCCAGACGATGCAGGCCGCGGGTGCCGATGGCGCGGTTCGCCGGGAAGGCGACCAGCGGCGCGCTGAGCACCATGCGCTCGATGCTGTTGACCAGGCGCGGCGCCGCGGTGAGCGCGACGAGGCCGCCCATGGAATGGGCGAGGATGACGAAGGGGCCGCGGCAATCGGGCAGGGCGACGTCCTGGATGAAGGCTTCCAGGTCGTTCACATAGGCGCCGAAGCGGCGGACATAGCCGCGGCGGCGATCGCGCAGCATGCGTTCCGAGCCGCCCTGCCCGCGCCAGTCGAAGGTGGCGACCATGTAGCCGCGGCGATTGAGCTCGCCGATGGTCTCGAAATATTTCTCGATATTCTCGTTGCGGCCCTGCAGCAGGATGACGGTGCCGCGGGTGCGCTCCAGCGCCGAGGGCGAGACCGCGTAGCGCAGGCGCTTGCCGTCGGGGGCGCGGAAAGTCGAGGCGGTGATGCCGGCGGGCGCCGGATTGGCCTCGGTAACGACGAGTTCGTCCGGATTGAAGGCTTCGTTCATGTCGTATCCGCTTCGCCCGGGACCGGCCGTTCTGCTGGGGAATTCGCGGCCATGGCCGTTGCGCGCTTTTAGTGGCCGGGACCGGGCGGGTCAAAGCCTTCCGCGCCGGTGGGCGGCCTGGGCGACGGCGGCGTCAGACGCGGCAAGCCCGGGCACGACGCTGGCGGCGTGTCGGCGGGGCAGGGGTGAGAAGGGGATCGACCGGAAGCCCTTTGACAGGCTTCCGGCCGGAGCGGCCACAGCGGAAGGGACGGGACGCTGTGACCGTTTGGCGGGCCGCCCGGTGTGTGGTGGGCGGCTGAAATCTGACGCCACATTGCACCAGGGCAGATGAACGGTCGCGGAAGGCGGCATTCATCTGCGGTTCAGGCGGGCCCGCCGGAAAACCATGCACGATCAGAGCGTTGAGGAGGCACGCCTGCGACGCGCGCGCGGGGAGGGCGGACCTGAGAAAAATCTGCACGGCCGGCTTGCGGGCGCTCTTGAACGGCAAAAATCGCGGCATTATTTTTGTCATGCGGTCGCCGAGACGGGGCCGCACGCCGGGCTGCATCGCCAATTCGGGATGCGTGCCGGGCGCCTTACGCAAACCTCGTTGCTTCTGAATGGAGAACATCATGCGTCATGTCGATTTTGCCCCCCTCTATCGTTCCACCGTCGGTTTCGACCGGCTGTTCTCGCTGCTCGACAGCCAGACGCTCGCCGACAACGGCCAGACCTATCCGCCCTACAACATCGAGCGCACCGGCGAGAACGCCTATCGCGTGACGCTCGCCGTCGCCGGCTTCGGCGACGAGGAACTGTCGATCGAGGCGCGCGAGAACGTGCTGACGGTCAAGGGCGAGAAGGCCGAGAGCCAGGAGAGCGACCAGTACGAGACGCTCTATCGCGGCATCGCCGGCCGCGCCTTCGAGCGCCGCTTCCAGCTGGCCGAATATGTCGAGGTGAAGGGCGCCGCCCTGAAGAACGGCCTCCTGCATATCGACCTCGTGCGAGTGATCCCGGAGGCGATGAAGCCGCGCCGGATCGCCATCACCACGGCCGACAATGTCAACGAGAAGCAGATCGAGGCGAACGCCGCCTGATCAACGTACACTCGGAACGGGAAGAGAGCGGCGCCGGAAACGGCGCCGTTTTTTGTTTGTGGGGGCTGGCGTGATTGTGCGGCCGCTATGGGTGAATTTCTGCCAGCCCGCTCTTCGGAACACGAGGCCACAAAGCGACGTACGCCATTCGGACAGCAGTTGGCTGGATCGGCAGGCGCCGCGGTGGGCTGAAAGGTTGAGGCGCCACTTGTCGAGACGGCGGGGGAATCACTGCCGGTGCGTGATGAGGTGGATGACGCGTCCGCGACCGGCTACGCCTTGGCATTCGAAATTCCTCTAGTTTAAGGTTACTGCGTACATCCAGTCGCCTATGCTTAGATCGTCAGGGGAGAGAATGGGAATTTTCGGCCAGAAGTTTGACAGCACCTCGAACGAAACTCTCGAGAGATACAAGGTCTCATCTCAAGAGTCGAGCCTGAGCAGACCTACCAATCATTCCTTGAGAGCAACAACGCCCTCGTTCCGAGGGAGTTCATCCTAAATCATGGACTGCACCTCGATCTGATCCTCAGGAAGGTGCCCTTCGGATCAGATTATTGTTGCGATTTTATGTATTTGACCAAGAGCACGGTGCGATGGCATTGTGTGCTAGTCGAAATTGAAAAACCTCATTCACGCTTTTTTAAAGACGCTTCAAGTGACTTTCATCGCGACTTCATGAGTGCGCTTGAGCAGATTAATAACTGGCGGGCATGGTTCTCATCGGTCGATAACAAGAAGAGCTTTCTAGGTAATAGTATTGGGTTCCTGCGCTCGCCGGCTATGAGTCCGACCGTCGACATAAAATACGTTCTCGTTCACGGCCGCAGGAAGGAGATCGAGAATAATAGCATCCGACTTGGAAAGGTGATGGCGCAGGAGCGCGATGACTTTCGCATCATGAGCTACGATGGTCTGGCTGAAAATCTCTCATCCCGATGGGAAGCCTACATTGCTGCCAAGAAAAATGATCATGTCCAGATCCTGAGCAGTAAGTTTGTCGGAGAAGGAATCTTTTCGTGGTTGGAGCCTGAAACAATCAGGATTAACGAGGAACTTCGCGCCGATACGGAGACCTATCGCAGGAAGATCAATTCGATGAAGTTCGTGGATAATCAACCAATTCGGTGCATTGATCACTACCTCGACGTGACAAGCTGATTCCGCTTGGCATTTGCCACCCACATCTGCGCGCAGACAATCCTTCGCGACCCTGTCAGCGACTGCTTAAGTGGCTTTGACTTTCAGCAATCCGCAGCGGACCGGAGATGGCGACATGATGGCGATGGCGAGCTACGTGGATGAGATCAGGCACGCGACCGAGAACCTGATCCCGCTCGTTTGGAATGAGCAAAATCGTCTCCTGGGCTTGGAGGCGGAAGTTGCGGCTTTGACCCGGATAGTAGAGGATAACTACCGTCGCGCCGAATTCATCGCGATGAATGCCGAGGATCCGGATGATGTCGCAATGGCGTCTGGAATGCGCTGGGGCACATACTTCGAAGAAGACAAGGACCGACACGATAAAGACCACGAGCGCCAGGAACTAGGTCAGAAAATTACCACCCATCGGTTCTCGGTGGGCTCGCTTTGCGGCTCCATCTTGCAGTTCGCCAAGCAGGGCATCTCGCTCTGCCACGGCAGCCTCGCCGCTTGCCCAGACGGGCGCGCTATTGGAAGCCAATTCCTGAAGGACCTGATCTGGCAAGGACGAAATCAGTCCATTCATTGGGAAGAAGTTGCGCCGAGGCCTCCAGTGGTAGCCTGCTTCGACAAACTCACTCATGAGTGCGGCCAGTCTTTCGGTGATTTTCGCAACCGGAACATGGCCATCGACGTTGTGACGTTGCTTGGCTGGAGAACCGTCGCCGAATTTGAGGCGGACATGCTGTTGCTTAGTTAGAAACCGGAGCCTCAAGTGCAGCGACGCGGAGGACGGACGCTAGCGAAATAGGCGCAACGTCGTCGCGCCGAATGTCTATTCCTGGGACGGCGTAGTGTATCCTCCGAGGGCTGACATGGGTCGAAAGCCGTTGCACATTTGCGTTTCTCCCACCCACATAAAAACGCGACGGCCTAAGGCCATCGCGCGCTCGCTCGTTTCTGCCCGGCCGCGTCAGGATTCGTGGGGGGCGTCGTGGCGGCCGAGATTGGTGGCGGTGCGGGCGTCCTTCATCATGCCGGCATGCTGGCCGGTGCCCGTCGGCGCCGCGTTGCGGGCCGTGGTCCAGCCCTCCATCCACGCGGCGCGCAGGGAGGAGCCGGCCGGATATTCGCAGGACGACATCGGGAAATTGTTGCGGAAAGCGAGTTCGCCCTGATGAAACGCGTCTGTGGACATGACGTTCTCCTCTGGCTGTGAACCTACGCTACGGAAATCCCGTGCGCGGTCAACCGTTCCGAAGAAAGATGTCCATCGGCCCGATCGGTCCGGGGCGGGCGTGCCCCGGCCGGTCGGAGGGCCGGCGAAGGCCGGTTGAGAGCCAGTCAGGGACCCGTCGAGGGGCTGGTCGAGGGCCAGTTCCGAGCGACCGTTGCAGGCCGGTCAGGGGCTCTGTCGAAGGCTGGTCAGGGGCCAGTCAGGGGGCGTCGAAGGCAAGTCGGTTCCCTGTCTGTCGAAGGGCCGATTTGCGGCTGACGGGAGCCAGTTGGGACTTCATCGGGGTCCGATCGGCCGCATCGGGCGACCGATCGGGGCCGGATCAGGCCAGGAGTTCGCAGAAGCGGTCGACTTCGTCCGGGGTCGTCGACCAGCTGGTGACGAGGCGCACCAGATGCTCGTCGTCGCCGACGATGTCGTGGAAGCCGTGCGGCGGGTTCCAGTCGTAGAAGACCGCGCCGCGGGCCCTGAGCGCCTCGGCCCGGTCGGCCTTGAGGATCGCGAAGCTCTCATTGGTGTGGGTCGGCCAGGCCTGGCGGGCCTGGTTGCTGGCGTCGAGGCCGGCGCGCAGGCGGTCGGCCATGCGGTTGGCGTGGCTGCCGAGCTCGAGCCAGAGATCGTTCTCCAGATAGGCCATGAACTGGGCCGCCACGAAGCGGGTCTTGGAGAAGAGCTGGGCGCCGCGCTTGCGGATATAGGGGAACTGGCTGGCCTTGGCGGGGTCGAAGAAGACCACGGCCTCGGCGCACCAGCAGCCGTTCTTGGTGGCGCCGAAGGACAGGATGTCGACGCCGCGCTTCCAGGTCATCTCGGCCGGGGTCATGCCGGTGGCGGCCAGACCATTGGCAAAGCGCGCGCCGTCCATGTGGAGGGCAAGATTGCGGTCATGGGCGATCTTCGCGATCGTCTCGATCTCGTCGCCGCTGTAGAGCGTGCCGGCCTCGCCGGGCTGGCTGATGGTCACGGCCATGGGCTGGCCGGCATGGACGAAGTCCGGCTTGAAGCGGGAAATCTCGCGCTTGAGATTGTCCGGGTCGATCTTGCCGTCGGGGCCGTCGATCGGCGCCATGCGGGCGCCATGGGTGAAGAATTCCGGCGCGCCGCACTCGTCCTCGATGACGTGGGCCTCGCGGTGGCACAGGACGACGCCGCCCGGCCGGTTGACCGCGGCGAAGGCGAGGGAGTTGGCGGCGGTGCCGGTGCCCACGAAGAACACCGCGACCTCGCGCTCGAACAATTCGTCGAAGCGGCGCTCGACGCGCTTGTCGAGATCGCTCGCGCCATAAGCGGCGGCCATGCCGGCGCCGTGGGCGGTGAGGGCTGCATTGATCGCCGGATGGGCGCCGGACCAGTTATCGGAAGCAAAGATCATGGCGGGCAGTTATAATGCGCCGCGGCCAAGGGCAAGCGGGACGCGGCGCGGATCTCCCATGCGCTGCGGGCATGCGGGGCGGCTGCCGGGCGCGATTTTTGCGGGCGAGGCGGGGCGTCGGAGGACCGGCGCGCGGTCCGGCGGATGGCGAATCCGTGTGGGCCGGCGAGGGGGCGCTGCCGGGGGTGGCCTTGTGGCGTGGCACCGCTTCTGTCATATTACGGCCGATAGGACAGTGATGCTGCCATAAATCGGCTGGTGAAAAAGCGCGATCTGGCACGATGGCGCGCGGAAAAGACGCGCCCGGGTTCTATCCTGACGCCAGCGGTCATGCGAAAAGCCGGCGGAAACGAGGCATTGTCGCTCGGGTTCGGCCCGGACGCCTGAGGGAGCTTCTCCCGCAACAGGCGGACGGCGCGGGACCGGAGCCAAGGTTGCGCCTGAAACGGCGCGACAAGATGCGCGGCCGGAAACGGCGGCGCGACGACGGGAGACGACGCGATGACGAAGCTGACGCCATCCAACGCCGGGACCTTCGGGACCACGATCTCGAACGACACCGCCGCCGCGACCATCGGTGCCGCGATCAAGCCGCGCACCATGCCGGAGAAGATCGGCCTCTACGATCCGCGCAACGAGCACGATGCCTGCGGCGTCGGCTTCATCGCGCATATGAAGAACCAGAAGTCCCACTCGATCGTCGAGAAGGGCCTGCAGATCCTGGAGAACCTGACCCATCGCGGCGCCGTGGGCGCCGATCCGCTGATGGGCGACGGCGCCGGCATGCTGGTGCAGATCCCGGACCGGCTGTACCGCGAGGAGATGGCCGGCCAGGGCATCGAGCTGCCGGCCGCCGGCCAGTACGGCGTCGGCCATGTCTTCATGCCGCAGGACGCCGAGAAGCGCCGCCATATCGAGGCGGTGTTCGAGGAGGTGGTGCGCGAGGAAGGCCAGACGATCCTCGGCTGGCGCGACGTGCCGGTGGACAATTCCCAGCTGTCGAAGGCGCCGGAGATCCTGGCGACCGAGCCGGTGCACCGGCAGGTCTTCATCGGCCGTGCGCCGACGCTGACCAGCGACGACGAGTTTGAGCGGCGGCTGTTCATCCTGCGCAAGGTCGTGTCGAACCGCGTCCATGTGGAGACGGAAGGCCGCGACATCGGCTTCTATGTCGTGTCGCTGTCGGCCCGCACCATCGTCTACAAGGGCATGTTCCTAGCCTACCAGCTGGGCGCCTATTACGCCGATCTGACCGATCCGCGCTTCGAGAGCGCGCTGGCGCTGGTGCATCAGCGCTTCTCGACCAACACCTTCCCGTCTTGGAAGCTCGCGCATCCGTACCGGATGGTCGCCCATAACGGCGAGATCAACACGCTGCGCGGCAACGTCAACTGGATGGCGGCGCGGCAGGCCTCGGTCGATTCGGAGCTGTTCGGCAACGACATCTCCAAGCTGTGGCCGATCTCCTACGAGGGCCAGTCCGACACCGCCTGCTTCGACAACGCGCTCGAATTCCTGACCGAGGGCGGCTATCCGCTGTCCCACGCCATGATGATGCTGATCCCGGAAGCCTGGGCCGGCAACAAGCAGATGCCGAAGGACACCCAGGCGTTCTACGAGTATCACGCCGCGCTGATGGAGCCGTGGGACGGCCCGGCCGCCGTCGCCTTCACCGACGGCCGCCAGATCGGCGCGACGCTGGACCGCAACGGCCTGCGCCCGGCCCGCTACATCGTCACCGACGACGACCTGGTGATCCTGGCGTCGGAAGCCGGCACGCTGCCGGTGGACGAGGCACGCATCGTCAAGAAGTGGCGGCTGCAGCCCGGCCGCATGCTGCTGATCGACCTGGAGAAGGGCGGCATCGTCTCCGACGAGGACATCAAGCGCGAGACGGCGTCGGCCAACCCCTATGGCGAGTGGCTGAAGAACACCCAGATCATCCTGGAGAACCTGAAGCCGGTGGCGCCGCGCGCCTCGCGCTCGGATGTCTCGCTGCTCGATCGCGAGCAGGCCTTCGGCTACACGCTGGAGGACACCCGCACGCTGATGGCGCCGATGGCCACCACCGGCCAGGAAGCGATCGGCTCGATGGGTACCGACACGCCGATCTCGGCGATGTCGTCGTCGTCCAAGCTGCTCTACACCTATTTCAAGCAGAACTTCGCCCAGGTCACCAACCCGCCGATCGACCCGATCCGCGAGGAACTGGTGATGAGCCTCGTCTCCTTCATCGGGCCGCGGCCGAACATCTTCGACCTGGAAGGCTCCTCGCGCCGCAAGCGGCTCGAGGTGCGCCAGCCGATCCTGACCAATGGCGACCTGGAGAAGATCCGCAATATCGGCCACACCGAGGACCGGTTCGACACCAAGACCATCGACATGACCTATGCGGCGGAAGCCGGCGCGGCGGGCATGGCGGGTGCGGTGGAGCGCCTGTGCGAGCGCGCCGAGGCGGCGGTCGCGGGCGGCTACAACATCATCATCCTGTCGGACCGGCAGGTCGGCCCGGATCGCATCCCGATCCCGGCGCTGCTGGCCTGCGCGGCGGTGCATCATCACCTGATCCGCAAGGGCCTGCGCACCGCCGCCGGCCTGGTGGTGGAATCGGGCGAGCCGCGCGAGGTGCATCACTTCGCGTGCCTCGCGGGCTACGGCGCCGAGGCGATCAACCCGTATCTGGCCTTCGACACGCTGCTCGACATGCACCGGCGCAAGGAATTCCCGCCGGAGGTCGACGCCAACGAGGTGGTGACCCGCTACATCAAGTCGGTGGGCAAGGGCCTTTTGAAGGTCATGTCCAAGATGGGCATCTCGACCTACCAGTCCTATTGCGGCGCGCAGATCTTCGACGCGGTCGGCCTGCAGTCGGAATTCGTCGAGCGCTACTTCACCGGTACGGCGACGACCATCGAGGGCGTCGGCCTGGAAGAGGTCGCCCGCGAGACGGCCGAGCGCCATGCCCGCGCCTTCTCCGACGATCCGATCCTGCAGCGCTCGCTGGATATCGGCGGTGAGTATGTCTACCGCATGCGCGGCGAGACCCACATGTGGTCGCCGGATGCGGTGGCGACGCTGCAGCACGCCGTGCGCACCGATTCCTGGGAGAAGTACCAGGACTACGCCAAGATGGTGAACGAGGCGGCGGTCGAGAGCTCGACCATTCGCGGCCTGTTCCACATCAAGATGGCCGAGGAAGCCGGCCGCACGCCGGTGCCGCTGGACGAGGTCGAGTCGGCCAAGGACATCGTCAAGCGCTTCTGCACCGGCGCCATGTCCTTCGGTTCGATCTCCCGCGAGGCGCATACGACGCTGGCGCGGGCGATGAACCAGATCGGCGGCAAGTCGAACACCGGCGAGGGCGGCGAGGAATCGGACCGCTTCCTGCCGCTGAGCGACGGCACGCCCAACCCCGAGCGTTCGGCGATCAAGCAGATCGCGTCGGGCCGCTTCGGCGTGACGACGGAATATCTCGTCAATGCCGACATGCTGCAGATCAAGGTCGCGCAGGGCGCCAAGCCCGGCGAGGGCGGCCAGCTGCCCGGCCACAAGGTCGACGCGACCATCGCCAAGACCCGGCATTCGACGCCGGGCGTCGGCCTGATCTCGCCGCCGCCGCACCACGACATCTATTCGATCGAGGATCTGGCGCAGCTCATCTACGATCTGAAGAACGTCAATCCGGCGGCCGACATCTCGGTCAAGCTGGTGTCGGAAGTCGGCGTCGGCACGGTCGCGGCGGGTGTCGCCAAGGCGCGCGCCGACCACATCATCGTGTCGGGCTATGACGGCGGCACCGGCGCTTCGCCGATGACCTCGATCAAGCATGCCGGCAGCCCGTGGGAGATGGGCCTCGCCGAGACCCAGCAGACGCTGGTGATGAACGGCCTGCGCGACCGCGTCTGCCTGCAGGTGGACGGCGGCCTGCGGACCGGTCGCGACGTCATCGTCGGAGCGCTGCTGGGCGCCGACGAGTTCGGCTTCTCGACGGCGCCGCTGATCGCCGCCGGCTGCATCATGATGCGCAAGTGCCATCTGAACACCTGCCCGGTCGGCGTCGCCACCCAGGACCCGGTGCTGCGCAAGCGCTTCAAGGGCGCCCCGGAGCACGTCATCAACTACTTCTTCTATGTCGCGGAAGAGGTGCGGATGATCATGGCCGAGATGGGCGTGCGGACCATGGCCGAGCTGGTCGGCCAGTCGCAGCTGCTCGAGAAGAAGCCGATGATCGAGCACTGGAAGGCGCGCGGTCTCGACTTCTCCAAGGTGTTCTACAAGCCCGATGCGGCGCCCGAGGCGGTGCGCTGGACGAAGCTGCAGGAGCACCCGATCGTCGACATTCTCGACCGCAGGCTGATCGAGCAGGCCGAGCCGGCCCTGACGGCCCGCCAGCCGGTGACCATCGAGACGCCGATCTCCAACGTCGACCGTTCGACCGGCGCGATGCTGTCGGGCGAGGTGGCCAAGCGCTACGGGCTGAAGGGCCTGCGCGACGACACCATCACGGTGAAGCTGACCGGCACCGCCGGCCAGAGCTTCGGCGCGTTCCTCGCCCGCGGCATCACCTTCGAGCTGACCGGCGACGGCAACGACTATGTCGGCAAGGGCCTGTCGGGCGGCCGAATCGTGGTGCGCCCGCGCGCGGACACACGCATCGTGCCGGAGGAGTCGATCATCATCGGCAACACGGTGCTCTACGGGGCGATCTCGGGCGAGTGCTATTTCCGCGGCGTCGCCGGCGAGCGTTTCGCCGTGCGCAATTCGGGCGCCGTGGCGGTGGTCGAGGGCGTCGGCGACCATGGCTGCGAGTACATGACCGGCGGTGTCGTCGTCATTCTCGGCGAGACCGGCCGCAACTTCGCCGCCGGCATGTCGGGCGGCGTCGCCTATGTCTATGACGCGGTCGGCGACTTCGCCGAGCGCTGCAACATGGCCATGGTCGATCTGGAGCCGGTTCCCGAAGAGGACGACATCATGGAGAAGCTGCACCACCATGGCGGCGACCTCCAGTACAAGGGCCGGGTCGACCTGTCCTCGGACATGACCAGCCACGACGGCGAGCGGCTGTTCCAGCTGATCTCCAACCATCACCACTATACCGGCTCGCGCCGGGCGGCGGAGATGCTGGAGAACTGGGAGGAGCACCGGCCGAAATTCGTCAAGGTCATGCCGGTCGAATACCGCCGTGCGCTGCAGGAGATGGAGCGCATGCGGCTCGGCGTTGCCGCCGAGTGATCCACCGCGATGCGCCGCGTGGCTGATCTGCCGCGCGGCGCCGGGTGGGCCCTTTGGGCTGGACGTCGAGCATTGGGTGCGGCACTGAAGCCCGCACAAGAGACTGTTGGAGTGGGTATGGGTAAGGTCACCGGATTTCTCGAGATCGATCGGCAGACGCAGAAGTATCAGCCGGCATCCGATCGAATCCGCCATTTTCGCGAGTTCACCCTGCCGATGTCCGACGCGGAAGTCGGCAAGCAGGCGGCGCGCTGCATGGATTGCGGCATCCCCTATTGCCACGGGCCGACGGGCTGCCCGGTGCACAACCAGATCCCGGACTGGAACGACCTGGTCTATTCCGGCGACTGGGAGACGGCCGCCCGCAACCTGCATTCGACCAACAACTTCCCGGAGTTCACCGGCCGCATCTGCCCGGCGCCCTGCGAGGAAGCCTGTACGCTGAACCTGGAAGACACGCCGGTCGCCATCAAGACCGTCGAGCAGGCGATCGCCGACAAGGCCTACGCGCTGGGCCTGATCCGGCCGCAGCCGGCCAAGCAGCAGACCGGCAAGACGGTGGCGGTGATCGGTTCGGGCCCGGCGGGCCTCGCCGCAGCCCAGCAGCTCGGCCGCGCCGGCCATGCGGTGCATGTCTTTGAGCGCGAGACCCGCCCCGGCGGCCTGCTGCGCTACGGCATTCCCGACTTCAAGATGGAAAAGCACTGGATCGACCGGCGCGTCGAGCAGATGGAAGGCGAGGGCGTCACCTTCTTCTGCGGCGTCAATGTCGGCGTCGACAAGACCGTCGAGGAGCTGCGCGCGACCTACGACGCGGTCCTGTTCTGCGGTGGCTCCGAGCGGCCGCGCGACAGCGGCATCCCGCATGACGGCCTGTCCGGCGTCTACGACGCCATGCCCTATCTGGTGCAGCAGAACCGCCGGGTCGGCAGCGAGCCGGTCGAGAGCGTCGGCTGGCCGTGCGAGGAGATCTGGGCGGGCGGCAAGCATGTCGTCGTGGTCGGCGGCGGCGACACCGCCTCGGACTGCGTCGGCACGGCGTTCCGTCAGGGCGCCGTCAAGGTGACCCAGCTCGACATCCGGCCGCAACCGCCCAAGACCGAGAACAAGCTGGAAGTCTGGCCCTACTGGGCGACCAAGATGCGCACCTCCTCGAGCCAGGCCGAGGGCGCGATCCGCGAGTTCCAGATCGCGACGCTGGAATTCGTCGGCGAGGACGGCGTCCTGACCGGCGTGAAATGCGCCCAGGTGGACGAGGCCCGCAAGCCGATCGCCGGCACGGAATTCGTCATCAAGGCGGATCTCGCCTTCATCGCCATCGGCTTTGCCGGTCCGTCCGAGACCGGCTTCATGAGCGATGTCGGCGAGGCGCTGCGCACCAACACCGACCGCCGCGGCAATGTCTCCATCGCCGCCGACGATCTCGGCTATCTGACCTCGGTCGACAAGCTCTACGCCGCCGGCGACAGCCGCCGCGGCCAGTCGCTGGTGGTCTGGGCGATCCGCGAGGGCCGCCAGGCGGCCCGCGCCATCGATCTCGACCTGATGGGCGCCACGACCCTGCCACGGTAGGGGCGGCTGCGGGCGGCGATGCATCGTCGCCCGGCGATTGGCGCCTGAGGGAGCGGACGATGCCGAGGGCGAGGCATGGGTCCTCGGGTCAGAGCCCGAGGATGGCGACCTTGTTGGGCGGGGGAGGCGGCTTGTCGCCGGCGCGGTGCTGCGCGATCGCTGCATACACACGCGCCAACATTACGCTGCCTCTCTGCCTCTCTGCCTCCCTGCCGGTGTGACGCCGCAAGTTGGCGCGCTGCCCCCTCCGCGCGTCATTCTCGGGCTTGACCCGAGAACCCATGCCAAACCGTTGGGGAGACCTAGGCGGTGGCGGTTGGCTGCGCGGGTGTTGTGGTTTGCCGGTGGCGGAGTGGGCGGAGCGGGCGGCGAGGCATGGGTCCTCGGGTCGGAGCCCGAGGATGAAGACCTTGATGAAAGGTGTCGCTTATCGCCGGCCGTCGTGCTGCTGCGGATGCTGCAGGCGAAAAGAGCGGAGCGGCTAAGACCTGCTATCCGCGCGACGCGTTCGCTGCAGGAAAGTCACCCCTCTGCGCGCGTCCACAGGCCCTATCCGCGCGTCAACATTACGCTGCCTCCCTGCCGATGCAACGCTGCAAGTTGGCGCGCTGCCTCCTCCGCGCGTCATCCTCGGGCTTGACCCGAGGACCCATGCCAAATCGTTGGGGTGACCGCAGCGGTGGCGGTTGGCTGCGGCGGGGCGTCGGTTGGTTTGTCGTTGGCGGAGTGGACGGCGCTGATGGCGAGGCATGGATCCTCGGGTCGGAGCCCGAGGATGACGACCTTGTTTGACAGGAGGCGGCTTGTCGTCGGGCGTGGCTCTGTCGGCGGGCGCATGCCCGCGCTTCGGCTGGCCGGCGGTGACGGTTGCCGCGATCGCTTATCCCTGCGGGGTGGTGCCGCTGGCGGCGTCGTTGGCGCGGGACCAATCCTCGATGATGGCGTCGAGGATGGAGGGCATTTCCTCCGGCGGCTCGATGCCCTCGTTTTCGCGCAGCTTGTTGAGATCGAGGGAGCCGCGATAGGCGATGGGCGGGCCGCCCGGCGAGACGGCGGCGCGTTTCTCGTTCCAGGCGAAGTCGTCGGCGCGGCCGGCGATGTTGCCGGTGCTGTTGCCGTTGAGGACGAGGCGGTCGCGCGGCGAGGGCTCGAGCGAGAAGCCCTGGACGGCGCCCGCACCCAGCAGCCGGTCGGCGCCGTCGAGGGAGGGATCGTCGAGGGCGACCGGCGCGGCGTTGACGGCATTGGCGGCATTGCTGATCGGCGGCAGCTGCATGTTGGGCAGCTGTTCCTCGCTGAGCGAGAAGGCGGTGCCGGGCGCCGCCGGGTTGCGCAGGCGCTTGGTGATGGCGCGCTCGGCGAAGAAGGCCAGCTTGTCGGCGCCGTCGCCGGTCATGGTGATGCCGTCGGAGCCGCGCAGCTGCACCTTCTGGCCGCTGACGCCGGGGCCGGAATAGACGAAGCCGCCATTGGCGTCGACGAAGCCGTCCCAGACATCGACGAACTCGCCGGAGACGCTGGCGACGCCCTTGCTGTAGAGATCGTTGAGGAAGATCATGTCCTCGCTCATGCGATCGAACTTGAAGGACGGAACGCCCACCCAGACGAGGGGGACGCCCTTCTCCTTGACCGTGCCGGCGATGGCGGCGATCCGCTTCTGGTACTCGGCGACCCAGGCGTCGGAACGCAGCGACGCGCTGCCGCTGCCGGTGTCGATCTGCTGGCGGTCGTTGGAGCCGATCATCACGACGACGACGGCCGGCTTCTCCTCCTCCATGATCGGACCGAGACTGGTCCGCCAATTGTAGTAATCCTCGCGCACCAGGCCGGAGGAGCCGTTGGCGCGGGCCTTGACCTTGACGTCGGCATTGTCGGCATAGACGTCGGACAGGCCCTTGGCGAGGCTGTCGGCCATGAAGTCGCCGACGACGAGGACGGTCTGGGCGGTGTCGTTCTTGTCCGGCGCGGCGGCAGCTGCTGCGGCGGGCGCACGCGACGGGCTCGTGCGCTTGGAGGACGAGGAGGAGCGCGAGCGGCGGGTGCGCTGCTTGCGCGGGGCGGCGCGCTTGCGAATGACCCGGCGCGGCGGCGCGGCCTCCCGGGTCTGGTTGCCGAACAGCATTTCCAGGACGGTGCGCGGACGCTGCTGGGCGTAGGCCGCAGACTGCGGCACGACCGCCGTGACGAAAACGGCAATGGCCGCCAAAGCGGCGACCATCATCCTGGCGAGCCAGCTCCGGGCGGGGCTGCTGCCGTGTCGAGCTCCCGTCATCGGGGTCTCCGTTCTCTCGTTTGCGCCGCGGCCCGTCAGTTGCGCCGCAGGAAGTCGAGCAGCGCCTTGGAGGCGTTGCCATCCTGGGCGAGACCGGCCCGACCCTGCAACGCCATGATCGCCGATTTCGATCCGTCGCCGATCTTACCATCGATCTTGCCGTCATACAGCCCGCGCGAGGCGAGGTGCTTCTGCAGCTCGTAACGCTCGTTGGTGGAGAGCGGCTTGTAGCCGCGCGGCCAGTCGCGATAGAGGCCGTGATAGCCGGCGATCTGGTCGGCCAGAAGCCCGACGGCGAGGGCGTATTTGTCGGAATTGTTGTAGTTCTTGAGGACGAAGAAGTTCTTGGCCATCAGGAAGGCCGGGCCGCTGTCGCCGGCCAGCCGGACCAGATTGGCGCGGTCGGACGGATAGGCGAAGCCGCTGCCGTTGGGCCGCGAGAAGCCGAGGCCCTGCCACTGCGACAGGCTGCGATTGTCGCGCTCCAGCTTGCCGCGATACTGGCTCGGCACCTCGACCTCGTAGCCCCAGGTCTTGCCGGTCTGCCAGCCATTCTTGCGCAGCAGGTTGGCGGCGGTGGCCAGCGCGTCGGGGATCGAGCCCCAGATGTTGGGATGGCCGTCGCCGTCGATGTCCGCCGCATAGGCGAGGTAGCTGGTCGGGATGAACTGGGTGTGGCCCATGGCGCCGGCCCATGAGCTGGTGAGGTCGCCCGGCGCGATGTGGCCGGCCTGGACGATCTTCAGCGCCGCGATGAGCTGCTGGCGGGCGAACTTGGCCCGGCGCTTGTCGAGATAGGCGAGGGTGGCCAGCGAGCGCGGCAGGTTCTTCATGACGTCGTCGCGGGCGAGGATGGCGCCGTAATTGGTCTCCATCGACCAGATCGCCAGAAGAATGTTGCGATCGACGCCGAAGCGCTTCTCGATCCGGTCGAGCCAGTCCTTGTATTTGGCCGCCATCTGGCGCCCCTTGGCGACCTGCTCGTCATTGACGCGGTTGTCGAGATAGTCCCAGACGGTGGAGCGGAATTCGGGCTGGTAGCGGGCCTTCTCGATGACGTCGGGATCGGGGGAGGTGACACCCTTGAAGGCGGCCCGGTAGACATTGCGGCTGACGCCGTTGGAGGCGGCGACGGACTCGAAATCGGCGATCCAGCGCTGGAAACCGGCATCGGCCGAGGCCGGAGATGCCGCGGCAAACGCCAGCACAAGCGCCAGAAGGATCGAGCCCAGCCATGTCTGCCGGATTGCGGAGGCTCGTTGCATATGTCTTCTCCTCGGATGGGGTCGCTGCGCGAAGCGCAAGCCTAGAAGCATCTCGTTAAGCGATCGTTCACCACGCCGGCGCTCGGGCCGCCATTCGAGACAAGCCGGCGAACATGGTCTGGCAGGACCGGAATAAACCGCTATTTCACGGCAAAATGGCGGCGGGCACCGCGGCACGGCAGCGTGCCGGGCGGCCCGCGGCCTTCAATTCGGCATCAACGAACAGTGACATCAGCGAACGATGGGGACGGTTGGAGAATGAAGAAAGTCAGAAAAGCGGTGTTTCCGGTGGCCGGTCTGGGCACGCGGTTCCTGCCGGCGACGAAGGCGATCCCCAAGGAGATGCTGACGGTCGTCGACCGGCCGGTGATCCAGTATGTGGTCGACGAGGCGCGCGAGGCGGGGATCGAGCATCTGATCTTTGTCACGGGACGCAACAAGGGCGTCATCGAGGATTATTTCGACATCCAGGTGGAGCTGTCGAACACCCTGGCGGAGCGCGGCAAGACGGCCGAGCTCGACCTCCTCGACCGGCTGCAGCCCACCCCCGGCACGGCTAGCTTCACCCGCCAGCAGGCGCCGCTCGGTCTCGGCCACGCGGTGTGGTGCGCGCGCGATCTCGTGGGAGACGAGCCCTTTGCGCTGCTCCTGCCGGACATGATCATGCAGGCTGAGAAGGGCTGCCTTGCCGAAATGGTGCGGCTTTACGAGGAGACCGGCGGCAACATCGTGTCCGTCGAGCAGTGCGACCCGCAGGAGACGGACAAATACGGTATCGTCGGGCGCGGCGTGGAGGTGGGCTCGGGCTTCCGCCTCGACGGCATGGTCGAGAAGCCGAAGCCGGCCGAGGCGCCGTCGAACTACTACATCTCCGGCCGCTACATCCTGCAGCCGCAGATCTTCGACATTCTGGAGACCCAGGAGAAGGGCGCCGGCAACGAGATCCAGCTGACCGACGGCATGCTGAAGCTGGCCGACCAGCAGGATTTCTACGCCTATCCGTTCCACGGCCGCACCTTCGACTGCGGCTCGAAGGAAGGCTTCATCGAGGCGAATGTCGCCTTCGCCCTGTGGCGCCCGGACATCCGCGACAAGGTGATCGGCAACATGGAGCGGCTGATGGACACGGTGAAGCCGAAGGACGCGGCGAAGGCCGCCGAATAGCGGCGCTGCAAAGACGGTAGAACGCGCCGGCGGTGTTGCCCTGAGGGGCGGCCGCCGGCGTTTTTGTGTGGGGCTGCTGGGGCGCCCAAGGGGCGACGTTCAGTGTCTGGCGAAAACGATAGCGCCGTCATGGGTGGTAAGCGGAACGGCAGGTGTCAGCCAAGCGGGGACGTAGTCGGACATTCATGATCAGGGAAAGTTCGAACTAGAATTGGCAATTCGGTTCGGAAAAAAGCGACAGTTTAGATTCGAGTTCGGGCAAGGAGTAGTGCGTAAGCTGCGGTCTTTCGCGATCGAGAAGAACCGTCTTGTCCGTTCAATCACCCTGGCGTCGAGCCAGCCCCTACGATCCAGACGAACGTGCCCGCCGTCTACGACAGAGGTTCGGGAAGGTGTCGCGGCACCTGAACCGGCCTGTGCGGCAGCGGTTTCCGATGAAGATCATCAGCTACGGAATTGTTGGCCTCATTATCGTGACGGTCAGTGTGCTGGCGTTTCGAGCTAGTCCTTGGCCAGTCGGGACGACCCTCCGCCATGTCGCCGCTGCGCCGAATTGCACCGCAGCCCGATCAGTAGGGCTTGCGCCAGCACATCGAGGAGAACCCGGCTATTGGGCAAAACACGATCGAGATCGAGACGGCATCGCCTGCGAACCGTGGCCACGCCAGACTCGGCAGTTGAGATGACGCGCGAACAGTCGGAAGAAGCCTCTTCCCCTTTCTCGGAGATGGAGCGCCGCGCCTGGTTCGAAGATAAGCGCGCCCGAGAACGTCAAGATCGGCCGATCTACCGCTCGGCTTCCGTTGCCGTCTGTATTCATTGCCAAATCCCCTTCGGTATCAATGAAGGATTGGTCACAGGTGAGGTGGCTCTCTGTTCCGCCTGCTTGGGTGATTGAGATAGGCCGAACCGAAACAGAACTGGTAAATCTGTTTCAGTTCGCTGTGCGCCAGCGTTACACGCGCCGGGCAGCCTTCCATAGAATGTCTATGGCGGTCCATACGATCATCACGCCCCATGCTGCAATGAGCAGGCGCCAATCCATTTCTCGCCAATAACGCAAGCCTACCATCATGATAGGAAAGACAACGAAGGCGCCGATGACGCCCCAGAGATCTTCCCTTGCAAATTTCAGTCGCATCACTCTACCGGTTTCGCCCTATAGTGAGCGGTATTCTTTCACGCTTTCACGTGCTGTCAGAATGGATTCCTGAGAGAGAACCACAGTGTTCTGTTTCAACCCATCGCCGTCTGCTTTGCAATTCGCTCCAAGCCTTCCTTCGAAGTCTTGGATGGGTCGACATCGGCCTCCCGCTGCCTTACCCAGGCTCCTTACCCCCTAGCGCTGCAGTTTCATGCCGATGCGGAGGGTGTCGGAGCCGTAGTCGCCGGTGCCGTCGTCGGTGTAGAGCTGGCGGTGGGTATAGAGGCCGGTGACGGCGAAGCCGCGGTGCAGCCAGTAGGTGAAGCCGGCCTCGCCGGTCAGCAGCGTCTCGTCATCGCCGGGGATGGTGGAATTGCTGAATTCCGCCAGCGCCGTCGCGGTCAGTTCGGTGCGCGTGTCGAGGGCGTGGCGCAGGCCCAGCGAGCCCTCATAGGCGACGATGGTGGAGCGGCCGGAGCTCTCGGGCTCGAAGCGGGTCCGCAGGGCGGTGGTCACCTCGGTGCCGCGCTGCGGCGACCAGACGAGGCTGGCGTCCAGCGTGGGGGCGCTGGTCACCTCGCCGCGATCGTCGTCGGGGCGGTTCCAGGCATAGCCGAGGGCAACCTCGCCGCGCAGCTTCTCGGTGAAGTCGAGGGCGACGCCGCCGCGCAGCGCCGGCAGGAGGGCGTCGCGGTCGAAGGCGCCATCGGCTTCCTCGCCCGGCGCATCGAAGAGCCGGCGGCCGAGGCTTGCCTCGACGAAGGGCGTGACTGCGGGCGAGATCTCGTAGCCGGTGCGCAAGGTCGCGGTGAGGGTGGTGTAGTCCTGGTCGATGGCGCCGGCCGGCAGGTCGGCATAGGCGGTGCGCGCGAGCGTGCCCGTGCCGCTGACGACGAGGCGGCCGAAGCGGCGTTCGAGCTGGCCGGAGAGCGAGCCCTGCAGGCGGTCGGCCTGGTCGGTGCCGACGAAGTTGTCGGAAATGTCGACCGTATCCTCGCGGGCATAGTCGATGGCGCCGCGCAGGGTGGCGGTGGTCATGCGGTCGAGATCGAGGCGCAGGCGCCCGTCGAGGGCGGCGCGGGGATCTTCCGGCGTGTCGCCGGCGAAGTTGCGGCGATAGGTGAGGCTGCCGTTGATCTCGGCTTCGTGGCGGGACCAGTCGGACAGGAGCCGGGCCGAGATCGTCGTTTCCGAGAAGATGCCGCTCTCGCCATCGACCGCGTCGTCGATATTGGTCGAGGCGCCGAGGGTCTGGATCAGCTCGGGATAGAGCATGAAGCGGCCGGCGCGCACGCCGAGCGGGGCGAAGGGGTCGGCGTCGCTGGCGGCGACCGGCGCGCGCTCGGGGGTGATGACGGTCCGGCTGGAGCGCAGCGGGCTGTCGACGGCGGGCGCCTCGTCGGCGATGCCGGCGGCCAGCGGCGGGTTGCGGGGCGCAACGGCGCGGACCGCACCCGCCGGTCCGCTGGCGCGGGGCCGGGCCGAGAAGGCCGGTGCATCGCGCGGATCTTCGGCGAGGGTCTCATCCGCGACATCGGCTGCCTCGGGGTCGGGATCGAAACTCCGGACGGGCGCTGCCGGGCGGCTGGTGGCGGCGCGGCCTTGCGGCGCGGCGGCGGGGCCGCTGAAGAGATCGAACTCCTGCGACGACGCGCCGTCGGTGTCAGTGGCGTCGCGCGGATCGGGCGGCAGGGTGCCGGCATCGGTCCCGGCCGGATCGCGGCGATCGTCGCCCGGCGTGCCGCCGGATTGCTCCAGCCGATCGATGAGGGCCGGGTCGATGCGGGTGCCGCGGGTCAGCGGCGCGGCCCTCAGATCATAGGGGTCGAAGGCTTGCGGAGCGGCCGGGCGGGCGTCGTCGGTGCGCAGTTCCGGGAACAGCGGTTGCTGGGATGACTGGGCGAGGGCAGGGCGGGCGATCGGCAGACCCGGCAGGCCGACGCCGATGCCGGCCGCGCCCAGAAGGGCGGTGGCGGCGATCATGCGGGCGGATCGACGGGGGATGGACGGCATCGCGGTTTGCCTGCGCTCTCATTGCCCGCGCCTTCTCCGCGCCGGTTGCGAAAGCGTAAATTTTCATGGTTAAGGATTCGTTGATATTTTCCGCGGGCCCCCGCAACACCGGGGTTTGCGCGTCACATGCCTTGTTTTGGCCGGACCGAACTGGTCATTGGTCGCCACATCTTGCAACAAAACAGTGATTCCCCGCGTCGTGATCGCCCAATCCATGCCCCAGCCCACCGCCCCGAAGCCCGGTTCGCAGTCGGCGGTTCGCACCGTCACCACCGAGGCGGACGGCCTGCGCGCGCTGGCGGCGCTGCTCGAGGCCGAGATGGCCGAGCCGTTCGAGCGGGTGCTGGACCTGATCGCGGGCATCACCGGCCGGCTGATCATCACCGGCGTCGGCAAGAGCGGCCATATCGGCGCGAAGATCGCGGCGACCTTCGCCTCTACCGGCACGCCGGCCTTCTTCGTGCATCCGTCCGAAGCCAATCACGGCGATCTCGGCATGATCGGCCGCGACGACGCGGTGCTGGCCATGTCGTGGTCCGGCGAGACGACGGAGCTGAAGGGCATCGTCGCCTATACGCGGCGCTTCAAGCTGCCGCTGATCGCCATGACCTCGCGGCCGAACTCGACGCTGGCGCGCGAGGCGGATGTGGCGCTGCTCCTGCCGCGGGTGGCCGAGGCCTGTCCGCACGGCCTGGCGCCGACCTCCTCGACGACGCTGCAGGCGGCACTGGGCGATGCGCTGGCCGTGGCGCTTCTGGAGCGGCGCGGCTTCACGCCCGGCGACTTCCACGTCTTCCATCCCGGCGGGCAGCTGGGCGCGAGCCTCGTCCATGTCGGCGACCTGATGCATGTCGGCGAGGCGCTGCCGCTGGTGGCGTCCGGCACGACCATGGCCGAGGCGATCATCGTGATGTCGCGCAAGAGCTTCGGCTGCGCGGCGGTGGTCGACGCGGGCGGCTGCCTGATCGGCATCGTCACCGACGGCGATCTGCGCCGCCATCTCGGACCGGACCTCCTGGCCGAGACGGTGGATACGGTGATGACGGCGAACCCCAAGACGATCACGCCGGAGACCCTGGCCGCCAAGGCGCTGGAAATCGTCAATTCGTCCAACATCACCGCGCTGATGGTGGTGCGCGACCGGCGTCCGGTCGGCATCGTCCACATGCACGACCTGTTGCGGATCGGCGTCGCCTGACGATCCTGCCCGTCCTCAGAACGCGGGTTCGACCACCAGCACCGAGCCGTCCGCGCCGGTGATCCGGACATGGGCGCCGGCCGGCATGTCGGGCCCGGTGACGCTCCACCAGCTGTCCTCGATCGCAATCCGGCCACGGCCGTCGACGATCGGCTCGGTCAGAACGGCCTGACGGCCGACCAGCCGGGCCGTGCGTTTGTTCAGCCGTTCGCCATCGCCGGCGACGCTCTTGTTGCCGTACCAGCGGCGGCCGAGCAGCGCCGCGGCGACAGACAGGATGACGAAGGCGATGATCTGCTGCTCCCAGCCGAACCAGCCGGTGCCGAGGAAGAAGACGTTCATCCCGACGATCAGCGCGGCGATGCCGAAGAACAGCAGGTAGACGCCGGGCGCGGCGACCTCGAGGGCGAGCAGCACGAGGCCGAGGATCCACCAGCCGTAATCGATCAGAACCTCAGGCATGGCGGTCAGCCCTCACTGCCGCCATAGGGGGCGGTGGGAACCCGCGTGCGCGACTTGCCGGCGGTGGGGCCGGCCTGGGGCCGTGCCCCGGCGGTGGCATCGTCGCCGAAGGTCGCCCGGGCGAGTTCGCCGATGCCGGCGATGGAGCCGATCAGCGACGAGGCCTCCAGCGGCATCAGCACGACGCGCTGGTTGGGCGCGGAGGCGAGCTTCCCCAGCGCCTCGGTGTATTTCTGGGCGACGAAGTAGTTGATCGCCTGGACGTCGCCGGCGGCGATGGCGTCGGAGACCAGGCGGGTCGCGGTGGCCTCGGCCTCGGCCAGGCGCTCGCGGCCCTCGGCCTCGCGATAGGCGGCGTCGCGGCGGCCCTCGGCCTGCAGGATCTGCGACTGTTTCTCGCCCTCGGCGCGCAGGATCGCGGCGTTGCGCGAACCTTCGGCCTCGAGGATCTCGGCCCGCTTCTCGCGCTCGGCCATCATCTGCCGGGCCATGGAATCGACGAGGTTCTTGGGCGGGTTGATGTCCTTGATCTCGATGCGGGTGATCTTGATGCCCCAGCTGTTGGCGGCCTGGTCGACGACCCGCAGGATCTTCTCGGAGATCGCGTCGCGGTTGGACAGGAGATCGTCGAGATCCATCGAGCCCATCACCGAACGCAGATTGGTCATCACCAGGTTGAGGATGGCGTTCTCCAGCCCGGACACCTCGTAGGCGGCCGCGGCGGCGTCCAGCACCTGGTAGAAGGCGACGCCGTCGGCGGCGACCGAGGCGTTGTCGCGGGTGATCACCTCCTGGGTCGGCACGTCCAGCACCTGCTCCATCATGTTGAGCTTGCGCCCGACGCGCTCGATGAAGGGCACGATGATGTTGAGGCCGGGGGTGAGCGTGCGGGTGTAGCGGCCGAAATTCTCGACCGTGTAATTGTAGCCCTGCGGGACGATCTTGATCGTCGACAGGAGGACGAGCACCGCGACGAACAGCACGACGAGGACAAGGATGCCCGTTCCCGACAGGAAATCGCCTGCGAACATGAAAAACCTCCGCTGCCGTGACCGTCCCGCATCCTGCTGGGTCGCATCCGGCGATGGCCGCATATCAGGGGAGACGGAAGCGGAACGCAAGGCGCATCTGGGATATCAGTTTTGCTTAGTATAAACGGCCGCGACCGACACGTCATACGTGTCACCTGATGGTTTTCGCGTGGCGGCTTTGCCGAAATCTGTGCAAAGCCTGCCGACGTTCGCCAAGTGTTCCATAAAAATACACATATTGCCGGAACGGGAGGGAACCGATCCGGGGATCTGCGCTTCCTTTCCCGGTTGACGAAAGGGAATGGCATGGCGCGACTGGCACGACCCCGGGTTCTCATCGTCGAAGACGAGCTTCTGATCGCCATCGATCTGAGGATCATGCTCGAGGACAATGGCTACGAGGTCGTCGGCATCGCCAAGGACTTCTTCCAGGTCATGGACGAGATCGCGGCCGGCACGGTGGATGTCGCCGTGGTGGACGTCCGGCTGCGACGCGGACCGAACGGCGTGGCGGTGGCGAAATGGCTGCGCGAGGAGCACGACATTCCCTCGCTCTTCGTCAGCGCCGGCATCGGCGACGCGATGGTGACCGAGGCGCTGGCGGCAAGGCCGATCGGCTTCGTCGACAAGCCCTATGCCGAGACATGGTTGATCGGGCCGCTGAACGCGGCGACCCAGATGCAGAGCGAAGGCCTCAACATCTAGCCCGGTCGCGGCACCCGAGAGGGGCCGCATTCCTCTTCAATAACATTGCTGGAGCCCGCGCCCGATGCGCGACCCCGCTCGCTCGCCGAACGGGGCCGTTTGCGCGTCGGTGGCTAGTCGATCCAGCCGCGCAGTTCGCGGCGGACCATCGCCTCGATGACGTCCATGCCCGGCTCGCTGTCGTTGAGGCAGGGGATATGGGCGAAGTTCCGGCCGCCGGCCTCGTGGAAGATCTCGCCCGCCTCGCCGGCGATCTCTTCCAGCGTCTCCAGGCAATCCGACACGAAGCCGGGGTTGAGGACGGCGATGTCCTTGATGCCTTCCTGCGCCAGCTTCTCGACGGTCTTGTCGGTATAGGGCTGCAGCCATTCCTCCGGGCCGAAGCGCGACTGGAAGGTGGTCATCAGCCGGCCCTTGGGCCAGCCGAGCCGCTCTTCCAGAAGCCGCGAGGTCTTCTGGCAATGGCAGTGATAGGGGTCGCCCTTGCGGAAATAGCTCTGCGGAATGCCGTGATAGGAGCAGATCACCCGCTCCGGCTCGAAATCGAGCGTCGCCAGATGCGTCTCGATCGAACGGGCGAGGGCGTCGATATAGACCGGCTCGTCGTGATAGGCGGGCACGGTGCGCACGGCCGGCATCCAGCGCTTGCCCATCATGTGCTCGAAGAACTTGTCGTTGACCGTGGCGGTCGTCGAGGCGGCGTATTGCGGATAGAGCGGGTAGACGAGGATGCGCTCGCAGCCCTGTTCCATCAGCGCGTCGGTGCGCTCGGCGATGGAGGGCTTGCCGTAGCGCATGGCCCAGTCGACGACGACGCCGGCATCGCCGGCCATGCGGGCGGCGAGCTTTTCGCCCTGGGCCCGGGTGAAGGTGCGCAAGGGGGACTCGTTGCGCTCCTTGTTCCAGATCTCGGCATAGGCCGCGCCGGACTTCTTGGGCCGGGTGTTGAGGACGATGCCGTAGAGGATCGGATACCAGGCGGCGCGCGGCCATTCGATGACGCGCTTGTCGGAGAGGAACTCCTTCAGATAGCGGCGCATCGGCTTGAAGTCGGTGCCGTCGGGCGTGCCGAGATTGACCAGGAGAACGCCGACCTTGGGCTGCTTCACCGGCGGATGACCCTCGGGGAGGGGGCCGATCGAGCGTTCGGCGATGGTCTTGGTCAGGGCATTCATCGGCAGGTCCTTGCGTCGTGTGGCGGGCGGTCGCTCGTGTCCACGGCAGAACACGCCGGGCGGCGCTAGGCGCCCGGACCGACCTCGTGCAAGGCCATATAGGGAGGATTGCCGGCGGCTGGAACCGCCGGCGATGCGATCAGGGTGCGACCGATTTTCAGGCGCGGGCGAGACGGAAGGTCGAACCGTCCGAGGAGGTGCAGACCATCGTGCCGCCGCCATGGTTGCAGTTGGCCGCGATCTGGACGCCGCGGGCGACCGAGGTGAAGTTGAGCTGGATGCGCGAGGCGCCGCTCGAGGTGTAGTTGCCCTCGGCCAGGAGGCCGTTGGTATCGCGCTCGGCGGAGGTGAAGCGGCCGTTCTGGAACACGGCGGTGTAGGCGATCGGGCCACCGGTCGAGGCCCAGCGGCCCTCGACGCCCTGGTAGGCGGCGGCCTGCGGCAGCGGCCGCGACATCTGGGCCCGCTCGCTCTGGCAGGCGCCAAGGGCAAACGCGGCGAGGCTGAGGGTGACGGCGATACGGCGCATGATACGACCTCGATACTGATGCGGCACTCCGGCGACCGCCGATCCGCTAAGGCAACAATGTTCGCGTGGAGACGGCACCGCGCCGCCGCAACGCTTTGAGACGCGTGCCACGCTATCCCAATTTGAAACGGCTGTCATGACGGCAAGCACCGGCATGGGGGCGGTTCAGTCGACCTTCTCGGCCTTGCGCAGGGGAATGACCGAATGGATCGAGCCGATGGTCTCGATGGAGCGGATCCGCGCGTCGGAGGTGAAGGCGAACCAGTACATTGTGGTGCCGGTGATCAGCGTGCCGGTCTTCTCGTCGCGGCGCGTCCAGTCGCAGCGGCTGGCGGCGTTGTCGTCCTCGCAGACGATGCCGCGCAATTCGTAGGAGATGTAGGTGGTGCGCTTCAGCATCTCGTCGAAGAAGGCGCGCGCCTCCTCCTCGCCCTGCAGCCGGAACTCGCCCTCCATGCGGCCGAACCACGGCGCGTCCGACATGGCGGCATTGCTGCGCTGGGACACCATGGCGCCGGGTACGAAGTGACGGGCGATGGAGCCCGCGGCTCCCGCCATCACCGCTTCCATCACTTCCTCGACGATCTTACGCGTGACTGCCGTGTCGACCATGAACTGCTCCGAGCGGAGAACGGCCCGGGCCGCTCTTCCGATTTTCGTCGGGTGACGCAACAAACTCCCACCCGGACGGTCAAACCTTGGATATTCAAGCGGAAAAGCAAGTACCGGGCGTCTCGTTCTGCGGCATCCGCGTGGTGACGTTTGCTCAAGCGACACGATCGCAGCGCCAATTTTGCGGCGAGGCTGCGAAAAAGCGGTGGAAATCGCCGGTTTCCCGACATTTTGCCCATGGCATCGGAGAAGTTTCCCTATGGGAAAATAATTGGGGATAAGGCAGGCGAAAGAACGGCTTGCCGGCGGCTGACGCGTTGTTTCGGCCATTCATGGCTTGAAACGCGCCGCCGGGGCGGGCGATTCGCCTGTCACTGCGCGCTGCGACAGTCGGCGCGCGCAAAGAAAAACCGCCGGCAGATGGCTGCCGGCGGCTGGAGATGGTCAGGCGTGGTGGCTGAGGTCAGCGCACCAGGATGTTGCGGAACTGCCAGGGATCCTTCTCGTCGAGATCCTCGGGGAAGAGGCCCGGACGATCGGTCAGCGGGGTCCAGTCGGTGTAGTAGCCCTTGACCGGGCCGAGATAGGGCGACTGCACTTCCAGGCAGCGCTTGTAGTCCATCTCGTCGGACTCCACGATGCCGGCTTCCGGGTTCTCCAGCGCCCAGACCATGCCGGCCATGACCGCCGAGGTCACCTGCAGGCCGGTGGCGTTCTGGTAGGGCGCCAGCTTGCGGGTCTCCTCCAGCGAGAGCTGCGAGCCGTACCAGTAGGCATTGGCGTCGTGGCCGTAGAGCAGCACGCCGAGCTCGTCGACACCGTCGACCAGCTCGTTCTCGTCGAGGACGTGGTGGACCGGCTGGAACTTGCCGGCGGCGCCGAACACCTCGTGCAGCGACAGGACCGCATCGTTGCAGGGATGGTAGGCGTAGTGACAGGTCGGCCGGTAGGTGACCTCGTCATCCTTGTTGCGGTGGGTGAAGAAGTCGGCGATCGAGATCGACTCGTTGTGGGTGACGAGGAAGCCGTACTGGGCGCCCGGCGTCGGGCACCAGGTGCGCACCCGGGTGTTGCCGCCCGGCTGCTCGAGATAGATCGCCGCCTGGTTGCCCTTCTTGTGGGTGCGGGCGTTCTTCGGCATCCACTTCTCGTGGGTGCCCCAGCCCAGTTCCGACGGCTGCACGCCTTCCGACAGGAAGCCTTCCACCGACCAGGTGTTCCAGAAGACGTTCATCGGCTTCGGGTTCTTGGTGCGCTGGGTGTCGCGCTCGGCAATGTGGATGCCCTTGACGCCGGCCTTCTTCATCAGCTTGGCCCAGCCCTCGCGATCGTCGAAGGTGGGTTCGGTGAATTCCAGGCCGACCTTGGTGGCCACATCCACGAGGGCCTGCTTGACGAACCAGGAGACCATGCCCGGATTGGCGCCGCAGCAGGAGACGGCGGTGGTGCCGCCGGGGTTCTTGCGCTTCTCCTTGCGGACGGTCTCGCGCAGCGCGTAATTGGTTCGGTCGGCGTTCGACAGGCTCTCGTCGAAATAGAAGCCGAGCCACGGCTCAACGACGGTGTCGATGTAGAGGACGCCGAGCTTGCGGCACAGCTTGATGAGATCGAGCGAACCGGTGTCGACCGACAGGTTGACGCAGAAGCCCTGGCCTTCACCCTCGGTGAGCAGCGGCGTCAGCAGTTCCTCGTAGTTCTTGCGGGTCACCGCCTCGTTGACGAAGCGGATGCCGCGCTCGTCGAGCATCTGCTTGTCGGCATCGTTGGGGTCGATGACCGTGAAGCGGCTCTTGTCGTAGTCGAAATGGCGTTCGATCAGCGGCAGGGTGCCCTTGCCGATCGAGCCGAAACCGATCATCACCACCGGACCGGTGATCTTGGCGTGGATCGGATGGTTCTCTTTGGCCATTTGCGAAATTCCTTCGGTTCAACTCGGAGCCGGTCATCGTCACGGAGTGTTCGGGCAAGCCGCTAGAACGTTTCCGTGACAATTGAAAGTGCGCAGCACCGCGGAAGCGGGCGCCGGCGGGCAAGCCGGACCTATCGGGGATGGGCTTGTCGGTTTCATGGCGCAGCCGATACGACATTCTTGCGGAGGCAGGACAGCCCCATGCAGCTTCCCCCGACCCTGCGCGCGGCGCTGGCGGACCGCCTGGACGCGGAATCCTTCGACGATCTGCGCCTCGCCGGTTCGCGGCTGAGCCAGCGCTACCGGGCCGAGACCCGCGACGGGCGCCAGCATCTGGACGGCGAGGCGGCGGTGCTGGCCTATCTGGCGGCGCGCATGCCGGCGACCTTCGCGGCGATCCGGGCGAGCCTCGACGCGGTGGCCGGGCGGCGGCCGGATTTTGCGCCGGTGTCGCTGCTCGACGTGGGGGCGGGGCCCGGCACGGCGCTGTTTGCCGCCCGCGACGCCTATCCCGGCCTGACCCGGGCAACGCTGGTGGAGGCGAGCGCGCCGGCCATGGCGGTTGGCGAGGCGCTGACGCGGGACGGTTTCGCCGACACGGCGGACGCGGGCGATGCCCTGCATGTCGACTGGGTGCGCGGCGACCTCGCCACGGCGCTGGGCGCGCGTGCGCCGGCCGATCTGGTGACGCTCGGCTATGTGCTGGACGAACTGGCGCCGGCGCAACTGGCGCCGCTGATGGCCGCGCTCTGGCGGCTGACGGCGGGGGTGCTGCTCATCGTCGAACCGGGCACGCCGGCGGGCTGGCAGCGCATCCTCTTGGCACGCGATGCGCTTCTTGGCGCCGGCGCGCATCTGGTGGCGCCGTGCCCGCATGCGAAGGCCTGTCCGGTGACGGCGCCGGACTGGTGCCATTTCGCCGAGCGGGTGGAGCGCACGCGCACCCACCGGCTGGCCAAGAGCGCCACGGTGCCCTTCGAGGACGAGAAATACGCCTATCTGGCGGTGGCCCGCACGCCGGCCGCGCCGCCGGCGGCCCGGGTGCTGGCGCCGGCCCGCAAGGGCAGCGGCAAGGTGACCCTCAAGCTCTGCAACGCCGACGGCTCGCTGCGCGACCGGTTGATCACCAAGCGTGAGGGCGACCTGTTCCGCACCGCCCGCCGCCTCGACTGGGGCGACGCGCTGGAGTGAGGGGGCCGACCAATGGGCCGCTTCACTCCACTGGCAGATTGTCCGCGAACAGCGTATAGTTGGCGGGCGTGGTGGAGCCTTTCGACCCCGACAAGGATGCGCGGAACCGTTCAGAACGCGGCTTGTCGCTATCTGTGGGGTTCGAGGTGATCGACGGCGCTCTGATCCAGTTCGAGGACACACGCTTCGACTATGGGGAGCGCCGGATCGTTTGCTTCGGCGAGGTGGCCGGGCGCCTCCATGTCTGCGTCTATACCGTCCGGGAGAGCGGCCCGAGGATCATCTCGGTGCGGAAGGCGAATGCGAGGGAGCAGACACGATTTGGCCGACGATCCAATGACCCGTGACGACAATCCCGACTGGAGCGAGGCCGTCGTGGCGCCGCTGGACAGTGCGCTGAAGCTGCAGGCGATCCGGGCCCGGCTGCGGCTCAGCCAGTCGGCCTTTGCCGCCCTGTTGCGGATCCCGCGCTCGACGCTGCAGAACTGGGAGCAGGGGCGGACCGCGCCGGACAGCTTCGTGCGGCACGTCATCGACGTGATCTACGACGATCCCGAAGGCATGCGGCAGCGTCTGGAACGCGACAGCGCCGCCTGAGCTTATGGCCGGCGGCGCTGGTTTTCCGGTGGTCGTCCGGTGGCTCAGTCCATGGCTTCCAGTTCGTCGATGAAGCCGGAGATCATGGCGAGGCCGCGGGACCAGAAGGCCGGGTCGGAGGCGTCGAGGCCGAAGGGCTGCAGGAGCTCCGAATGGTGCTTGGTGCCGCCGGCCTTGAGCATTTCGAAATACTTCTCCTGGAAGCCGGCCTCGGAGTTCTCGTAGACCGCATAGAGCGAGTTCACCAGGCAGTCGCCGAAGGCATAGGCGTAGACGTAGAACGGCGAGTGGATGAAGTGCGGGACGTAGGTCCAGTAGGTCTCGTAGCCGTCGCCGAGGCGCAATGCGGGTCCGAGACTGCGCTTCTGGATGTCCATCCAGATCTCGCCGATCCGCTCGGTGGTCAGCTCGCCGCCGCGGCGCTCCTCGTGCAGGGCGCGCTCGAACTGGTAGAAGGCGATCTGCCGGACCACCGTGTTGATCATGTCCTCGACCTTGGAGGCGAGCAGCGTCTTGCGCTCGGCCTTGGTCGTCGCCTGGTCGAGCAGCGAGCGGAAGGTCAGCATCTCGCCGAAGACCGAGGCGGTTTCGGCGAGCGTCAGCGGGGTCGCTGCCATCAGCGCGCCCTGGCGGCCGGCGAGCACCTGGTGGACGCCGTGGCCGAGCTCGTGGGCGAGCGTCATCACGTCGCGCGGCTTGCCCATGTAGTTGAGCAGCACATAGGGGTGGACGCTCGGCACGGTGGGGTGGGCGAAGGCGCCCGGCGACTTGCCCGGCCGGATCGCCGCGTCGATCCAGTCATTGGTGAAGAAGCGCTCGGCGATCGAGGCCATTTCCGGCGCAAAGCCCGAATAGGCCGACAGCACCGTGTGGCGGGCTTCGTCCCAGGAGATGTCGCGGCGGGTGGAATCGGGCAGCGGCGCGTTGCGGTCCCAGTAGTCGAGAACGTCCTGGCCGAGCCATTTCGCCTTCATGGCGTAATAGCGGTGGGAGATCGACGGATAGGCGTCGGTGACAGCCTGTGACAGGGCGTCGACGACATTGCGCTCGACCCGGTTGGCCAGATGGCGGGAATCGGCGACGTCCTCAAAGCCGCGCCAGCGGTCGGAGATCTCCTTGTCCTTGGCCAGGGTGTTGGTGATCAGCGTGAAGGTGCGCAAATTCTCGCTGAACACGTTGGTCAGCGCGCTTGCCGCCTTGCGGCGCTTCTCGCGGTCCGGGTCCTGCAGGATGTTGAGGGTCGCCTCCAGCGCCAGATCGTCGCCGTCGACGGTGAAGCGCAGCGAGGTCAGCGTCTCGTCGAACAGCCGGTTGAAGGCGCCGCGGCCGGTGATCGCCTTTTCGTGGAACAGCTCCTCGACGCGGTCTTCCAGCTGGTAGGGCTTGTCGAGGCGCAGATCGACGAGCCACGGGCGGTAATGGGCCAGCGCTGGGTCGCGGTCCATCGCCGCGTCCATGTCGGCATCCTCGATGCGGTTCAGCTCCAGCGGGAAGAACAGGAGCCGCGACGAGATGTCGGTGACCACCGACTGGATGTCGCCGTAGAACTTGGCCCGCGCCGGGTCGGAGGTGTCGCCCGAATAGACCAGCCCGGCATAGGAGATGATCCGCCCGAGAAGCTCCTCCAGCGCCTCGAAGCTGGCGACGGCGGCGGCGAGATCGCCGTCCTCGGCCCTGGCGGCTTCCTCGAGCCGGCCGCGCCAGCGCTCCTGGAACGCCTCGGCATCGGCGCGGGCGCGCTCGACGTCGCGTGTCAGTTCGGGACTGTCCATGGCCGGGTAGAGATCCGACAGATTCCATTCCGGCAGGGCGCCGGTGGCGTCGACCGCCGTCTCGGCGGCGGAAAAGGTCGGTCGGACAGAATGCGTCATCGGGACAATCTCATGGCTTGGCGGGAATACCGGCCGGCGCGGGTCGCCGGACGGTCGTCGGAAAGGATCAAATTCGACTGAAATTGCTGGGACTTTTTTGCCCATTCTCGTTCAGTCGCTTTTTAGCGGTGCGTGTCAATTTGGGTCGTTCTCGCGTCAAGACGAGACTGGAGGCTGACATGAACCGCGTAGTACTTATCGTTGACGACGACCCCATTCAACGGCGTCTGGTGGAAGCCCAGATCGGCCGGATGGGCCTGCGTCCGCTGACCTGCGACGGCGGCCTTGCGGCGCTGCGGGCGCTCGACGCGCACCAGCCCGGCGAAATCTCCGCCGTCATCCTCGACCTGATGATGCCCGACAAGGGCGGCAGCGAGGTGATGGCCGAGATGCGGCGCCGCAATCTCGACATTCCGGTGATCGTGCAGACCGGCAAGGGCTCGATCGACACCGTCGTCGAGGCGATGCGGGCCGGCGCCTTCGACTTCATCGTCAAGCCGGTGTCGCCGGACAAGCTGAAATCGGTGATCGACAGCGCGCTGAAGATGCGCGGCGCGGCGACGCGGCGGACCACGTCGAAGGCGCGCCAAGTGCGGCTCGACCAGGGCGACGCCTCGCCGGCGCTGCGGCCGGTGCTGGCCGCGGCGGCCAAGGCGGCGCGCTCGGGCATTCCGGTGCTGATCTCGGGCGAGACCGGGGTCGGCAAGGAATGGCTGGCCAGCGCCATCCAGGCCGGCGGCGACCGCGCCAAGGCGCCCTTCGTCAAGGTCAATTGCGGGGCGCTGCCCGGTGATCTGGTGGAGAGCATCCTGTTCGGACACGCCAAGGGCGCCTTCACCGACGCCGGCCAGCCGCATGAGGGCAAGTTCGCGGAGGCCAATGGCGGCACGCTGCTGCTCGACGAGGTCGGCGAATTGTCGGCCTCGGCGCAGGTGAAGCTGCTGCGGGTCCTGCAGGACGGCGTCATCGACCCGGTGGGCGGGCGCCAGGCGGTGAAGACCGATGTGCGGATCATCTCGGCGACCAACCGGGACCTGGCGGCCGGGGTGACGGCGGGGCGGTTCCGCGAAGACCTCTATTACCGGCTGAACGCCTTCGAGCTGACCGTGCCGCCGCTGCGCGAGCGGCGCAGCGAGATCGCCAAGCTGGCCCGCCGCTTCGTCGACCGCTACGTGGCGATGGAGCCGCAATCGCCGGTCCGGCACCTGGCGGCCGACGCCATCGCGCTCCTGCAGCGCTATGACTGGCCGGGCAATATCCGGCAGCTGGAGAACGCCATCCACCGGGCGGTGGTGCTGGGCGAGAGCGAAAGCCTGACGGCGGCGGACTTCCCGCAGATCGCGGCGCTGATCGCGGCCGGGCCCGCAGAGACTGAGGCGGCGGCGGACGCCCATGCGGCGGCTCATTCCGGCCACGGCACCGGAGCACCGGGCGACCCGGCGCCGATATCCAACGGCCACGGTCGCACCGAGCCCGCCGATTTCGCGGTGCGCGACCAGAATGGCGAAGTGCGGCGGGTCGAGGAGGTGGAGGCCGACCTGATCCGGCTGGCCCATGCCCAGTATCATGGCCGCATGAGCGAAATCGCCCGGCGGCTGGGAATCGGGCGGTCGACGCTGTACCGCAAGATGCGGGAATACAAGATCGACGCCGATTGATCAGCTTGCGCCGGTCAAGATCTTCCCATCCGGCAAGGCGTTGATTTCACGCCGAAACACCACTATCCCGGCGAGTAAGCTTAATCGGGCCTTAACGCTTTTCTTGCAGAATCGGGAGAAAGTTCGCTGACTGTCATCTTCATGCCGCAGTTTCGGAAAAATTGGACAGGCGACGAGAACGGTCATCGGGGTTGCCCATACCGGCGGATGCGTCCGACGGGCAGGCAAGTGTTTTGAGGGGAAGAGACCGCATGTTCGGACATACCGCTCGCGCCGGCCGCTCGGCCTGGCGCCTCGCGACGTTCGCTGCCCTGGCTCTGCTGATCGGCGGCACGGTCACCGCGGCGAAGGCCGAGACCCGCGTCCTGAAGTTCTACAATCTGCATACCAAGGAGAAGGGCAGCTTCTCCTACAAGAGCAACGGCCGCTACAACAGCGGCGAGCTCAAGAAGATCAACTGGTTCCTGCGCGACTGGCGCAAGGGCGAGCAGACCCAGATCGACCCGCGGCTCCTGGACCTGATCTGGGAGGCGTATCGCCAGAGCGGCTCCAACGCCCTCATCAATGTCGTCTCCAGCTATCGCTCGCCGGCGACCAATTCGATGCTGCGCTCGCGCAGCTCGGGCGTCGCCAAGAAGAGCCAGCACACGCTCGGCAAGGCGCTCGACTTCTACATTCCGGACGTGCCGCTGGCCAAGCTGCGCGAGATCGGCCTGAAGATGCAGGTCGGCGGCGTCGGCTATTATCCCAAGTCCGGCTCGCCCTTCGTGCATTTCGACGTCGGCAACGCCCGTCACTGGCCGCGCATGAACCGCAAGCAGCTGATGGCGGTCTTCCCGAACGGGAACACGGTGCATGTGCCCTCCGACGGCAAGCCGCTGCCGGGCTACCAGCAGGCGCTGGCCTCCTACAAGCAGCGCCGCGGCGGCTCGTCGATCCAGGTCGCCAATGCCGGCTCGGGTTCTTCGGGCGGCGGCAAGACGCTGCTGGCCATGCTGTTCGGCGATGGCGACGAGGGCGAGGACGAGGTCCAGAGCGCCCCGACGCCGCGGGCTCCGGTGAAGGCCGCGGCCGCGCCGAAGGTCGAGGTGGCCTCGGTCGTACCGCAGGCGCGCCCAAGCCGGGATCTGCCGGGCGGTGTCGCCGTGCCGGTCGGCGACCGCTTCGATACGGGTGCGCCGGCCTCGGCTGCCGCCCCCGCCGAGACCGAGGTCGCGGCCCTGATCAATGCTCAGATCCCGGTGCCGACCTGGGCGCCGAGCCGCGCGGTGCCGGCCGACGCCTCCGACGCCCCGGCGGCCCGCGAGGATGCGGTGTCGACCCTCGTTGCCGCGCTCGAGGAGCAGGCCAGCGAGACCGTGGCGAGCGGCCAGATGGCCTATGCGGTTCCGACGCCGGGCGACCGCCCGCAATTCGAAAGCGTGCTCAAGGACAAGCCGGCAACCGCTGCGACGGCGATCGCCAAGGCGGCGCCTGCCAAAGAGACGATGAAGGCCGTGGAGATGGCCGCCAGGGCGCCGAGCCCGCGTCCGCAGATCGACCCGCAGGCCACCAAGCCGGTGCCGGCGCTGATGACCGCAGCGGCATCCAGCGCGCCGAAGCCCCGTCCGCAGCCGGCCGATGCAGCGGTTGCCGCAGCGGCGATTTCGGGCAAGGGCGGCCGCGTTCTCAACGCGGTGGTGCAGGACACGCCGAAGCCGAAGGTGCTCGATCCGCAGGAGGCGATCGCCTCGCGCTTCAAGATCGCGGCGCTCGTCTCCGACACCGACAGCCGGGCCGCGCGCCTAGCGACGGCCAAGCCGGATGCCGGGCGGCTGGTCGGCAATTTGCCGAGCACGCTGTTCGCCTCGGGTTTCGCTCCGGCGGCCAATGCCGGCAAGAGCGACCGCTTCTCGGGCTCGGCCGTCAACTTCCTGCCGATGGTGAAGGTCGGCCAGTAAGGCCGCCGCTCCACCATCCGCGAACGATCAAGATCGTCGACGGCCGTCCGGTGTTGCCACCGGGCGGCCGTTTTCGTTCGGGCATGGCGTGGCGGGACCGGCAACGCGCCGCGGCCGGTGGGCGCGGCCGGACGCGCGGTGGCATGGCGTAGAAGACCGGGGCGCGGCGCCAGTTGACCGACACGTAAAAGTCCGTCGAAGCCTTGTATGGGACGACGAATGCACGTCGTGCGAGCGCTCTCGACTTCGCTGCAGTGCCGAAGCATTGCGATATCCGCGTATCTTCGCAACGGCTTGGCGGCGTTTTCTCAGCTCATCCACCGGTCGAAACTTCAGCGATATGACGCTCGCTGGTCTTACCACCGAAGCAGTGCGATGAGACGCAAAGCAATTCCGGTTTTTGCGGCTCATTGAACAATGCCGGACAGTTTCGCCGCATGGTTGTGCCGGTTGCGGCCTCTTGATGTACGCGCATCATTTAGAGTTGTTCTATAATAAGGCAGACATTCGATATTTCGCGGCTGCTTATTCGCCCCGGCAAGTGTGGACAAAATTGTCGGGACTTAGGGGTTGCGAATAATCCACTTGACATTAAGTAACGCCACATAAATACCAAACATGGATGGTGGATTGCCCACAGGCGAGGCCACCGTTTCGCAATAAACAAACTGCACGAGGCGCGCAGAGGCGCCTGATTCAACAGGCGCAATCGCCACAACTTCGCGCAGCACGGGGTAAAAATGGACCAGATCGAAAACGTCGAAAACAACGAAATGCTGATGGAGCTCACCGCGGAAGTGGTGGCGGCTTATGTCAGCAACAACTCGCTGCCGGTTTCCGAACTGCCTGCACTCATCTCGGACATCTACGGCGCCCTCGGTCGCACGAACAGTGCGCCGCAGGCGGTGCAGGCCGAGAAGCCGAAGCCGGCGGTGCCGGTGAAGAAGTCGGTGACCGACGACTACATCATCTGTCTCGAGGACGGAAAGAAGTTCAAGTCGCTGAAGCGCCACCTGATGACCCACTACAATCTCTCGCCGGAAGAGTACCGCGAGAAGTGGGACCTGGCGCCCGACTATCCGATGGTCGCGCCGAACTACGCCGCGGCGCGTTCGCGCCTCGCCAAGCAGATGGGCCTCGGCCACAAGCGTCGCCGCGCCGCGGCACGCTGAGCCGGCCGCCGCATCGCTGCGGCAGCAACAGAAAAAGCCCGCCGGAGCGATCCGGCGGGCTTTTTCGTGTTCGGGTGAGAGCCTCGGGTGAGGGGGCGCCGGCGTGGATGCGAGCCGGGCCGGATCTCTGGACCGGCGGCCGGCGGCGCGTGGTCGCCGGCGCGGCGCCGCTGGCGCTATTCGCGCGGCAGGTCCGGGGCCATGCCGAGGGCCTGCAGGTAGAGATCGAGGATCGCTTCCTGCTCCTGGCGCTCGTTCTGGTCCTGCTTGCGCAGCGAGATCACGCGGCGCAGCACCTTGGTGTCGAAACCGTTGCCCTTGGCCTCGGCATAGACGTCCTTGATGTCGTCGCTGATCGTCTTCTTCTCTTCCTCGAGCCGTTCGATCCGCTCGACAAAGGATCGCAGCTGATCCTGGGCGACATCGTTCACGTCGGACATGGTGGGTCTCCGTCTGGCACTTTCGCGCAATGAATTGGCCGGGAACTACCAGACCGGGGTGATTCGGGGAAAGCCCGTTGTGCCGCTATGGCACGCGGCGGCCGCCCGACGCGGGGGCCGCGCGCGAAAACGTTACTCGCTCGGGCGGGTCTGCTCGAAGCGCTGCGCGGTCTCGGGGCTCGCCTCGCGCTGGTAGCGGTCGCGCCATTCGCCATAGGGCATGCCGTAGACGATCTCGCGGGATTCGCCCTTGGTCATGGCGATGCCGTCGGCCTCGGCGGCGTCGCGATACCAGTTGGACAGGCAGTTGCGGCAGAAGCCGGCGAGGTTCATCAGATCGATGTTCTGCACGTCGGTGCGTTCGCGCAGATGATCGCGCAGGCGCCGGAACGCCGCCGCTTCGAGCTCGATGCGCTTCTGGTCGTCGATCGGGTCCATGTCGCTCTCCTGTGTCCATCCGCCTCGCGGCGCCTCGCCCCGATATCGAGCCGAAGCGTCTTCGCATCAAGGGTGCGGTGGCGCGAGGCGGCGGGCAGGGGGCCGGCAGGCCGGTTCGGGCTCGCAACCGGCCGGCGGATGATCTAGGACGGCGGCAGCGCAGCGTGGTCATGTCGTTGACAGGTTCGACCGCTATGCGAAAGCTGCCTCTCGTGCGGACACTCTCTCTTTCGGGGAAAGCGTGATGATACCCAACCCGTTTCGCCGGCTGCGCCACGGATTTGCTCTCGGGCTGATGGCCGCCGGACTGTTCCTCGTCTCGGCGCCGCTGACGGTGGATGCCGCCCGCGCCGATTTCCGGGTGTGCAACGGCACCCAGTCGCTGGTCGGCGTGGCCATCGGCTACCGGGCCGAAGCCGGCTGGACCACCGAAGGCTGGTGGCGGATCCCGGCGACGACCTGCAAGGCGATCATCGAGGGTCCCCTGTCGTCGCGGTACTATTACGTGTATGCCGAGGACTCCGATGGCCAGGGCCGCTGGGCCGGGCCGGTGAATCTCTGCATCGCCGAGAACGAGTTCAAGATCGCCGGGGTCAAGGACTGTTTCAAACGGGGCTACCAGAAGATGGGGTTCCGCGAATACGACACAGGCGAGCAGGCCAGCTGGATGGTCCAGCTGACCGAAGCGCCCCGCGAAACAACGGATAGCCAATGAGACGCCATCGCAAGGTCAAGATCCTTGCCACCCTCGGGCCGGCATCGTCCTCCGAGGAGATGATCCGCAAGCTGCATGAAGCCGGCGCGGATGTCTTTCGCATCAATATGAGCCATTCCGACCACGATCTGATGCGCGAGCTCGTCGCGCGCATCCGCCGGGTCGAGTCCGCCGTGGGCCGGCCGATCGGCATTCTGGCCGATCTGCAGGGCCCGAAGCTGCGGGTGGCGAAATTCGCCGAGGGCAGCGTCCAGCTGACGGTCGGCGATGATTTCACCCTCGACGACAATCCCGAGCCGGGCGACACGACCCGCGTCTATCTCCCGCATCCGGAAATCCTGGAAGCGGTGGAGGTCGGGCACCGGCTGCTGATCGACGACGGCCGGCTGCAGCTCGTCTGCACCGAGACCGACAAGCACTCGATCAAGTGCCGCGTCGTCGCCGGCAACAAGATTTCCGACCGCAAGGGCGTCAGCCTGCCGGACACGACCCTGACCACCGGGGCGCTGACCGACAAGGACCGGCGCGATCTCGATGCGGTGCTGGCCGAGAATGTCGACTGGGTGGCGCTGTCCTTCATCCAGCGTCCGGAAGACCTCGCCGAAGCGCGCAAGGTGTCGCGCGGCCGCGCCTTCCTCCTGTCGAAGATCGAGAAGCCGCAGGCGGTGGAACGGCTCGACGAGATCATCGAACTGTCCGACGCGATCATGGTCGCGCGCGGCGATCTGGGCGTCGAGATGCCGCTGGAAGCGGTGCCGGGCATTCAGAAGCGGATCACCCGTGCCGCCCGCAAGGCCGGCAAGCCGGTGGTCGTCGCCACCCAGATGCTGGAATCGATGATCTCCGCCCCGGTGCCGACCCGCGCCGAGGTCTCGGACGTGTCGATCGCCGTCTATGAGGGCGCCGACGCGGTGATGCTGTCGGCCGAATCGGCGGCCGGCGAATATCCGGTCGAGGCGGTCTCGACGATGGACCGGATCTGCCAGCGCGTCGAACTCGACCCGCTGTATCCGGGCATCATCTCGGGCCAGCGCACGCCGCCCGAGGCGACCGGCGCCGACGCCGTGTCGCTGGCGGCCCGGCAGATTTCCGAGACGCTCGGCGTGTCGGTGATCGTCACCTATACGGCGACGGGCACCACCGGCCTGCGCGCCGCCCGCGAGCGGCCGCAGACGCCGATCCTGGCGCTGTCGCCGGTGCTGGCCACCGCACGGCGCCTGTCGTTGGTCTGGGGCCTGCACTGCGTGGTGACGGAAGACGCCCAGGATCTCGACGACATGGTCGACCGGGCCTGCCGCATCGCGGTGGAGCAGGGCTATGCCAAGTCGGGCGAGCGGATGATCGTGACGGCGGGCGTGCCGCTGCGCACGCCGGGCGCCACCAACATGCTGCGCATCGCCTATATCGGCTCGGACGGCCTCAGCGCGGTCTGACGCGGCCGTTCCGTTCAATCGACAAGCAACGGCCCGGCGGTCTGTCTCAGATCGCCGGGCCGAGCAGTTCCTCGGACAGGCGCCCGGCGGCGTCCTGCGCCGAATCCAGCGCCGGGTAGACGGCGAGGACCCGCAGATAGGTCTCCAGCGCCTGTTCCTTGCGGCCGGTCTGTTCGAGGATCATCGCGAGGCCCATCAGGGCGCCCCAGTGCCGCGGCTCGCGCAGCAGGGTCTGCTCGATGTCGACCAGCGACTTGCCCAGCCTGTTCATCGAGAAATTCAGCGTCGCCCGGCGGTTCCACGCCTCCGGATAATGCGGCGCGATGACCAGCGCTTGGTCGAGCAGGTCGAGCGCGGCGGCGTTGTCCTCGCGGGTCATGGCGAGGGCGGCACGCTGCATCAGGAGGTCGATGGTGGCGCTGCCGCTGCGGCGCCAGTGCCGCTCGATGCGGCCGGCAATGCGGCGGGCGGCGCGTTCGTCGGCCTGTTTGCGCAGCTCGGCAAAGAGGCGGTCGAGTTCCTGCTCCGGCGTCTCGTCGGCGACCTGGGGCTCGGGCTCGTCTGAGACCTCGTCCTCGGCGACGGGGGCGCTGCCGAAGGCGTCGGGATTGTCGGTCATGCCTTCATCTGGCGGCGGAATCACCATGGGCGGCGATTGCGAATCGTCCGGTCCGGGCCGGGGCGCGGCCTCAGGCGGACGATCGGGCTCGATCAGCGACGGCGGCTCGCCGTCCTGTGCCAGCGCCGGGGCGAGGCACGGGGCGAGAAAGCAGACACCAAGGGTGAGACAATGAAAAACGCCGCGCATGCGGAGAGGTTAATTCTCCGCAGCGCAGCGTCAATCAGAAACTTCGTGATCGAAGGGGCGGGGACGGGCGAGGCCGGTCCCCAGGGGCATCAGCCCTGGCGCGCCTTGAAGCGCGGTGCCACCTTGTTGATGATGTAGACGCGGCCCTTGCGGCGCACCATGCGGTTGGCGCGGTGACGGGTCGCGAGGGACTTGAGCGAGTTCTTGATCTTCATGACAACACCGGAATGTTAGACGCGAGGATCGGGGCTGGCCGTTCCGCCGCAAAATGATGGGCGCGCCGCAGCGGCACGCCCGGAAAGATTGGTGCCGAAATAGCTTTGCCGGCAGCTTTTGTCAACGCTCCCGGCGCCATTGCGACCGCGCTGTGACGCCCGATTTGCGCTGATTCAGTCCGTCAGCCGGGTCAGATGGCCCATCTTGCGGCCGGGCCTTGCTTCCGGCTTGCCGTAGAGATGGAGGAGGGTGGCGGGCTCGGCGAGAATCGCATCGACGCGCTTCACGTCGTCGCCGATGAGATTCTCCATGACGCAGTCCGAGTGACGTGCGGCGGAGCCGAGCTTAAGGCCGGCGATCGCCCGCACATGCTGCTCGAACTGCGAGACGACGCAGGCCGCCTCGGTCCAGTGGCCGGAATTGTGCACCCGCGGAGCGATCTCGTTGACGAGGATGGTGTCGTCGCCCTGCACGAAGAACTCGACGCCGATGACGCCGACATAGCCGAGCTTGGCGAGGATGCTGGCGGCGACGGCCTTCGTCGCTTCGCCGACCTGCGGCGAGACCCGGCCGGGGACGGTCGAGCTGTACAGGATGCCGAGCCGGTGGACGTTCTCGGCGGGATCGTAGGCGACGACGCTGCCGTCGATGCCGCGCGCCGCGATGATCGAGCATTCGTAGGCGAAGGGCACCTTCTTCTCGAGAATCGCCGGCACGCCGCCGAGGCTCTCGAAGACGTCGGCATGGGGCCCGCCCTTGCGGATCGAGGCCTGACCCTTGCCGTCATAGCCGAAGCGGCGGGTCTTCAGGATGCAGTCGCCGTCGAGCTCGACGAGGGCGTGGCCGAGTTCGGCGACGCTGTCGATGGCGCGCCATTCGGCGGTGGCGACGCCGATGCCGTTGAGAAACGCCTTCTCGACGACGCGGTCCTGGGCGACTTCCAGCGCCTCGGCCGGCGGATAGAGCGGCACGGCGGTGACGGCGGCGCGGATCTGCTCGACCGGCACATTCTCGAATTCATAGGTGACGACGCTGGTGCGGGCGGCGAGGTCGCGCAGGGCGGCGACGTCGTCATAGGCGGCGACGATCTGGGCGTTGGCGACCTGGGCGGCGGGGCAGCCGGCGTCGGGATCGAGCACGATCACCCGGTAGCCGAGCCGGGCCGCGGCCATGGCCAGCATGCGGCCGAGCTGGCCGCCGCCGACGATTCCGATGGCGGTGTCCGGCATGGCGAAGCGCGCTTCGGCACCGGGGGCGCGCGGCGTCCTGCTCACGGGGTATCCACGGGCGCGGCGGCGACCGCGTCGGTCTGGGCCTGGCGCCATGCATCGAGGCGGCCGGCGAGGGCGTCGTCGGACAATGCGAGCACGCTGGCGGCGAGGAGCGCCGCGTTGACGGCGCCGGCGCGGCCGATGGCCAGGGTTCCGACGGGCACGCCGGCGGGCATCTGGACGATGGAGAGGAGGCTGTCCTGGCCGGACAGGGCACGGCTTTCGACCGGGACGCCGAACACCGGCAGCGGCGTCATCGCCGCGGTCATGCCGGGGAGATGGGCGGCGCCGCCGGCCCCGGCGATGACGACCTTGAAGCCGGCAGCCTTCGCGCCGCGGGCGAAATCGTAGAGGCGCTCGGGCGTGCGGTGGGCCGAGACGATCTGCGCGTCATAGCCGATGGCCAGGGCGTCGAGCGTGTCGGCGGCGTTCTTCATCACCGACCAGTCGGACTGGCTGCCCATGATGATGGCGACGAGCGGGGAGAGGGCGGCGTCGCTCATGCGCTGATGTCCGGAATGATCTGATCCTCCAGATCCTGCAGGCGGTCCCGGATGGTCAGCTTTTTCTTCTTCATGCGCTGGACCTGCAGCCGGTCGCAGCCGGTTGCGACCATCGCGTTCACGGCCGCATCGAAATCGGCATGTTCCTGCCGCAGACGCGCCACCTGCAGCCTCAAGGCCGCCTGTTCCTGATCCGCCATTCTGTTCCTTTCAGGCACCGCCGCGTGCAACCGAACCGGGGTCTCGACAATTGTCCAGACAGTCGTGACGGACGATTAGCAAAACCGCCCATCGGACGATAGCGACCGCCGGACCAATCGACAGTGCGACACTCTTGTGACACCGTCGACTGGTTGCTGGCTCCGGTTCGCATTGCGGACCGCGACCTAACTCACGAAGGGAGAAGCCATGTCCTTGGATACCCATCTCGCTACGCTGGAACAACGCCACTCGGCGCTCGACCACGAGATTTCAGCTGCGCTGGTATCGAAACCGGCGATGAGGGATTCGGAACTCCGGGAGATGAAGCGAAAGAAGCTCCAACTGAAGGACGAGATCGAGCGGCTGCGCCAGCCCGCCGGCTGATCTCAAACCTCCCAAGCAATTCCGCCCCGGCACCGGCAACGGTGTCGGGGCGTTTTTTGTCCGGGCCCGGGCGCCGCGCCGCCATTCTCAGCCGATCGCCTTGCGCAGCACGTATTTCTGGATCTTGCCGGTCGAGGTCTTGGGGACCTCCTGGAAGCGGATCTCCTTGGGGCATTTGAAGCGCGCCAGCCGCTCGCGGCAATGGGCGATGAGATCGGCCTCGGTGACGCTGCGGCCGGGCTTCAGCTCGACGAAGGCCAGCGGCGTCTCGCCCCATTTCTCGTCCGGCTTGGCGACCACCGCGGCGGTCGCGACATCCGGGTGCTGGTAGAGCGCGTCCTCGACCTCGATGGAGGAGATGTTCTCGCCGCCCGAGATGATGATGTCCTTGGCGCGGTCCTTCAGCTCGATATAGCCGTCCTCGTGCAGGACGCCGAGATCGCCGGAATGGAACCAGCCGCCGCGGAACGCCTCGGCGGAGGCCTCGGGGTTCTTCAGATAGCCGCGCATGACGATGTTGCCGCGGAACATGACCTCGCCGATGGTCTCGCCGTCGGCCGGGGTCTTCTCCATCGTCTCCGAATGCATCACCGCCAGATCCTCCAGCGCCGGATAGCGCACGCCCTGGCGCGCCGTCTGGGCGGCGCGGGCCGGGCCGTCGAGGGCGTTCCACTCGTCCTTCCATTCGTTGACCACGGCGGGGCCGTAGGTCTCGGTCAGGCCGTAGAGATGGGTGACCTCGAAGCCGGCGTCGCGCATGCCCGACAGCACCGATTGCGGCGGCGGGGCCGCGGCGGTGTTGAAGGTGACGGTCTGGTCGAAGTCGCGCTTGTCGCCGGCATCGGCGTTGATCAGTGTCGCCATGACCACCGGCGCGCCGCACAGATGGGTGACGCCGTGATCGGCGAGGGCGTCGAACATCGCCTTCGCCCGGACCCAGCGCAGGCAGACATGGGTGCCGGCCTGAACCGCGAGGGTCCAGGGGAAGCACCAGCCGTTGCAGTGGAACATCGGCAGCGTCCACAGATAGACCGGATAGCGGCCCATGCCGGAGGCGATGACATTGGCGTAGCCCATCAGTGCGGCGCCGCGATGGTGGTAGACAACGCCCTTGGGATTGCCGGTGGTGCCGGAGGTGTAATTGAGCGAGATGGCGTCCCACTCGTCGTTGGGCATGTGCCAGACATAGTCCGGGTCGCCCTCGGCGACGAGCGCCTCGTATTCCAGGCTGCCGATGGCCGGTCCCTTGGCGACCGGGGCGTCGGCGGGGAAATCCGGATCGTCGTAGTCGACGACGAGGGGCGTGACCTTGGCCTTCCTCAGCGCCTCGGCCATGACGCCGGAGAATTCGCGATCGACCAGCACGACCCTGGCTTCGGAATGGTCGAGCTGGAAGGCGATGATGTCGGCGTCGAGGCGGGTGTTGATGGACAGGAGCACGGCCCCGGTCATGGGCACGCCGTGATGGGCCTCGAGCATGGCCGGCGTGTTGGACAGCATCACCGCGACGGTGTCGCCGCGCGCAATGCCGCGCCGTTCCAGCGCCGAGCCGAGGCGGCGCGAGCGCGCGTAGAACTCGGCATAGGTCCGCCGCAGTGCGCCGTGGATGATGGCGACCCGGTCCGGATGCACCAGCGCCGCGCGGGCCAGGTGGCTGAGCGGCGTCAGCGGCTGGTAATTGGCCGCGTTGCGATCGAGATGCTCGTCGTAGATGCCCATGTGTTTCGTCCCGAACTCCCCCGTTTGGGGCTGTTCTATAGAAGATCGGGAGGCGCGCGTCACGGCGGATTGCGCGGAACGCCGGCAGAGGGCCCTAGAAGAACAGCGCCCGGGCGCCGTCGACGATGAGCTTCAGGCCGACCGGCACCAGCACCATGTAGGCGATCCAGTAGAAGGCCTTCGGGTCGACGCGGCGCACCAGCCAGACGCCGGCAAGCGTGGCGACCGGCGCCAGCGGCATGAGCACCGCCGAGGTCGCCAGATTGTCGGCCGAGAACTGGCCGAGCAGGAAATAGGGGATCAGCTTGACGGCATTGGTGGAGGCGAAGAACAGCACCGACGTGCCGGCATAGACCGGCGGCGGCAGGCGCAGCGGCATGACCGCGACCTGGAAGGGCGGGCCGCCGGCATGGCTGACGAAGCTGGAGAAGCCGGCGATGGCGCCCCAGCTCAGGCTCTTGGCGGTGTTGCGCGGCCGTGGCTCGAGCTGATGGCGCGAGCGCCAGAACCACTCGGCGGCGAACCACAGCGCCAAAAGGCCGATGACGAGGCGGATGCCGTCGGCGGAGACCATGGTGGCGGTGAGATAGCCGAGAAGGACGCCGCCGAAGGAGGCCGGCAGCATGATGGCGATGACGCGGCGGTCGAAGGTGCCGCGCCAGGCGACGAGGCCGACGATGTCCATGGCCACCAGCACCGGCAGCATGATCGCCGCGGCGGTGACCGGCGAGATGACGACGGCCATGAGCGGGACGCCGACCAGCGTCAGCGCGCCACCGAAGCCACCCTTGGCAAGGCCGACGAGAAACACCGCGGGGATCGCGACGAGATAGAACAGCGGGTCGGTGATCACGCGGCGGACGGCTTCCGGTCGGAGTCGGCAAACGAAGGTGCCGCAGGAGTAGAACCGTCACACCGCCATGGCAACTGTGGGCCATGGCGGCATCCGGCGAGATGCGCCGGGGCATCGGCAGTGGGCGCGGCCGCGGCACGGCGGATGTTTCCCACCCGGCGAGTGATTTGCTAAAGCCTTTCGCGAAACCGCCGACACGACGATCGGCGCCCGACATGCAAGGTCAAGATTTTCGATGGACACCGAATACATCCGTCCCCGGCTCGTACTCCTGACCACGCCGCTCGGCGACGCTGATGCCGTGACGGCCGTGCAGGCCGCGCTTGCCGGCGGCGACGTCGCCTCGGTCATTCTCGACCCGGCCGGCCGCGACGCCGTCTCCTTCCAGAACCTTGCCGAGAAGCTGGTGCCGATCATCCAGGCGGCCGGCGCCGCGGCGATCGTCGCCGACGACACCCAGTGTGCCGGCCGCGTCCAGGCCGACGGCATTCACCTGACGTCGGGCGATCCGGCCGAACTGGGCGAGGCCATGGAGCGCTTCGCGCCGAAGCTGATCGTCGGCGCCTCGGGCTTCGAGACCCGGCACGACGCGCTGGAAGCCGGCGAGCTGCGCCCCGACTACTTGATGTTCGGCCGGTTCGGCGGCGACGTCGATCCGAACCCGCATCCCAAGAGCATCGCCATGGGCGAATGGTGGGCGGAGATCGTCGAACTGCCCTGCATCGTCCTGGCCGGTTCGGACATCGAGAGCGTGGTGGAGGCCGCGGCGACACGGGCCGAGTTCATCGCCCTGTCGGCTGCCGTCTTCGCCCAGCCGGATGCGGCGGGCGAGATGGTGGCGCGGGCCAATAGCCTGATCGACGCCTGGTTCGAAAGCGCGGCCGCATGAGAGCGCCCGAACGAGCGGCCGGCGGGCGGCTTGTCCTTCTAGCGGGCCTGGCGGCGCTGATCATCGGCGCCGGGCCGGCCCGGGCCCAGAGCGACGATGCGCCGGCTGAGGCCGCGGCGGCCGAACCGGCTACGCTGGACCAGGGCACGCTGACCGAGGGCGCGCAGGGCGAGGCGCTGCCGGTGCCCGCGGAGGTCGCGCCCAAGGCGCCGCCGGCCGAAGGCCAGCAGCCGTCCCCCAGCGATCTCGCCTACGGCGCCTATCAGCGCGGCTTCTACCTGACGGCGCTGAAGCTGGCCGAGCCGATCGCCAATCTCGGCGACCCGGCGGCGCAGACGCTGCTCGGCGAAATCTATTCGCGGGCACTCGGCGTGCCGCAGGATCTGCAGAAGGCGGCGCACTGGTACGAGGCGGCGGCCAAGGCCGGCAGCGCCGAGGGCCAGTTCCGCTTCGCGCTGATGCTGCTCGACGGGACCGTGGTCGCCTCGGACATCGCCAAGGCGCGCGACCTGATGGCGGCGGCGGCCGAGCAGGGCCTGCCGCTGGCCCAGTACAATTACGCCCAGATGATCGTCCAGGCCTCGCCCTCGGGCGGCTTCGAGGAGGCTTTCGGCTATTTCCAGAAGGCCGCCAATGCCGGCGTCGCCGACGCCCAATACGCCATGTCGCAGCTCTATGAATATGGCCGCGGCGTGCAGGCCGACAGTGCCGTGGCGCGCAAATGGCTGCGGGCGGCGGCGATCAACGGCCTCGGCGCGGCACAGGTGGAATTCGGCATCTGGCTGATCAACGGCAAGGGCGGTCCGCCGCAGCTCGAGGACGGCTTCCGCTTCCTCAAGCGGGCGGCCGACCGGGGCAATCCCATCGCCATCAACCGGGTGGCGCATCTCTACAAGGATGGGGTGGGAACGGCGCCGGACCGGCTGCAGGCGGCGAAATGGGCGGTGCTGGCCAAGCGGGTGGAAAACTCCGACCCGACCCTCGACGACTTCTTCCGCGGGCTCGATCCGCAGACCCAGAAGTCGGCCCTGGAGGCGGCCAACCGGTTCCGTTTGCGCTGAGCGGGACAGCCGAAACCCGCCACGAGGCTTGAATGGCGGGGTAAATTATGGTCTTGAGCCCCGACCCGCAGAGATCGTCAGACGAAGGCATGGAGCCCGGCACCGGCCGGCCGCCCCCTTCCGGCGAGCGAGCCTGCCGATCAATAACGCTGCCGCTGCCGTGCGACCGGATCGTCGCCGACGCGAGAACCCTTCGAGAGCATCGATGAAGATCAACGGAAACGAAATTCGCCCCGGCAACGTCATCGAGCACAATGGCGGCCTGTGGGCGGCGGTGAAGACCGCCCATGTGAAGCCCGGCAAGGGCGGCGCCTTCGCCCAGGTCGAGCTGAAGAACCTGATCGACGGCACCAAGCTGAACGAGCGCTTCCGCGCCTCCGAGACCGTCGAGCGCGTCCGCCTGGAGCAGAAGGACTACCAGTTCCTCTACGCCGAGGGCGAGATGCTGGTGTTCATGGATACCGAGACCTACGAGCAGCTGGAGCTCCAGAAGGACTTCGTCGGCGAGCGCACGGCCTTCCTGCAGGACGGCATGATGGTCACGGTGGAAAGCCACGAGGACAAGCCGATCGGCATCAAGCTGCCCGACCAGGTGGTGCTGGCGATCGTCGAGGCCGACCCGGTGGTCAAGGGCCAGACCGCGGCCTCGTCCTACAAGCCGGCGGTGATGGAGAACGGCATGCGCGTGATGGTGCCGCCGTTCATCGAGACCGGCGAGCGCATTCTCGTCGACACCAACGAGATCACCTATCTGCGCCGCGCCGACTGAGGCTGAGCCCGAGATTTCCTGACGGCGGCCGCCATCCGGGCGGCCCACTCTTATTCGACGAAAGCAGACGATGGCCCGATCCGCGCTTCTCCATGTGATGACGCAGGCCGCCATGAAGGCCGGCCGTTCCCTGATCCGCGACTTCGGCGAGGTGCAGAACCTGCAGGTCTCGATGAAGGGACCGGCGGATTTCGTGTCCAATGCCGACCGGCGGGCCGAGGAGATCGTCCACCAGGAACTGTCGCGGGCGCGCCCGGACTGGGGCTTCCTGATGGAGGAGCGCGGCGTCGTCGAGGGCAACGACCCGCAGCACCGCTGGATCGTCGACCCGCTGGACGGCACCACCAACTTCCTGCACGGCATTCCGCAATTCGCCATCTCGATCGGCCTCGAGCGTGACGGCCAGATCGTCGCCGGCGTGGTGTTCAACCCGGCGATGGACGAGCTCTACACGGCGGAGAAGGGCGGCGGTGCCTTCGTCAACGACCGGCGCCTGCGGGTCGCGGCCCGCAAGTCGCTGGCGGAAGCGCTGTTCGGCACCGGCACGCCGTTTCTCGGCCATGGCGACCATGCCGGCTATCTGTACGAGCTGCGCCAGATCATGGGCGAGACCTCGGGCGTGCGCCGCATGGGCGCGGCCTCTCTCGACATGGCCTATGTGGCGGCCGGCCGGCTCGACGGCTTCTGGGAGCGCAAGCTGAAGCCCTGGGACGTGGCCGCCGGTTCGATCCTGGTGCGCGAGGCGGGCGGCTTCATCAGCGGCATGAACGGCGCCAAGTTCGACCACGAGATCGGCGACGTGATCTGCGGCAACGAGTTCATGCGCAAGGCGCTGAGCGACCAGATTGCCCTGGCCGAGCGCAAGCGCACGGCCGCCGCCCAGAACGGCTGAGACGACCGCGGCCGTATCGTCGGCCGGGGCAGACGGCCGGGGACGGCTGGCGGGGCGCCGTAACGGGCGTTTAAAAGAGCCGCATTATTCCTTACCTTGCCTTATGGTTCGAGTGAACGCGGGCAGCGGGGTCCGTGCCGTGGACCCGAACCGGCGGAGTTGATTGGAACGCGATGCAGGTCTTCAGATCGTCTACGGACAACACCGGGCGGCCGGATGATTTCGATCCGAACCGGCTGTCGAGCCCCATGGTCTTCCTGTGGTCGATGCTGGTGTTCCTGGCGCTGGCCTCCTTCGTGGCGGCAATCCTCGGCCGGCAGATCTCCACCGCCTTCGCCACCAATCCCGGGCTGAACGGCCTGATCATCGGCGTTCTGGCCGTCGGCATCCTGCTGGCCTTCCTGCAGGTGCTGCGGCTGTCGCGCGAAGTCCGCTGGGTCAACGCCTTCCGCGAGGGCTCGTCGGATTTCGACCGGCTGAAGGACCCGGTGCTTTTGGCGCCGATGCGCGGCCTGATCGGCCGCCGGCGCTCGATCTCGCTGTCGACCCATTCGATGCGCTCGATCCTCGATTCGATCGCCACGCGCCTCGACGAGACCCGCGACATCGCCCGCTACCTGATCGGCCTCCTGGTCTTCCTCGGCCTGCTCGGCACGTTCTGGGGCCTGTTGCGCACCATCGGCTCGATCGGCGCGACCATCCAGGGCCTCGATCCGGCCGCCGGCGACACCGCCAGCGTCCTCGACGCGTTGAAGGCGGGCCTCGCCGCGCCGCTGTCGGGCATGGGCACGGCGTTTTCCTCGTCGCTGTTCGGCCTGTCCGGCTCGCTGGTGCTCGGCTTTCTCGACCTGCAGGTCGGGCGGGCGCAGAACCGGTTCTATACCGAGCTGGAAAACTGGCTGTCCTCGGTGACCGATGTCGGCTCCGACATGGTGCTGCCGCCGACGGGCGAGGGGGCGCAGGTCGCCGCCGGCGGTTCGGAGCAGTTGCGGCAATTGTCCGAGCAGATCGACAAGATCGCCAAGGACCAGACCACGACACCGCGCACCAGCGCCGCCATGGCCAATCTGGCCGAGAGCATCCAGGGCCTCGTCACCCACATGCGCAGCGAGCAGCAGATGCTGCGCGACTTCGTGGAGACCCAGGCCGGTGAGCAGCGCGAGTTGCGGCAGGTGCTGGACCGGCTCGCCGGCAGTCTCGGCGACAAGCGCAAGGAACCCTAGCCATGGCGCTGTCGCGCAACCGCAGGAGCGATCGGTCGGTCGATTACTGGCCGGGCTTCGTCGATGCGCTGTCGACGCTGCTGCTGGCGATCATGTTCCTGCTGTCGGTGTTCGTGCTGGCGCAGTTCCTGCTCAGCCGCGAGATCACCGGCAAGGACGAGGTGCTCGACCGGCTGAACAGCCAGATCAACGAGCTGACGCAGCTGTTGGCGCTGGAGCGCTCGACCACCCAGGACAACGAGGACCAGATCGCCAATCTGCGGGCCTCACTCGCCGGCATCGAGGAGGAGCGCTCGCGCCTGCAGGAGGCGCTGGAATCGGGATCGGGCTCGGCCGCCGCCGCCTCGGCCCGGGTCGAGGGCCTGCAGACGGCGCTCAGCGAGGAGCAGGAGCTGTCGCAGCGGGCCCGCTCGCAGGTGGAACTGCTCAACCGGCAGCTTGCCGCCCTGCGCCAGCAGATCGGCGCCCTGGAGCGGGCGCTGGAGGTGTCGGAGAGCCGCGACGCGGAAAGCCAGACCAAGATCGCCGATCTCGGCCGGCGCCTGAACGTGGCGCTGGCCCAAAGGGTACAGGAGCTGTCGCGCTACCGCTCGGACTTCTTCGGCCGGCTGCGCGAGATCCTGTCGGATCGCGAGAACATCCGCATCGTCGGCGACCGCTTCGTGTTCCAGTCGGAAGTGCTGTTCCCCTCGGGCTCGGACGTCCTGCAGGAGGAAGGCACCGACGAGATGGCCAAGCTCGCCGAGGCGATCGTCGCGCTCAACCGCGAGATCCCGTCGGACATCAACTGGATCATCCGGGTCGATGGGCACACCGACAATGTGCCGATCTCCGGCGGCCGGTTCGAGGACAATTGGGAGCTGTCGACCGAGCGCGCCGGCGCGGTGGTCAAGTATCTGATCAGCCAGGGGGTGCCGCCCGAGCGGCTGGCGGCGACTGGCTTCGGCGAATACCAGCCGATCGATCCCGAGAACACGCCCGAGGCCCGCGCCCGCAACCGGCGCATCGAGTTCAAGCTGACCGAACGCTGAGCCGGCGCGCCCCGCGCGCCGCCGCAAAGCCTGCGACCTTGCGGCGCGCTGCGGCGGAGCGAACTGCCGCGCTGCGTGATTGACCTTGTCGCGACCCCCATGCCAGCATCCTGCCCGAGGGGAAGGGCACCCCCTCCACAACGATCGCGCCCAGCGCGGCAGGGGAGGAAACATGCACAGGATCCTGATGAGCACGGTCGCCGTGTTCGCACTCATGGCGGTGTCGCCGGCGGCGGCGCAATCCGACGACAACATGAAGAAGCTGCAGGGCATGCAGTCGACCGGCACATCGATGGACTTCCAGACCATCGACCAGACCGGCGAATATGCCGATCAGCTGCGCAAGAACCTGGAAGCGATCACGCTGCCGGACGGCTTCGAGATCTCGCTGTTCGCGGTGGTCCCTGACGCCCGCCACATCGCCGTCGGGCCGCAGGGCGTCGCCACCTTCGTGGGCACCCGCAAGCAGACCGTCTGGGCGATCACCGACCGCGACCGTAACCGGGTGGCCGACGAGGTGAAGCAGTTCGCCCCGTCGATCGACTTCACCATCCCGAACGGCGTCTGCTTCTCCGATGACGGCTTCCTGTTCATCGCCGAGCAGAACCGGGTGCTGGTGCTGCCGGCCGCCGAGTTCTTCTACGAGAGCCCGGACGTGGCCGTCGGCGTGGTGGTGGACAAGGGCGAGCTGATTCCGGCCGCCGAGGAATCCTTCAACCACACCGCCCGCGTCTGCCGGATCGGGCCGGACAACAAGCTCTATGTCTCGCTCGGCCAGCCCTACAACGTGCCGCCCGAGGAGAAGAGCGACCTCTACAAGCGCGAGGGCATCGGCGGCATCGTGCGGATGGAGCGTGACGGCAGCGGCCGCGAGGTCTACGCCACCGGCGTGCGCAATTCGGTCGGCATGGACTTCAACCCGGACAATGGCGAGCTGTGGTTCACCGACAACCAGGTCGACGGTATGGGCGACGACATCCCGCCGGGCGAGCTGAACCGGGCGACCGCAGCCGGCCAGGATTTCGGCTTTCCCTGGTATGGCGGCGGCAGCGTGCGCACCAACGAGTACAAGAACGCCGAGATCCCGGCCGACGTGGTGATGCCGGAGGTCGAGATGGACGCCCATGCGGCCGATCTGGGCATGACCTTCTATGACGGCGACAGCTTCCCGCGGAAATATCGCGGCGGCATCTTCTCGGCCCAGCACGGCTCGTGGAACCGGACCGACCCGATCGGCGCGCGGGTGATGTTCACCTCGCTCAACGAGGACGGCTCGGCCAAGGAGACGGAAGTCTTCGCCGACGGCTGGCTGTCGGACAGCGGCGAATATATCGGCCGTCCGGTGGACGTGGCGACGCTGAAGGACGGCTCGCTGCTGGTCTCCGACGATCTGGCCGGCGCGATCTACCGGATCGCCTACACCAAATAGGCGCCTGACACGCCGACAGGGCCGCGCCGGGACATCGGCGCGGCCCGCCACCCTCCAGACGGATAACCCCATGACCACGTTTTTGCCGCGCGGCCTTGCCGCAGCGCTGCTCGTTCTCGCCACCCCCGCCGCCATGGCCGCCGATCTGGCGGCCGGCAAGGAGAAGGCGGCGATGTGCGCCACCTGCCACGGCCTCGACGGCGTGGCGACGGCGCCGGACGCGCCGAACATCGCCGGCGACAGCGCCTTCTATCTCGTCGAGCAGCTCAAGGCGTTCCGCTCGGGCGCGCGCCAGCACCAGCAGATGTCGATCATCGCACAGGGGCTGGAAGACGACGACATCGCCGATCTCGCCGCCTGGTATGCGGCGATCGAGGTGACCGCGACCATGCCCGAGGTGGATTAGCCGGGACGCCAGCCCTCGGGGTGTACGGTCCCGGCAAGGGCGAGACGGCTCGCCTGGATGGGACGCGGCGCTGCCGTGCGCCGAGTCTGCGCTGCTATTCGGCGGCGCCGAGCATCGCGTCGGTGCGGCCGGCCTCGAACTGCAGGCGGGCGAGACGGGCATAGATGCCGTCCTTGGCGATGAGCGAGGCGTGGGTGCCTTCCTCGACGATCTGGCCGCCGTCGAGGACGAGGATGCGGTCGGCCTTCAAGACCGTGGCGAGGCGATGGGCGATGACCAGCGTCGTGCGGCCCTCCATCAGCTTTTCCAGCGCCCGCTGAACGAGGATCTCGCTTTCGGCGTCGAGGGCGGAGGTCGCCTCGTCGAGGAGCAGGATCGGCGCGTCGCGCAGGATCGCCCGGGCGATCGCCACGCGCTGGCGCTGGCCGCCCGACAGGGTAATGCCGCGCTCGCCGATGACCGTGTCGTAGCCGTCCTGCATGGCCTCGATGAAGCCTTCGGCCAGCGCCGAGCGGGCCGCCGAGACCACTTGCGGGCGCGACGCGTCCGGATCGCCGAAGCCGATGTTCTCGGCGGCGGTCGCGGCGAAGATGGTCACGTCCTGGGGGACGAGGGCGATGCGGCTGCGCAGCTCTTCGAGATCAGCCGCGCGCACGTCGACGCCGTCGATCAGGACGCGGCCGGCATCGGGGTCGTAGAAGCGCTCGATCAGCGAGAAGATGGTCGACTTACCGGCGCCGGACGGCCCGACAATGGCGACGGTCTCGCCATGCTTCACGGTGAAGGACAGATCGTGGACCGTCGAGACGTCGGGCCGCGTCGGATAGGCGAAGCTGACCCGGTCGAAGACGACCTCGCCGCGCGCCGGCCGGGGCAGGGCGACGGGATCTGCGGGCGAGCGGATGGCCGGTTCCTCGGCCAGGAGCTCGGACAGGCGCTCGGCGGCGCCGGCGGCCTGGGCGATCTCGCCCCAGACCTCCGAGAGCTGGCCCACAGCGCCTGCGGCGAAGACGGCGTAAAGCAGGAACTGGCCGAGCGTGCCGCCGCTCATGGTGCCCTCGGTGACCTGCTGGGCGCCGATCCACAGGACGGCGATGATCGAGGAGAAGATCAGGAAGATGGCGAAGGCGGTGAGGAAGGCGCGGGCGCTGACCGAGGCGCGGGCGGCCTGGAAGGCGCGGTCGACGGCGGCGGCGAAGCGGTTGCTGGTGGCGGTCTCGCTGGTGAAGGCCTGGACGGTGCGCACGGCGCCGATCGCCTCGGTGGCATAGGCGGTGGCATCGGCCAGCGTGTCCTGGGCGTAGCGCGAGCGGCGGCGCACGGAACGGCCGAAGGCGACCAGCGGCACGATGATGACGGGAATCGCGGCGATGACGATCAGCGACAGGCCGGGGCTGGTGATGACCATCATGACCACGGCGCCGATGAACAGGATGGCGTTGCGCAGGGCCAGCGACGCGGTGGCGCCGACAACGGACTTGATCTGGGTGGTGTCGGCGGTCAGGCGCGAGACGATCTCGCCGGTCAGCGCCCGGTCGTAGAAGCCCGGCGACAGCCGCGTGACCCGGGAGAAGACATCCTTGCGCAGATCCGCCACGACGCGCTCGCCCAGCGTGATGACGAAATAGTAGCGGCCGGCGCTGGCGATCGCGAGAACGGCGGCCAGGACCACCAGCATGGCGAAATAGGTGTCGATGAAGGCGGTGCTGGGCGCGTCGAAGCCCTTGTCGATCACCCGGCGCACGGCAAGCGGCAGGGAGAGCGTGGTGAGGGCCGACAGCGACAGGAAGAAGATCGCGCCGGCGACCTTGGCCTTGTAGCGCTTCAGATAGGGAATCAGCCGGGCGAGGGGCTTCAGGTCTCGGCGCTTGCGTTCGGCTTCGCGCTCGCCGGCTGTCATCTGGCGCAAGCCCGCCTCCAGTCATTCTCGCAGTTCATGGGCCCGCCGCGCACACCGCGACGGGAATGGTCTCCGGCTCTTGTGCCGATAGGTGCCCTCATGTATAGGCTCGTCCTCGAATTTGAAAGCGATCGCGCTTTCCAACTCCGCGACATCGAGACCTGCAGGCGGCCCTGTCCGCAGCTGTGTCGGTTTGGCGGGGATCCGGCCAGACCCAAGGATCGAAGGCGATGAAAGACAAAATCCACCCGGACTACCACACGATCACCGTCGTGATGACCAATGGCACCGAGTATCAGACCCGGTCGACCTGGGGTTCTGACGGCGACAAGATGAATCTCGACATCGATCCGACCAGCCATCCGGCCTGGACCGGCGGCAACCAGCAGCTGCTGGACCGTGGCGGTCGCGTGTCGCGCTTCAAGAAGCGGTACGAAGGCCTCGGCATGTAAGACGCCGACACGGCGTCGACATGAAAAAAGCCCGGCCATCGTGCCGGGCTTTTTGCTGTCTGGGGTCCGGAAGTGTCGCGCGGCGGGGCCGCGCGACGGTGTGCTGTCGCCGCGCGCGATGCGCGTCAGGGCTTCGGCGTCGGATCGTGGAAGAACAGGTCGTAGCCGGCCAGCAGCACGGTCGCCAGGAGCACCAGGCCGAGATCCGGCGACGGCACGTGGACGATGAGAATCAGCAGGAAGGCGCACAGGACGGCGTAGGCCACCAGCGACAGCTTGCGTTCCAGTGTCATGTCAGGCGCTCCCGTTGGTCAGTTGCGTTTCGAGCCAGTGCGCGGTGCGCAGAAGCCGGCCGTCCTCGCCGCGCCGGCCGACGAGCTGGACGCCGATGGGCTGGCCATCGGGGGTCTCCAGCAGCGGCAGCGTCACCGAGGGCACCCCGAGGAACGTCCACAGGGCATTGAACACGTTCTCGCCCTCCGGCGCCACGCCGGGCCGGGACGGGCCGATGGCGGCGGGGGTGAGGATGGCGTCGCAGCGCGACAGCACCGCCTCCAGCCCCGCATAGAGCACTGAGCGCCAGTCGAGGGCGGCGAGGTAGTCGCGGGCGAGGATGGCGTCGCCCTGTTCCAGGAGGGCCGTCAGCTCGGGCGAGACGGCGCCGGGATAGCGTTGGCGCGTGCCGAAGAGGTTCTTGGCGGCCTCGGCCAGCCGGACCCGCTCGGCATGGATCAGTCCGTCGGCGAAGATATCCGGCAGATCGGCGTCGAAGCAGCGCTCGCCGAGTTCGCTCGCGACCTCGCCGATGCCTTCCTGGGTGAGTGGATCGGCGCGGTCCCACCAGGGCGTGCGCACGATCGCCAGCGTCGGCACGACGGGCGGCGTCATGCCTGCCTGGGCAAGGAGCTGCGGATGCGGCGTCGCCTCGGTCGAGGGATCGGCCAGATCGTTGCCGAACAGGCATTCGGCCAGAAGCGCGACGCCGGAGATGCTGCGGGCGCAGACGCCCGGGGCGTCGAGGCTAGGCGCCACGTCGCGGACACCGCGGCGCGGGATCGCGCCGAAGGTCGGGGTATAGCCGGTGATGCCGCTGGCCGAGGCGGAGCGGATCAGCGCACCGTCGCCCGCCATGCCGACGCCGAAGGACACGGCACCGCGGGCGACCGCCGTGACGCAGCCGTCGATGCCGGTGGCCGGGGCATCGGTGTCGGTCGACTGGACCGCAGGGCCGATGCCGAGTTCGCGTACCGCGGTCTTGCCGGCGATGAGCGCGCCGGCCGAGCGCAGGCGCTCGACGATGGCGGAATCGGCTTCCGGCACGCGGCCGGTGAAGGGGGCGAAGCCGGCGATGGCCGGCATGCGCGCCGCGTCGATCATGTCGTCGACCGCGACCGGCAGGCCGTGCAGCGCGCCGATCGAGCGCAGGCGCCCCCGCTGGGTGTCGAGATGGACGCCCTGGCGGCGGGCGAAATCGGCATCGAACCAGGCGAAGGCGGCGGCCGCCGCCGGATCGCTTTCCACCCTGGCGGCGGCGCCGTCGGCGACCTCCGCCGCGCGCGCGGCGCCCCCTGCCAGCCGCTCGCGCAGGTCGAGCGGCGGCAGGTCGATCAACGAACTCCTAGCGGCCATAGAAGACTTCCGGGAGGTAGTAGACCGACTGCGGGACGAGATAGACCACCGCCATCGCCAGGAACACCATCATCAGGAAGGGCAGGACGCCCTTGAAGATGTCGGTCAGCTTCACGTCCGGCGGCGCGATGCCCTTCAGGTAATAGGCCGACATGGCCATGGGCGGCGTCAGGAACGAGGTCTGCAGGTTCAGGGCGACCAGGATGCCGAAGAACAGCGGATCGATGCCGAACATTTCCAGGAGCGGCAGGAAGATCGGCACGAAGATGATGATGATCTCCGACCATTCCAGCGGCCAGCCGAGCAGGAAGATGATCAGCTGGGCCAGCAGCAGGAACTGCAGCGGCGTCAGGTCGAGCCCGCGGACGAACTCGGAGATCACCTGCTCGCCGCCGAGATAGGAGAACACCGAGGAGAAGATGTAGGAACCGACGAAGAGCCAGCAGACCATCGCCGTGGTGCGGACCGTCAGATAGACGGATTCGCGCAGCCGCTGGAAGGTGAGGGCCCGGTAGCCGACGGCCAGCAGGATGCCGCCGAGGGCACCGATCGCCGCCGCCTCGGTCGGCGTGGCGAGGCCGAACAGGATCGAGCCGAGAACGGCGAGGATCAGGAAGGCCAGCGGCAGGAACGACGTCAGGATCATGAAGGTCAGCCGCAGGAACGGCACGTCCGGCACCTCGTCCTTCGTCGGGCGCGGGGCGGCGCTCGGCTGCAGGATGGAGCGTCCGACGATGTAGACGAGATAGAGGCCGACGAGGATCAGGCCCGGCAGCAGGGCGCCGGCATAGAGCCGCACGATGGAGACGCCGGAGGCCGCCGCATAGACGATCAGCATGATCGAAGGCGGGATCAGGATGCCGAGCGTGCCGCCGGCGCAGATGATGCCCGAGGCGAAGGACTTGTCGTAGCGCGCGTTCAGCATCGCCGGCAGGGCGAGAAGGCCCATCAGCGTGACGACGGCGCCGACGATGCCGGTGGCCGTGGCGAAGAGGGCGCAGGTGATCAGCGCCGCAACGCCCATCGAGCCCGGCATGTTCTTGGACGCGATGTTGAGCGTCGTGAACAGGCGGTCGACGATGTTGGCGCGTTCGACGATGTAGCCCATGAACAGGAACAGCGGGACGGCCGTCAGCACCTCGTTCGCCATCACCGTATAGGTCTGGTTGATGAACAGGTCGAAGACCGTGTTGCTGAAGAACCCGTCTATCCAGAGCGTGAAACTGTCCCAGCTAGAGGCCAGCTCGTCGAGCCGGTTGTAGCTGCGCCACATGCGGTTGGGGTCGAAATAGGCGTAGTAGCCGAAGCCGATACCCATCGCCATGAGGGTGAAGGCGATCGGAAAGCCGAGGAAGACGAGGAAGATAAACAGCCCCAGCATCAACAGGGCGAGTTGCGGGTCACTCATGGATGGGCATCTCTCTCGGCCGCGGTCGCCTTGTTGAGGACGGTGTCCTCGGTTTCCTGAACGTCTTCCTCGGGCCGGATCCATTCACCGCCACGGATGCACTGGATGCAGCGCATCATCTCGGCAATGCCCTGGATGAAGAGGAGGATGCCGGCGGCGACGATGACGGTCTTGAACTGGTAGATCGGAATGCCGGCCGGGCTGTTGACGCTGACCTCGCCGTAGCGCCAGGAGCGCGCGGCGTATTTCCAGCCGGCCAGGATCAGCGCCGTGACGCCGGGAAAGAAGAAGAAGACGTAGAGCACCAGGTCGACCATGGCCTGGGTGCGGGGCTTCCACATCCGGTACAGGAAGTCGCCGCGGACATGGCCGCTACGCGACAACGTATAGGCGCCGCCCATCATGAAGAGCGTGCCGTACATGATGAAGGAGACGTCGAGGGCCCAGGGGGTCGGCGATCCGAGGACGTATCGCACAAAGACCTCGTAGCTCGTCCCGAACGTCATGAGAATGATCAGCCAGGCAAAGGCCTTGCCGAAAGCTGCCGACAGGGCGTCGGCAAAACGAATGAATGCGATCATGGACTCCCGATCCTCGTACAGAAATGTCCGGCGGTATCAGCCGCCGGACATTCCGTTCTTCGACGCAGCCGGCGTCAGCTCGGCAGCTTGCCCGGGAAGAAGAAGTTGTAGGCCAGACGGTAATCCGGCGAGTTGAGCAGCTCGTAATAGGAGACGCGCTCAACCCATTCGCGCTGGCTGTCGAGGATCTTCTTGAAGAAGGTGTCTTCCTCGAGCCCGACGATCAGCTGCTTCCAGGCTTCCAGCTGGGCTTCCAGGATCTCCGGCGGAGTCTGGCGGACCGTCACCCCGTCGACGTCCTGCAGTTCCTGCAGGTCCTTGGAATATTCGTTGAGGGCGAGCGCCGTGTTGGCCGTGGAGGCCGCCTCGACGCTGTATTCCATGATGGCCCGCAGGTCGTCGTCGAGATCCTCCATGAAGTCCTTGTTGAACAGGAACTCGAAGGCCTCGCTCGCCTGGTGGTAGGAGCCGAGATAGTAGTTCTTGGCCACGTCCTGCGCACCGAAGCGACGGTCGGAGGAGGGGTTGTTGAACTCGAAGGCGTCGATGACGCCGCGCTCCATTGCCGGGACGATTTCACCGCCCGGAAGCTGGGCGACGCTCATGCCCATGGACTGCATCAGATCGGCAGCCAGACCCACGGTGCGGTACTTGAAGCCCTCGATGTCGGCGACCGAGTTGACCGGCTCCTTGAACCAGCCGAAGGGCTGTGCCGGCATCGGGAAGCCCATCATGCCGATGACGTTCAGGCCCATGACGTCCTGGGTCAGCTCCTTGTAGAGCTCGCTGCCGCCGCCCTGGTAGAACCACGACAGCATGGTGGTCGGGTTGCCGCCGAAGACCGGGCCGGTGCCGAACAGCGAGGCGGCCTTGTTCTTGCCGTACCAGTAGGCCGACACCGAATGGGCAGCATCGATGACGCCGTCATTGACCGCGTCCATCACCTGGAAGGCGGCGACAACGGCGCCGGCCGGCAGGAGATCGATCTTGAGGCGGCCGCCGGACATGGTCTCGACGCGCTCGACATATTGCCGGGCGAAATCCATCCAGATGTCCGAGGCCGGCCAGGACGTCTGCATCTTCACGACCAGCGGCGACTGGGCCAGCACGGCCGGCGCAGCGAGAGTGCCGGCAGCCGCTCCCGCAGCAACGACGCCACCCCTCAGGAACTTGCGGCGAGAAACGCCGTCATTCGACTTGGACAGGCTCTCAACGTTGTTATTGCGGCGCAGCATTATCTACTCCTCCCTTATGAAATCACTCGGAATGACCTGTTGCCTCCCAGCGCGAGCAAGATTGCCGATTAAAAACTCCACGTCAATCAAGGTGGAAGATGGCCGTCTTGAGCAGCCGCTCATGTGAGGAAGGCCGCGCGCCGGGCGGGACCGGCCGATCGCGGGGTGGCGGCAAGGCGCAACGGCGCTGCAGCAGGTGGAGCAGTCGCAAGCCAATGGTTTGCAAGGGGTTGAGTGCGATTTACGTTTACGGAAGAGGCAGGTCCGGGCGCGCCGGGGCGCGAATCCGGCGGGGCCTGCGCGCGCCGTTGCGGGCTGCGATCACGATGGCGGGAAACGCTGCGCCGGCCGCGCCGGGCCACAAGATGAGACCAAAGTCTAACGCGCCGGGCGGTGCAAAACGCGCCGCCCGGCCGTGGCGATCGGCGCCTAGAATTCCAGGCAGATCTTGCCGAAATGCGCGCCCGATTCCTCGTGGCGGAAGGCGTCGGCGATGTCCTCCAGCGCGAAACTGCGGTCGATGACCGGCTTCAGGCCGATGGCGTCGATGGCGCGGACCATGTCCATCTGGTGCCGCCGGCTGCCGACGATGAGCCCCTGCAGGCGCTGGTGCTTGGCCATCAGGGCGGCAGTCGGCACTTCGCCGGCGCGCCCGGTGAGGACGCCGATGAGGGCAATGTGGCCGCCGATGCGACAGGCGGTGATCGACTGCGGCAATGTGCCCGGGCCGCCGACCTCGATGACGTGGTCGACGCCGCGGCCGTCGGTGAGGTCGAGGACGGTCTGTCCCCAGCTCTCGTCGCGCTTGTAGTTGATCGTGTGGTCGGCGCCCATCTCGCGCAGCCGCTTCAGCTTCTCGTCGGAGGAGGAGGTGGCGATGACGCGGGCCCCCATCAGCCGGGCGAATTGCAGGGCGAAGATCGAGACGCCGCCGGTGCCCAGCACCAGCACGGTGTCGCCGGCCTTGATGCCGCCATCGACGACGAGGGCACGCCAGGCTGTGAGGCCGGCGGTGGTCAGGGTGGCCGCTTCCGCGTGGCTGAAACCCTTCGGCGCATGGGTGAACCAGGTGGCGGGACGCACGACCTCCTCGCGGGCATAGCCGTCGACGCCGTCGCCGGGCGTGGTCTTGAAGTCGGCCACCGGTGGTTCGCCGTCGAGCCAGAGCGGGAAGAAGGTCGAGACGACATGGTCGCCGACGGTGAACTCGCTGACGCCGTCGCCGACGGCCTCCACGGTGCCGGCGCCGTCGGACATGGGGATGCGGCCGTCCTCTGTCGGCATGCGGCCGCTGACGACGCCGTAATCGTGGAAATTGAGGGAGCTGGCGCGAATCCGCACGCGGATTTCGCCGGGACCGGGCGCGCCCGGTGCGTCGCGCTCGACGAGGTGCAACTGGTCGAGGCCGCCGGGCTTGCTGAGTTGGATCACGCGCATCGCGTTGTCTCCTGGGTTCGCTGGAAGGGGTGGGGAGCGAACGCAAGGAGGCGAGGGCGGTTGCGGCTTGGCGGCGAACACACCGTCGCCTGCGTCGCAGGAAGGCGGGCCGTGGACCCGCAGGACGAGGCGATCGGCGTTCGCCGACCGCGGGTAGCGGTCAGCCGTGGAAGGCGGTCTTCAGAAGGTCGATCTGTTCGCCGACGGGATTGCGCGCGGCGTGCTCCGGCTCGGCGGCGTTCTCGCCATAGATCTCGCGATCCAGCATGGCGATGCGGCGCTCCAGCATGAGGGCGCGTTCGACGAGATCGCGGAAGGCGTCCGGCAGTTCGCCGTAATTCGGCGAGTCCTTGGCGCTGCCGAGGCCTTCGAGACGGACCTTGACCTTCTCGGCCTCGACCTGGGCGCGCGACATGTCGCCCTGGTTGGCGGCGCGCTGGAGCAGCAGCCAGGAGGCGACCTGCATCAGCCGGGTGGTCAGGCGCATGGATTCGGCGGCGTAGAGCGTGGTGCCGTGCTTGGACAGCGCCTTCGCCTCGACCCGGCCGGCGCCGTCGAGATAGATCGCCGTCTCGTCGACCAGGGCCATGCCCTGGTTGAACAGCGGCTGGAAGGAGCGCGAGAAGGCCAGATGCTCGGCGAGCCGGATCGTGCGGTCGCCGTCCGATGTGCCGTTGGATTGGATCGTCATCGAGCCGAATTCACTCCCCATCGCGGACACCTTTTCGCACTGCCAGAATCGGTCGGACCGCGAACAGGGCGCGATCGTCGAACGAGAACAGGGTGCGTCCGTTACCAAGGCTTTGCAAGCGAGGGCGCTGGACAAGGTTAATTGCTGTTAAGCAAGCGCGGCAGGGGCAGGACGGTTCCGCCGGTCTGTCAAAAAAAGGGGCCGCGTGAGCGGCCCTTCAGGAGTTTTCAACAGGGAGGCGTCAAACGGGGCGGAAACCGCTCCGTCTATCCATCAATCCGGCGTTCCTTCAATCTGGACTGATCTCAGTTAAACCCCGGAAACCTTACTCAGGGCTTAACGGTGGTTCGCTTTCGTAGGAATTTCTCTACGTTTCGTGGCGTCGGCCAACACGGAGAACACGCAGACCATGACGATTCCCCAGGACATGCAGGCAGCCCTTCTCGACGGATTCGGCGGACCCGAGGTGCTGAAGCCCGGCACGCGGCCGGTGCCGAAGCCGGCCGCCGGCGAGGTGCTGGTGGCGGTGGCCGCGGCCGGGGTGAACCGACCGGACGTGATGCAGCGCCAGGGGATGTATCCGGCGCCGGCCGACGCGCCGGACTGGCCGGGCCTCGAGATCGCCGGCACCGTCGTGGCGCTGGGCGAGGGCGCCAGCCGCTTTGCCGTCGGCGACCGGGTGATGGCGCTGGTGCCGGGCGGCGGCTATGCCGAATACGCGACCGTTGCCGAAGTGAACGCGATCCCGGTGCCGACATCGCTGTCGATGATCGAGGCGGCCGGCGTGCCGGAAACCTATTTCACCGTCTGGCACAACGTCTTCCAGCGGGCCAAGCTGACGGCGGGCGAGAGCTTCCTTGTCCATGGCGGCACGTCGGGCATCGGCACGACGGCGATCCAGCTGGCGAAGCATTTCGGGGCGCGGGTGTTCGCCACGGCTGGCAGCGACGACAAGTGCCGGGCGGCCGAATCCCTCGGCGCCGAGGCCTGCATCAACTACCGCACGCAGGATTTCGTCGAGGCGCTGCGCGAGAAGACCGATGGCAAGGGCGTCGACGTGATCCTCGACATGGTCGGCGGCGAGTACACGCCGCGCAACCTGCAGCTGGCGGCCGAGGACGGGCGGATCGTGCAGATCGCCTTCCTGAAGGGGCCGAAGGCGCAGATCGACCTGACGCCGCTGATGCGCAAGCGCCTGACCTTCACCGGCTCGACCCTGCGCAACCGGCCGGTGAGCTTCAAGGCGGTGATCGCGTCGGAGCTGACGGAGCAGGTCGTGCCGCTACTGGAAGCGGGGACGGTGAAGCCGCTGATCGACGAGGTCTATCCGCTGGAGAAGGCCGCCGATGCGCACCGCCACATGGACGAGGATCACATCGGCAAGATCATCCTGACGACGCGCCATCTGGAAAGCTGAGCGCGTCGCGGCGGCCCCTGCCGGGTCGCCGCACGGGAAATCCGGCGATTTCCTTGCACCAATATGGCTAACGGCCTATAAGGGCGCCCGAATTCCCGTACATGTGGTGAGTATCCACGGCCGGCCCTTCCGGGGCAGGCACTTAGGAGGATTGTATCGTGGCACAGCAATTATTGATGCCAAAAGCGACCGCTGTCTGGCTGGTCGACAACACTTCGCTGTCCTTCGAACAGATCGCGGATTTCTGCACGCTGCACCATCTCGAGGTGAAGGCGATCGCCGACGGCGAATCGGCCCAGGGCATCAAGGGTCTCGACCCGATCATGACCGGCCAGCTGTCGCGCGATGAGATCGAGGCGGCGGAGAAGGATCCGAACCGCAAGCTGAAGCTCGCCGCGCCGAAGGTGCGGGTGCCCGAGGCCAAGCGCAAGGCGCCGCGCTACACGCCGGTGTCGAAGCGCCAGGACCGTCCGAACGCGATTCTCTGGCTGGTGCGCAACCATCCGGAACTGAAGGATTCGCAGATCTCGAACCTGGTCGGCACGACCAAGAACACGATCCAGCAGATCCGCGACCGCAGCCACTGGAACTCGGCCAATCTGCAGCCGATGGACCCGGTGACGCTGGGCCTGTGCACGCAGATCAATCTCGACCTGGAAGTCGAGAAGGCCTCGCGCGGCATCGTCCGCCCCGAGGAGATCGCCGAGGAAGAGCGCCTGCTGTCGGCCTCGCAGACCCAGAACTGGGACCGTTCGCGCGAAGACCGCGAAGAGGGCGAGCTCGACGCGGCGGCGGTGTTCGCCAAGCTCTCCTCGATGCAGAGCACGGATACCGACGAAGACGACGGCAACCAGAACTGAGTTCGCCCGCGGCCGCAAAGGCCACGGGACATGTCAAAGCGGCGCCGGAGTGATCCGGCGCCGCTTTTGTTTTTTGGGAATGTTCTGGGATGCGGGACGGCGGCCGGGCGGCCTGCCGCCGAGCGATCAGTCGGGCTCGGGCGGCGCGACGGTGTAGTTGAGGCCGAGGCGGCCGCCATCGGCATAGAGCGTCTGGCCGGTGACGTAGCTGGCCTCGGCGGAGGCGAGGAAGGCCGCCAGCGCGGCGATCTCCGACGGCTCGCCGATACGGCCCATCGGGGTGCGCGACAGGATGCGTGCCGTGGCATCCTTGTCGGCGACGACCGAGCGCAGCATGTCGGTCATGATCGAGCCCGGCCCGATGGCGTTGACGCGGATGCCGTAGGGCGCCAGCGACTGGGCCATCACCTTGGTGAGCTGGTTCATGCCGCCCTTGGAGACCGAATAGCCGACCTGGTCGGGCAGGGCGAAGACGGCGTTGACCGACGACATGTTGACGATCGATCCCGGCTCGCCGCCATCCTTGACCTTCTGCACCAGATGCCGCGCCACCGCCTGGCCGCACAGGAAGGCGCCCTTCAGGTTGACGTTCAGCACCTTGTCGAAGGCTTCCTCCTCCAGATCGAGGAAGTCGGCCTTGTGGACGATGCCGGCATTGTTGACGAGGATGTCCACGTCGCCGAAATCGTCGAGGGCGGTGGCGACGAGATTGTGGACATGCAGCCGGTCGGCGACGTTGCAGACCACCGAGCGGATCTCGCCCAGCTCCTTCAGTTCGGCGGCGGCAGCGAGGCCGGCCCGCTCGTCGACATCGGCGATGATCACCCGGGCGCCGTCCTGCAGGAAGCGGCGGGCGATGGCCTGGCCGATCCCCTTGGCGCCACCGGTGACGATCGCGACCTTGCCTTCGAGTGACATGGCGCTTCTCCTTTGACATCTCAGCCGCGCCGAACGCGGCAACGCGCTCTCCATACCAGAATGGGCGGGCAAGGGCAGGGGCGCCGGACCGGTTCGCCGGCCGCCGCGTCAGCCTCGGTCCAGACGGCGATGCTTATGCTGCCGGCAGGGCACGGGATTGAACGCCGCAGGGGCGCCGATTAGTGTCGCCCCGTCTCTTCCCATCGCGCGCAAGGCGCCGAGGGGCTCTTTGCAAGTGGAGTGACCGTCCTTGGCCAGCGCGATCGAACAGAGCGTCAGACGCGCGCTGCAGAAGGGGAATGCCGCCGATCCGGATTTTCGCCTCGTGGTCTACGAAGCGGCCGAGCGCGCCATTCTCCGCGTGCAGTCGGCGCAGCACAGCGACGAGGCGGAAGCCGATCGCAAGCGCCAGGCGCTGATCAGCGCGATCGAGGCGATCGAGGCGGAATATCCGGCGCCGGGCGGCTATGGGGACGATGCCGTGTCCGAGGACGGCGACGCGACGGCATCAGTCGAGCCGGACGTCGCCGCGCCTGCCACGCCGCCGCGCCCGGCGGACACGCCGGAGGCGATGCCGGCCACCGACGACGAGACGCAGGCAGCAGATACGCCTGACACCGCTGCGCCGGCGGCTGGTGCGACGCGCGCTGCCGAGGCGGCGCCCACGTCACCGCCGCCCGCCGCAAAGACGCCCGCCGCAAAAGCGCCGTCCGCGAAGACGCCGTCCGCCAAGGTGCCCGCGGCCAAGGTCGATGCGAAAGCCGCGACCGCCAAGCCCGGCGCCGCGACATCCACCAAGCCGGTGCGCGACCGCTGGTCGCCCGACCACAAGCCGAAGCGCGGCCGTCCGTTCAGCGAGGCGAGCAACAAGCTGGTCGGCGCGGTCATCGTCGTCCTGTTGCTGCTGCTGATCGCCGCGGCGGTCTGGGTCGTGCTGCCGCTGTTCTCCACCACGCGGGCCCCGGTCGCCAGCGAGGATGGGCCGACCATCGCCGAGACGATCCAGTCGGCCGGCGAGGATCCGGCGCTGAACGGCGGACCGTCGCCGGACAACTGGATCGACGTCTTCACCGGCACCGATCTGGAGAAGATCGCGGCCGAGGGCGGCGCGCGCGCCAGTGGCGTGGCCGGATCGGGCGGCCGGATGGCCGTGCAGATCGCCGCGCCGGCCGATGGCGACGGGTCGGAGGTCAGCCTGGTCATCGGCGCCGGGATCGTCGAGCAGATCGCCGGCAGCCGGGCCCGCGGCGAACTCGCCGTCGGATCACCCGACGACCAGGGCCGCGAATTCAGCGTGAGCTGCCTGTTCGCCGGCGAAACGGTCTGCGGGCGCCAGCGCTTCCAGGTGAGTGCCGCGGAGGAGACCTTCGTCTTCGACATGGCCGTGCCGGAAGGCGCCATGGGCGCCGCGCAGCTGGTCATCGATCCGCAGATCGGAACCGGGGCGGGCGACCTGAACGTCTACGGTTTCCGTGTCCAGGCCATCGACTAGCACCGGCGCCGCCGGCTCGCGAACCGCGCCGGGCGCCAACCGGCGTCATCGATCTTCGACAATTCTGCGCTAGGAAGGACGGATGTCGCATTCGTCCTGCCGCCGTCCGATTCCCGCCCCACAGGTGTCCGCTTGAGCCCGCCCGATCCCGGCGAGCCGGAGATCGTGCCCGCCGGCCGCTCCGGCGTGCGGACCCGTTCCGTAGCGCTCGCGGCGCTGATCGGGCTCGGTGGGCTGGGCTGGTTCGTGCCCGAGGCCGCCCCCGGATGCGTGGCCGTCTTCCTGTTTCTCCTGGCGGTGCTCTACGTGCCGCAGCGGGTCGACCGGCGCCGGCAGGCGGTGGCGGCCAGCGAACGCGCCGACACGACCTGGCCGAGCCGGGGCGTCAAGGCGGTGGTGGAGGCGCTGCAGCAGCCGAGCTTCATCATCGACCGCCAGATGCTGCTGCGCTACCGCAATCCCGCCTCGCTGGTCGGCTTCGGCAACATGGCGCTGGGCGACGCGCTGTCGCTGCGCTTCCGCTCGCCGGAATTCCTGGCGGCGGTCGAGGCGGTGCTGCGCGACAACCAGCCGGGCAGGGTGACGATCGAGGAGCGGCGTCCGGTCGAGCGGGTCTGGCAGATCGAGATCCTGCCGATCCCGCCCTATCAGGGCGAGCGGCCGCATTTCTTCCTGATAAGGTTCAGCGACCGGACCGCCGAGCTGCGCATCGAACGGATGCGGACCGATTTCGTCGCCAATGCCAGCCACGAATTGCGCACGCCGCTGGCCTCGCTGTCGGGCTTCATCGAGACGCTGCTGGGGCCGGCCAAGGACGATCCGGCGGCGCGCGAGAAATTCCTCGGCATCATGCGCGAGCAGGCGACCCGCATGTCGCGGCTGATCGACGACCTCCTGTCGCTGTCGCGGATCGAGATGAAGCGGCATGTGCCGATCTCGACCCGTGTCGATCTGGGGGCGATCCTGCGCAAGGTGGAGAGCCAGCTGGCGCCGCTGGCCGAGCAGCTGGATGTCGAGCTGGCGCTGGACCTGCCGGAGGAGCCGGTGGCGATCCCCGGCGACGAGGACGAGCTGATGCAGGTCTTCTCCAACCTGGTGGAGAACGCCTGCAAATATGGCGAGACCGGCAAGCGCGTGGAGATCAGCCTGACCCGGACGGTCGAGGCGGGCGGCAGCTTCGTCGACGCGGCGGTGCGCGATTTCGGCCCCGGCATTCCGGCCGAGCACGTGCCGCGGCTGACCGAACGCTTCTACCGCGTCGATCCGGGCCGCTCGCGGGCCAAGCGGGGCACCGGCCTCGGCCTGTCGATCACCCGCAACATCCTCTTGCGCCATCGCGGGCGACTCCTGGTGGAATCGACCATCGGAAAAGGCTCGGTGTTCACGGCCAGGTTACCGCTGCCGCGGTCCGATTCTGACACTTCGGAAAAACCTCTATAAGAAACAGCGGCTTGGACTGTCATAAAGGTGCAATCCGACTGTCATATAGACTTCTTCCAGCGCCGGTAGACGTGTCGGCGAGCAGCAGCCGCCAGACAGGGCGGCCCAACAGTGCTCGGTTCGAAACAAACTCCTCAAGGAGACGCACCCGTGAACAACAAGTTCATCGCCAGCCTCGCGCTCGGTACCGCCATCGCACTGACCGGCCAGGCCTCCGCGCAGGTCCGGGACCAGATCCAGATCGTCGGATCCTCGACGGTTTTCCCCTACACCCAGGCCGTTGCTGAACAGTTCGCCAACATGGGTGAGTTTCCGGCGCCCGTGACCGAGTCGACCGGTACCGGCGGCGGCATGAAGATCTTCTGCGGCGGCGTCGGCGAGCAGACCCCCGACATCACCGGTGCCTCGCGCGCCATGAAGGCGTCGGAATACGAGCTGTGCCAGTCGAACGGCGTCAAGGACGTCACCGAAGTCCTGCTCGGCTACGACGCGCTGTCCTTCGCCAACGCCCGCAGCGGCCCGGAGCTGTCGGTCAGCAAGGCGCAGCTCTTCCAGGCGCTCGCCGCCGAGGTCGAGGTCGATGGTGAGGTGAAGGCCAACCCGTACAAGAGCTGGAACGAGATCGATTCCTCGCTGCCGGCCGAGCCGATCCTGGTCTACGGCCCGCCGCCGACGTCCGGCACGCGCGACGCCTGGGTCGAGCTGGTCATGGAAGAGGGCTGCGGCGAGTTCGAGGCCATCAAGGCGCTCGACGAGGACCGTCACGACGAAGTCTGCCAGCGCATGCGCACCGACGGTGCCTTCGTGGAAGCCGGCGAGAACGACAACCTGATCGTGCAGCGTCTCGAGACCGACCCGACCGCCTTCGGCATCTTCGGCTACTCGTTCCTGTTCGAGAACCAGGACAAGCTGAAGGGCGCCGCCATCGGTGGTGTCGTGCCGTCCGAGGACACGGTTCTGACCGGCGAGTACGGCGTCTCCCGCCCGCTCTTCATCTACGTCAAGAACGCGCATCGTGACGCCATCCCGGGCCTCAACGAGTTCGTCGCCGAGTATGTCAGCGACGGCGCGATGGGCCAGGACGGCTATCTGATCGACCGCGGCCTGGTTCCGCTGAGCGCCGACAAGCTCGAGGCCACCCGCAAGTCCGCCACCGAAGGCGAGACCATGCAGGCGCCGAAGTAAGCTTTCGCGCTGACAAAACCCGCCGGCCATTTTCCTGGCCGGCGGTTCCTCGCAAGGAGTGTCGGGATCCATGCCGCTATCATTGACGCTGGCGACTGCCGTCTTGCTGACGATCATCGGCTTCAGCGCCGCCTTCATGAAGGCGCGGACTGTCGGGGCGACGGGTGACGGACGGACGCTGCACTCCCTCCCCAAATATCACGGCTATCTTCTTGCGCTGACGATCCTGACGCCCTGCGTCGTCGTCATCCTGCTGTGGCTGGCGCTCGAGCCCGTCGTGCTCGACCGGATCATCCTCGCCAATCTGCCCGAGGCGCTGAAGGAAGCCTCGGCCGGGCGGCTCGGCCTGCTCATCGGACAGGTCCGCCAGGTTGCCGCCGGCGTCACCTTCGGCGAGCCCGACCCCGCGGTCTTCATCGCGGCGGAGACCTTCCAGACGGCTGCGAACGCCTCGCGCTGGCTGCTGCTCGCCGTCGTCGTGGCGATCGCGCTGATCGCGTCCGGCGTCGTCGTTCCCCGGATCGACCTGCGGTTTCGTGCCCGCAACACGGCCGAGCGGATCATCAAGTACATCCTGATCTTCTGCGCCACCATCTCGATCCTGGTGACGCTGGGCATTCTCTTCTCGCTCCTGTTCGAGGGGCTTCGGTTCTTCGCCGTGGTGTCGCCGCTGGAATTCTTCTTCGGCATCAACTGGGACCCGCAGATCGCCATCCGCCCCGACCAGGTCGGCTCGACCGGCGCCTTCGGCGCGGTGCCGATCTTCGCCGGCACGCTGATCATCGCCTTGACGGCGATGGTCGTGGCGCTGCCGGTGGGGCTGTTCTCGGCGATCTACATGGCCGAGTTCGCCTCGCAGCCGGTCCGCACGGTGGTCAAGCCGCTGATCGAGGTGCTCGCGGGCATTCCGACGATCGTCTACGGCTTCTTCGCCGTCCTCGTCGTCTCGCCGGCCATTCGCGGCTTCGGCAGCGACATCGGCATCCCGGTATCGCCGACGGCGGCGATCGTGCCGGGCCTCGTCATGGGCGTGATGATCATCCCGTTCATCTCGTCGCTGGCCGACGACGCGATCTCCGCAGTCCCGCGGACCATGCGGGACGGCTCGCTCGGGCTCGGGGCGACCCGCGGCGAAACCATCACCAAGGTGATCCTGCCGTCGGCCCTGCCGGGCATCGTCGGCGGTGTTCTCCTCGCCACCAGCCGGGCGATCGGCGAGACCATGATCGTGGTCATGGCCGCGGGCCTGACCGCGAACCTCACCGCCAATCCGCTGGAAGGCGTCACCACCGTCACGGTGCAGATCGTGGCGCTTCTGACCGGCGACACGTCCTTCGACAGTCCCAAGACGCTGGCCGCCTTCGGCCTCGGGCTGACGCTCTTCCTCATGACGCTGATGCTCAACCTCGTCGCAATCCAGATTGTCCGGAAGTATCGGGAACAATATGACTGACGCTACCCAAGCAGGCGCATTCCCCTCGGGCCGGCCGGGCACGCATTCCCGTGATCTCGTCAGGGCCAGCCTCGGCAAGCGCAAGTCGGCGCAGACCCGGCTGAAGATCTACGGCGGCGTCGCGATCGCGTTCGCGCTGCTGATGCTCGCGACCCTGATCGGCTCGGTCGTCTCGACCTCGCTTCCGGCCTGGACGCGGACCGAGGTGAAGCTCGACGTGGCCATCCCCGCCGAGGACGACATCAACTTCAATTCGCTCGCCAACAATTCCCTGCTCGCCCTGTTCCCGGAGACGGACGGGCGCGCGGAACGGCGGGCGGTGACCGGCATCCTGAGCAACGGCGCGCAGTTCATGCTGCGCGACCTCGTCGCCGCGGACCCGCAGCTCAAGGGCCAGACGACATCGGTGTGGGTGCCGGTGTCAGACCCCTACGAGCAATTGTTCGAAGGCGTCGTGAACGCCGACCAGGCCGAAGCCAACCGGCGCCTCGACGACGCGGCGCTGGCCCGCTTCAAGCAGCTGGAAGAGGCCGGGCTGATCCGCTCGTCCGTCGACTGGGGCCTCGTCACCGAGGCGGATAGCCGCTTCCCGGAGCTCGCCGGCCTGAAGGGCGCGATCATCGGTTCGTTCTTCCTGCTGCTGGTCTGTTTCCTGATCAGCGTTCCCGTCGGGGTCGGCGCGGCCGTCTATCTGGAGGAGTTCGCGCCGAAGAACCGGTTCACGGACTTCATCGAGATCAACATCAACAACCTGGCGGCGGTGCCCTCGATCGTCTTCGGTCTCCTCGGCCTCGCGCTGTTCATCGGCGTCTTCGGACTGCCGCGTTCGGTGCCGCTGGTCGGCGGCATGGTGCTGTCGCTGATGACCCTGCCGACGATCATCATCGTCACCCGGAACGCCTTGAAGGCGGTGCCGCCCTCGATCCGCGAGGCGGCGCGCGGTGTCGGCGCCTCGGAGATGCAGGTGATCGGCCATCACGTCCTGCCGCTGGCCCTGCCGGGCATCCTCACCGGGGTGATCATCGGCCTGGCCCAGGCGCTCGGCGAGGCGGCCCCGCTGCTGCTGATCGGCATGAACGCCTTCATCACCTCGGCCCCGTCGGGTCCTCTCGATCCCTCGACGGCGCTTCCGACCCAGATCTTCATCTGGTTCGACAGCCCGGAACGCGGCTTCGTGGCGCGCACCAGTGCGGCCATCTGCGTGCTCCTGGCCTTCCTCTCGATCATGAACCTTACGGCGGTCCTTCTGCGACGCCGTCTCGAACGGCGCTGGTAGATATGCGACAGGAGACTCCCATGATGGAAAATATCCAGGTGTCGTTAGCGAAAGGGCCTGCCGTGCAACCTACCCGTCCGATCAAGATGCGATCCGAGAAGGTGACCGTCCATTACGGTCCCAAGCAGGCGCTCTACGACATCGATCTCGATGTCGAGGAGAACCAGGTGACGGCGCTCATCGGACCGTCGGGCTGCGGCAAGTCGACCTTCCTGCGCTGCCTGAACCGGATGAACGACACGATCGACATCGCCAGGGTGGGCGGCAAGATCACCCTGGACGGCGAGGACGTCTACGATCCGGCGATCGACGTGGTCGAGCTGCGGGCGCGGGTCGGCATGGTCTTCCAGAAGCCCAACCCGTTTCCGAAGTCGATCTTCGACAATGTCGCCTACGGTCCGAAGATCCACGGGCTCGCCTCGACCAAGGCCGAGCTCGAGGAGATCGTCGTCACCAGCCTGCGCAAGGCCGGCCTCTACGAAGAGGTCAAGGACCGGCTCGCCGAGCCGGGCACCGGCCTGTCGGGCGGCCAGCAGCAGCGCCTGTGCATCGCCCGCGCCATCGCGGTGTCGCCCGAGGTGATCCTGATGGACGAGCCCTGTTCGGCCCTCGATCCGATCGCGACCGCCAAGGTCGAGGAACTGATCGACGAGCTGAAGCAGAACTACACCATCGTCATCGTCACCCATTCGATGCAGCAGGCGGCGCGCGTCTCGCAGCGCACGGCGATGTTCCATCTCGGCTATCTGGTGGAGGTCGGCCCGACGGAGAAGATGTTCTCCAACCCGGACGACAAGCGCACCCAGGACTACATCACCGGCCGCTTCGGCTGAACGAAGGCAAGGAAGCGTCATGCCCATGACCGAACATACAGTCACGTCCTACGAAGACGAGCTGAAGCTGATCGTCCGCCGGATCTCGGAAATGGGTGGGATGGCCGAGCGGATGGTCGAACAGTCGGTCGCCGCGCTGATGCGCAGCGACTGGGGGCTGGCCCAGTCGGTGGTCGCCGACGATCTGCTGCTGGACGATGCCCAGCGGGCGCTCGACGAGCGGGCGATCATGACCATCGCCAAGCGCCAGCCGATGGCCGTCGACCTGCGCGAGATCGTCGGCGCCATCCGCATCTCCAACGACCTGGAGCGGATCGGCGACCTGGCCAAGAACATCGCCAAGCGGGTGATCGCGGTCCACGACCATGCCCATCCGGTGCAGCTGGTGCGCGGCATCGAGCATCTGTCGGAAATGGCGCTGGAGCAGCTCAAGGAAGTGCTCGACGCCTATGGCGAGCGGGACTACGAGCGCGCGCTCGCCATGCGCGAGAACGACGAGCAGATCGACGCGATGTACACCTCGATCTTCCGCGAGCTCCTGACCTACATGATGGAGGATCCGCGCAACATCACCTCCTGCACCCATCTCCTGTTCTCGGCCAAGAACATCGAGCGGATCGGCGATCACGCCACCAACATCGCCGAGACGGTCTATTACATCCAGACCGGCAAGCAGCTCGAGAACGAGCGGCCGAAGGGCGACAACACGGCGACGATGACCCAGCCGGTGCCGAACGACCCGCCGAGCCAGGCTGACGGGGGCTGAAACCGATGAGCGCACGGATCGTCGTCGTCGAGGACGAGGAAGCCCTCGGCATTCTCCTGCGGTACAATCTCGAGGCCGAGGGCTACGTCGTCGACGTCATCGACCGGGGCGACGAGGCCGACATCCGGCTGAAGGAGGAGGTGCCCGACCTCCTGATCCTCGACTGGATGCTGCCGGGCCTCTCGGGCGTCGAGCTGTGCCGGCGGCTGCGCCAGCGCGAGGAGACCGAGCGCCTGCCGATCCTGATGCTGACGGCGCGCGGCGAGGAGAGCGAGCGGGTGCGCGGCCTGTCGGTCGGCGCGGACGACTATGTCGTCAAGCCGTTCTCGACGCCGGAGCTGATTGCCCGGGTGCGGGCCATGCTGCGCCGCTCCAAGCCCGAGAAGATCTCCAGCCAGCTTGTCGCCGGCGACATCGACCTCGACCGCGAGACCCATCGGGTGCGGCGCGCCGGCCGCGAGCTCAAGCTCGGACCGACCGAGTTCAAGCTGATGGAATTCTTCATGCAGTCGCCGGGCCGGGTGTTCTCCCGCGAGCAGCTGCTCGACGGCGTGTGGGGCCGCGACATCTATGTCGACGAGCGCACGGTGGACGTGCATGTCGGCCGGCTGCGCAAGGCGATCAATCGCGGCCGCGAGCGCGACCCGATCCGCACCGTGCGCGGCGCCGGCTATGCGCTGGACGAGCAGTTCAGCGCCGCCAGGTCCCCGGCCGCGCCGGCCCGCACGCGACTGAGCGCCGGCGCCTGACGGGTCTCCGCCCGGCGCCGGGCGGCTTCTTCACGAGCCTGAAACGCAAACACCCCGCGCGGCCTGGCCACGCGGGGTGTTTTTCATTCGGTGGGGCCTGCGGCGCCTAGCGGGCGCGGCGGCGATCCGAGAAGGGCTGGAAGGCCAGCTTGGCGTGATAGGCGCAATAGGGCGAGGCATCGCGGGCGTTGTTGCCGCAGAAATGGAAGTCCGGCTTCATCGGGTCGCCGACCGGCCATTTGCAGGTGGTCTCGGTCAGCTCGACGAGGCTGAGCTTGCGGGCGATCGGCACCACTTCGGCGCTCTCGCGCTCCTGCGGCTGATCCATCACCTCCAGCTCTTCCTCCGGCTCCATCTTCAGCGCGGTGGCGCCCATGGTGCGCGGCATGGAGCGGCTCGGGGCCTGCTGCTGCGAGGCGGCGACCAGACGGGCCGGCACCACCATCTCGACAGTCTCGACCTCGGCCGTGCGGCGCGGGGCAGGGCGCTCGACGGCGACCGGCTGCGCGACATTCGGCTGGCGGGCCCGCGATTCGAGTTTCAGGCGGTGCACCTTGCCGATCACGGCATTGCGGCTGACGCCGCCCAGGCGGTCGGCGATCTGGCTGGCACTCAGGCCTTCGGTCCAGAGCTGCTTGAGCAGCTCCACGCGTTCGTCAGTCCAGCCCATGGCAAGCTCCTTTCGGCATAGTCGCGACGGCTGGAATCCCTCCACAAGCGCGACGGCTGACCGCGCCAGAACGCACAAGATATATTGAGGAACTAGGTCCGCCGCACGAAATCTAGTATCTTGACGGCAAGATAGCCCAGCCGCGGACTCGCTGACAAGGCTCGCCGGGGACGCAGGGGAATCGTTTGGGGCTTTTCCCCAGCCTTTGTTGCCGCCCGTGACGTTCGTCAAGCCTATGACCGACAAGCAGGGCGAAAATGCGGTTCGATTGACACCGCGTCGGCTCGCCATGGTATAGCGGAAGCTCCGAAGTCTCGGAAAACGCTCGAAAGCCTGCCCCATCGGCAGGCTTTGGCGTTTCAAGCATCCCGCCCCAGCGGTTCGCGCGCCGGACCGATCCCGCAACAACAACCGGATCCGACTCTTACGATCCAGCAAAGTCAAAGGCCATGGCTGACACGACGGACCATTCCTCGCCACTCTTCGAGACCTATGCACGCGCGCCGCTCGCCTTCGAGCGCGGCAGCGGTGTCTGGCTGGAGACCCGCGACGGCCGACGTTTCATGGACTTCGGCGGCGGCATCGCGGTGAACTGCCTCGGCCATGCCCATCCGCATCTCGTCGAGACGATGAAGGCGCAGGCCGAGAAGCTGTGGCACGTCTCCAATCTCTACGAGATCCCAGACCAGACGCGGATGGCCGAACGGCTGACGGCGGCGACTTTCGCCGACCGCGCCTTCTTCGCCAATTCCGGCGCCGAGGCGGTGGAATGCGCGATCAAGACCGCGCGGCGCTATCACTACGTCAACGGCGCGCCGGAGCGCTATCGCATCCTGACCTTCGAGGGCGCCTTTCACGGGCGCACGCTGGCGACCATCGCGGCCGGCGGGCAGAAGAAATATCTCGAGGGCTACGGCCCGAAGGTCGAGGGCTTCGACCAGTTGCCCTTCGGCGACCATGACGCGCTGCGCGAGGCGGCGGCCCAGCCGGACGTCGCGGCGATCCTGATCGAGCCGATCCAGGGCGAGGGGGGCATTCGCAGCGTGCCGCCCATGTGCCTGACGGGCCTGCGCGAGATGTGCGACAATCTCGGCATCCTCCTGATCTACGACGAGGTGCAGACCGGCGTCGGGCGGACCGGCAAGTTCTTCGCCTACCAGCATTCGGGCGCCGCACCCGACATCCTCGCCTCGGCCAAGGGCATCGGCGGCGGCTTTCCGCTCGGCGTGTGCCTGGCGACGGAGCGGGCGGCCAGCGGCATGACGCCGGGCTCGCATGGCACCACCTATGGCGGCAGCCCGCTGGCGATGGCCATCGGCAACGCCGTGCTCGACGTGGTGCTGGACGACGGTTTCCTCGACCATGTCCACGACATGTCGCTGCAGCTCAAGCAGTCGCTGGCCTCGCTTTCGGACCGCTATCCCGACGTGATCGAGGCGGTGCGCGGCGAGGGGCTGCTGATCGGCCTGAAGGCCAAGGTGCCGAACGGCGAACTCGTGGCGCAGATGCGCGAGGAAGGACTTCTGGCGGTGCCGGCGGGCGACAATGTCGTGCGCCTGCTGCCGCCGCTCAACGTCACCGCGGACGAGGTCCGGCAGGCGATGGATCGGATCGAGACGGCGGTGGCGGCCATGTCGGCCGGCAACCGGCGCAAGAGCGCGTGAGGCGGATGATGACGATGGCAAACGGCCCCAAGCACTTTCTCGACATCTCCGCCGTCCCGAGCCGCGACCTGCACGACATCATCGACGATGCCGCCAGGCGCAAGGCGCTCGGCCGCGACGGTCCGAAGCCTCTGGCCGGCAAGGTGCTGGCGATGATCTTCGACAAGCCGTCGACGCGCACCCGGGTGTCCTTCGACGTCGGCATGCGGCAGCTGGGCGGCGAGACGCTGTTCCTGTCGGGCACCGAGATGCAGCTCGGCCGCTCGGAGACCATCGCCGACACGGCGCGGGTGCTGTCGCGCTATGTCGACGCGATCATGATCCGCACCACCACCCATGACCGGCTGACGGAAATGGCGGAATACGCCACGGTGCCGGTGATCAATGGCCTGACCGACGACACCCATCCGTGCCAGATCATGACCGATCTCCTGACCTTCGAGGAAAAGCGCGGCCCGGTGCGCGGCAAGACCTTCGCCTGGACCGGCGACGGCAACAACGTGCTGTCGTCCTTCGTCGAGGCCTCGGCGCGCTTCTCGTTCAACCTGACCATCGCCACGCCGGCGGGGTCGGGGCCGGACATGCGCTTCGTCGAGCGGGCTCGCAAAGACGGCGCCTCGATCCTAATTACGGAAGACCCGGTGGAAGCGGTGACCGGCGCCGACTGCGTCGTCACCGACACCTGGGTGTCCATGGGCCGCGAGGAACAGGCACGCGGCCACAATGTCTTCATGCCCTATCAGGTCAACGAACGCCTGATGGCGCATGCCAAGCCCGAGGCACTCTTCATGCATTGTCTCCCTGCCCATCGCGGCGAGGAAGTGACCGACGCCGTCATGGACGGCCCGCAATCGGTGGTCTTCGACGAGGCCGAGAACCGTCTGCACGCGCAAAAATCCATCCTGGCCTGGTGCTTCGACGCACTCGGCACCGAGACGTCCGCGGGGCAGAGCCGTGGCTGATCCGCAGAAGGCGCTCGGCGAGTTCAACTTCGCCGGCGACGATGCCGTCGTGCCGTTCGCGGTCGAGGGCCTCGACGCCCGTGGCCGGGCGGTGCAGCTCGGCCCCATGCTCGACCAGATCCTCGGCCGGCACGACTACCCCGAACCGGTGGCACGGCTTTTGGCGGAGATGGTCGTCCTGACGGTGCTGCTCGGCACGTCGCTGAAATTCGACGGCAAGTTCATTGCCCAGACCCAGACCGACGGTCCGGTGGACCTGCTGGTCGTCGACTTCACCACGCCGTCGAGCGTGCGCGGCTATGCCCGCTTCGACGCCGACAAGCTGGCGGCCGCCGTCAGCGTCGGCGCTACCTCGTCCGAGGCGCTGCTGGGCAACGGCATCATGGCGCTGACCGTCGACCAGGGCGAATACACCCAGCGCTACCAGGGCATCGTGGAACTGGCCGGCTCGTCCATGGAGGAGGTCGCCGAGGCGTATTTCCGCCAGTCCGAGCAGATCCCGACCGCGGTGAAGCTGGCGGTGGCGCGGATCGTCAAGCGCGGTGAGAACGGCTTCGTGGAAAGCTGGCGTGCCGGCGGCCTGGTGGCGCAGTTCCTGCCAGAATCGCCGGAGCGCATGCGCATGCCGGACCTGCCGGGCGGCGATGCGCCGGAGGGCGTCGAGGACGATCTGGGCGATTTCGAGCCGGACGATTCCTGGGTCGAGGTGCGGGCGCTGGTCGACACGGTCGAGGCGTCGGAGCTCGCCGATCCCGATGTCGGCGTCGAGCGGCTGTTGTTCCGCCTGTTCCACGAGCGGGGCGTGCGGGTGTTTCCGCCCAATCCGGTCGCCGACGACTGCTCGTGCAACCGCGAGCGGATCAAGGGCGTGTTGTCGAACTTCTCCGCCGAGGAGATCACCGAGAGCGTCGAGGACGGCGAGATCGCGGTGACCTGCGAGTTCTGCGGCGAGTCCTACAGCTTCGATCCGTCGGAATTCACGGACGCCGAAAGCGACAAGAGCCCCGACGGCGACAGCTGATCCGACACGTTTCGCGCGCGGCCGGCCGGCCGGTTCGGGCGCGGGGCGCTGACGACGGGCCGGCGGGTTCGCGGGGCTAGTTCAGCACCCGCTGGCGGGCCGGCACGTCGAGCGAGAAGGCCGGGATCTCCACCTGGAACAGCGTGCCGTCCTCCTGCTCCATGCGGTAATGGCCGCGCATGAAGCCGGACGGCGTGCCCAGCGGGCAGCCGGAGGTGTAGGTGAAGCTGTCGCCGGGGGCGAGCTGCGGTTCCTCGCCGACGACGCCGGGACCGCTGACTTCCTCGACGTGACCGGTGGCGTCGGTGATGTGCCAATATCGTGATCGCAGCCGGGTCGTTTGCCGGCTGCCGTTCTCGATCTCGACCGTATATGCCCAGACCCAGCGTCCGTCGTCCGGCATCGACTGGTCTTCCAGATAGGTCGGTGTCACCGTGACCGTGATGCCGTGCGTCGTCGCCCTGTACATGGCCCCATACCCGAATGGCGTGTCGCGTCGCTTACCTTATCGCGGTGCGGCCGGTTCGGGTCAACGGCGGGTCGCCGCGTGGACGGAGAAAGCCTTGCTCGACGGTGTTCTGAAACGGCAGATCGACCCGCCGATCGACTGGCTGGCGGGCGGGCTGGCGCGGCTGAAGATCGGCGCCAACACCGTGACGGTCGCCGGCCTCGTGCTGGGACTGGCCGCCGCCACCGCGATCGCCTTCGGCGCGCTGATCACCGGCCTCGTGCTGATCCTCTTGTCGCGGCTTGCCGACGGGCTGGACGGGGCGGTGGCGCGGCAGACACGGCCGACCGATTTCGGCGGCTATCTCGACATCGTCTTCGATTTTCTCTTCTACGGATCGATCCCGCTGGCCTTCGCGATCCTTGATCCGCAGGCCAACGCGCTGGCCGCGGCGATCCTCCTGATGAGCTTCTACGCCAATGGCGCGAGCTTCCTCGCCTATGCGGTGATGGCCGAAAAGCGCGGCATCCGGACCGTGCAGCGCGGCACCAAGTCGCTCTATTTCACCACCGGGCTGGCCGAGGCGTCGGAGACGCTAGCCGTCTTCGTGCTGTTCTGCCTGCTGCCGCAGCATTTCGCGATGATCGCCTACATCTTCGCGGCGATGACGGCGTGGACCTTTGCCTGGCGGGTGCGGCTGAGTTTTCAGGCGTTCGGGTGAGGGCCGCCTGACTGCACCGGCCGTGCGGCTTCAGTAGTGATAGCGACACGCCGCGATCTCGAGGCGCTGGTCGTCGTCCTTGCCGGTGACACGGTAGACGAGGCGGTGGTCGCCGGTAATGCGGCGTGACCACCATCCCTTCAGGTCGCCCTTGAGCGGCTCGGGCTTGCCGATCCCCTGAAACGGCGTCCGCTTCGCTTCCTTGATCAGATCGTTGATCCGGTCCCGGATCTTCGCGTCGCTCGTCTGGAAATGCAGATAGTCGCTCCAGGCCTGTTCGGCCCACAGGAGCTTCATCCTGCGTCTTCGGCGTCGATTGTCGGATCGTTGTCGACACCGCGACCGGCATCCAGTTCGGCAACCGCCCCGAACAGCTTCTCGCCATTGTTGCGGCTGCTGAGAAGGTGAAGCGTCTCCTGCACGCCTTCCCACTCGCTCGCCGAGATCAGCACGGCGGATTCACTGCCCTGCCGGGTCACGAGCAAGGGCGCGCGCGAGCGGATGACCTCGTCGAAATGGCCGGCCAGATTGGCCCGGAACTGGGTGAAGCCAACGTCCACCATGACAAACTCCTGCCGTGACGATCGGATCGGACGGATATGTACATAGATGCGTACATGCCCGTCCGATGTCAACGATCGGCGCGGCGTTGGAGGCGTGGGCTCGAACGGTCGCTCAGACCGCGGCCAACGCGCTTTCGATGTCTTCCAGCAGGTCGTCGATGTCCTCGAGGCCGATGGAGAGGCGGAGGAGGCCGTCGCTGATGCCGAGTTCGGTGCGCGCTTCCGGCGTCAGGTTCTTGTGGGTGGTGGTCGCCGGATGGGTGATCAGGCTCTTGGCGTCGCCGAGATTGTTGGAGATCAGGATGATCTCCAACGCGTTGGAGAAGCGGAAGGCCGCCTCCTTGCCGCCGGCCACCTCGAAGGCGAGGAGGGTTGAGCCGCCGGTCATCTGGCGGGCGATGATCGCCGCGTCCGGATGGTCTGCGCGGCCCGGATAGATCACCTTGTTGACCTTGCCGTGTTCCGCCAGCGTGTCGGCGATGCGGGCGGCCGAGCGGGTCTGCTGGGCAACGCGCAGCGGCAGCGTCTCCAGGCCCTTGAGCAGCGTCCAGGCATTGAAGGGCGACAGCGACGGGCCGGTGTGGCGGAAATAATTGTGGAGGTTCTCGTCGATCCATGCGGCGGAGGACAGGATGATACCGCCCAGGCACCGGCCCTGGCCGTCGATGTGCTTGGTGGCCGAATAGACGACGACGTCGGCGCCGAACTCCAGCGGGCGCTGCAGCATGGGCGTGGCGAAGACGTTGTCGACGACGAGGGTGGCGCCGGCCGCATGGGCGATCTCGGCGACCGCGGTGATGTCGATCACCTCCAGCGTCGGATTGGTCGGCGTCTCCATGAAGAACACCTTGGTTTCCGGCCGCACGGCGGCGCGCCAGGCGTCGAGATCACGGCCGTCGACGAGGGTGCAGGCGACGCCGCAGCGGTCCAGCACCGTCTCGACCACGTAGCGGCAGGAGCCGAACAGGGCGCGGGCGGCCACGACATGGTCGCCGGCCTTGACCTGGCACTGCATGGCGGCGGCGACCGCGGCCATGCCGGAGGCGGTGGCGCGGGCATCCTCGGCGCCTTCCAGCGCCATCATCCGCTCCTCGAACATGCGGGTCGTGGGATTGCCGTAGCGCGAATAGATGAAGCCGGGCTCATCACCGCGGAAGCGGGCCTCGGCGGCCTCGGCGCTCGGATAGACGAAGCCCTGGGTGAGGAACAGCGCCTCGGAGGTCTCGCCGAAGCTTGAGCGCGTCGTGCCGCCATGGACCATGGCCGTGGCCGGGCGCAGTTTGCGTGCCGTATCCGTCTTCTTCTGCATGGGTCGTCTCCGAACAACAAAAACCGGCTGTCGCGTCGCCGCAAAGCCGGTTCGTCGGGAGGCACGATCGCCATTTCGTCAGAACGGCCTTTTAGCGACTTTTTTAACGTGGCTGCAAGCCGGCCGGCCAAATCACCACTTCTGCTTTGCAAATAGACCCGTTCCGGCTAGGCGTCAATCCGGGAGCGCGACGCCGCGGGCGGCGCGGACGCAATGCAAGGCCATGACGGGACAGCCGATGTCGGACACATACGCGCAGGGCGGAATCCTGCCCGACCAGGAGATTGCGGGGCTGTTTGCCGCCGGTGCCATCGCCGCGCCGATCGAGCGCGACGGCGACCAGATCCAGCCGGCGAGCCTCGACCTGCGCCTCGGGCCGAAAGCCTACCGGGTGCGCGCCTCGTTCCTGCCGGGGCAGGGGCAGTCGGTGGTGGACAAGCTCGACCGGTTCTCGCTGCACGAATTCAGCCTCGCCGACGGGGCGGTGCTGGAGACCGGCTGCGTCTACGTCGTGCCGCTGCTGGAAAGCTTCCGCCTGCCGGCCGACATCCGCGCGACGGCCAATCCGAAATCCTCCACCGGCCGGCTCGACATCTTCACCCGGGTGCTGGCCGACGGGGCGCAGGAATTCGACAAGCTGCCGGCCGGCTATGACGGCCCGCTCTATCTGGAAATCTCGCCGCGGACCTTCCCGATCCTGGTGCGGCAGGGCTCGCGCCTGTCGCAGATCCGCTTCCGCAGCGGCGAGCCGCTCTTGAACGAGGCGGAGCTGGCGGCGCTGCACGGCGAACGGGTGCTGACGACGGCGGCCGAGGCCAATATCTCCGGCGGCGGCATCGCCTTGTCGATCGATCTCGTCGGCAATCAGGACGGGCTCGTCGGCTATCGCGGCAAGCGGCATACGGGCGTCGTCGATGTCGACCGGCGCGGCGCCTATGCGCTCACCGATTTCTGGGAGCCGGTGCTGCGCTCCAAGGCCGGCGAACTGGTGCTCGACCCGGACGAATTCTACATCCTGGTGTCCAAGGAGGCGGTGCATGTGCCGCCGGCCTTCGCCGCCGAGATGACGCCCTTCGACCCGCTGGTCGGCGAATTCCGCGTCCATTATGCCGGCTTCTTCGATCCGGGCTTCGGCCATTCGGCGGCCGGCGGCTCGGGCAGCCGCGCGGTACTGGAGGTGCGCAGCCACGATGTGCCCTTCATCCTGGAGGACGGGCAGATCGTCGGCCGGCTGGTCTATGAGCGGATGCAGGCGCTGCCGGAGAAGCTCTATGGCAGCGATCTGAAGTCGAACTACCAGGCGCAGGGGCTGAAGCTGTCGAAGCATTTCGTCTGACGGCTGGCGCGGTCGCGACCCGCGCCGCCGTCAGGCAAGCGCTTCGCGGCGGTCGCGGCTGAGGCGCCAGATGGTGACGGCGTTGGTGGTCAGGACGAGGAGTTCGGCCAGCGCCGCGCCGACCGAGCCGACCAGCACGTTGCTGGCGACCCAGCAGAGCGCCGCGCCGGCCAGAAGCAGGCGCATGGGAATGCCGTCGAGCATGAACATGGCGATGGTGCCCAGCAGACCCGCCGTCAGCGGAATGACGTCGAGCGGCCGTTCCCAGCTGATCCAGCTGACCAGCCCGGTCGCCGCCAGCATCGTCGCCATGACGGGCCAGCTTCCCTTGTAGCGCCGGGCCAGAAGGATGCGCAGGATGATCAGCGCGCTGATCGCGCCGGCGACCTTGGCGCCGAACAGGAAGAACTGCACGGCGAAGGCGACATTGGCGAAGACCAGCAGCAGCAGCAGACGGTCGTCGCGCTTGCTGGCAAAGGCCATGATGCAGATGACCAGCGCGGCAAAGCCGGTCGCCTGGCCGGCGATGAAGCGGAAATCCCAGAGCTCCAGTTGTGATCTCCCGATCGGATGGGCGGCGGTCAAACGAAGCCGTCCGCCGGGTGTGAGAAGAAACTTCGGGCGGAGCCCTTGCAGCTATGGCTGGATGGGGCAGCGTCGCCTATATTGGTGTTCGACGGGCTGCGCGGTGCGCCAGGAGTAACATATTCTCGGGGCCTTAGTCATTCCTAGGGAGCTGTCCCTGCCTTGGCCCGTGGGCCTGGGGCACACGGCGCCCACCTACTCTGTAGGTTCCCGGGATCGACATCTCCATCGGCCGGGTGGCTCGTCACTTTCCACCCTTCTCCGGCCAGCCGACACGGCAGACCACTTTTCTTCCGCCGCGAAATCGTTCACCTCTGCCCGGCAGGGGGGAGAGCCGATGAGTGGTGCGAAAGAAGCCAAGGCAAGCCTGCGCCAGGCGGCGCTGGCCCGGCGGGACGCGATGCCGGAAGACGCCCGGATCGAGGCGTCGCTCGCCGTCGCCGATCGCTGCGCCGAGCTCCTGCCGATCACGCCCGGCATGGTCGTCTCGGGCTTCCTGCCGATCCGCTCCGAAATCGATATCCGTCCCTTGATGATGCTGCTGGCCGACCGCGGCGCGCGTCTCTGCGTGCCGGCGATCGTCGACGGCCGTCTGCAGTTCCGCCATCTGGTGCGCGGGGCGCCGCTGGAGCCGCAGGGCTTCGGCACCTATGCACCCGGCGCCGAGGCGGCGGTGCTCGACCCCGAACTGATGCTGGTGCCGCTGGCGGTCTTCGACCGGCTGGGCGGCCGGATCGGCTATGGCCGCGGCTATTACGACAGCGCCATCGCGGCGCTGACGGACAAGGGCGCGCCGCCGATCCTGGCCGGCGTCGCCTTTGCCGTGCAGGAGGCGGAGACGGTGCCGATGGAGCCCCACGACATCCGCCTGCCGATGATCGTCACCGAGCGCGAGACGATCCGCCCCGATATCGGCTGATCAGCGCCGGTTCTTCTCGCGGCCGAGGATCAGCGCCCAATAGGGCTCGCCATTGGCGCCGGTCGCCGCGGCAAAACCGATCTCGGTGACATTGGCGTTGAGCAGATTGCGGCGATGGCCCGGCGAGCGCTTCCAGCCGGTGATGACGGCCGGCGTCGAACGGTAGTTCCAGCCGATATTCTCCGACACCGCGGCCCAGTCATAGCCAAAGGAGGCGACCCGGTTGGGCAGGGCGCCGTCCAGCGAATGGCTGAGATTGCCCCTGGCGGCCATGGCGCGGGCCTGCCGCTCGGCGGCCTTGCCGAGCACCGGGTCGAAGCGGACGGCGCCGAGGCCGTTCTCGGCGCGGAAGGCGTTGATCGTGGCGAGCGCGACATTGCGGTCGACGCTGATCTCGCGGGTCGAGCCGACATCGACGGAGCCGGGGGAGCCGACGCAGGCAGCCAGAAGCGCGATGGGCAGCAGCGCCAGGAGGCGCAGGACGGGGGCAAGGAGCGTGCGGCGGGCGAAAATCATGGGGTCTGGTCTGTCCTGTCGGTTGCGGCGCGCGATCGGGGGAGGCGCGGCAGGCGGTCGGCGGCCCTGCGCCCAAGGGGACGCAGATGCACGATGATGATGGCGGGGATTGCTCACCGAAATCTGAAAGTCGTCGGCCCCGCCGGCATGTCGGCACGGCCAAAGACCGCGCCCGGCCGACGGTGGCTGCGAGACACCGGCCTCATGCCTCGGCAATCCGGCGGTTTTTCGACCGGATGGCGGCGGCTGGCCGGCGCGACGATGTTGCGCAGGGGCGGAGGACGGCGGCACTGTTGCCGGCGGGCGCCCCCCATTGCGGGATGTGACGGCCGAGTTGACGGGGCGGGCGGCATGGGCCAAGCGGATCGCTGCCGGTTTGTCGTCAGGGGTGGGCCGGCGCGGCGCGAGGCCGCGGGACAGACAGCGACAGGCGAGCGCGATGCGATTTCTCTTTCTCGGCGACATGGTCGGCCGCTCCGGACGGACCGCCGTATTCGACAGGCTGCCCGGCCTGATCTCCGACTGGAAGCTCGACTTCGTCGTCGTCAATGGCGAGAACTCGGCCGGCGGCTTCGGCATCACCGAGGAGATCTTCGAGCGCACGCTGGAGGCGGGCGCCGACGCGGTGACCACCGGCAACCACGTCTGGGACCAGCGCGAGGCGCTGGCCTTCGCCGGACGGCAGGACCGCTTCATCCGGCCGGCGAACTATCCGGCCGGCACGCCCGGCCACGGCTCGGGCCTGTTCGAGGCGAAGAACGGCGCGCGGGTGCTGGTCGCCAACATCATGGGCCGGGTGTTCATGCATCCCGATCTCGACGATCCCTTCGCCTGCGCCGACAATCTGGTCTCGGCCTGCCCGATGGGCGAACAGGCGGACGCCATCATCATCGACTTCCACGCCGAGGCGACCAGCGAGAAGCAGTGCTTCGGACATTTCCTCGACGGGCGGGCGAGCGTCGTCGTGGGCACCCACACCCATGTGCCGACCGCCGACCACCAGATCCTCGTCGGCGGCACCGCCTTCCAGTCCGACGCCGGCATGTGCGGCGACTACGATTCCTCGCTCGGCATGGAGAAGGAAGAACCGCTGAACCGCTTCGTCACCAAGGTGCCGCGCGGCCGCTTCGACGCGGCGCAGGGGCCGGCGACCATCGCCGGGCTGGCGGTGGAGATCTCCGACCGCACGGGGCTGGCCGAAAAGGTCGCACCGGTGCGCATCGGCCCGCGGCTTGCCGAGGCGGTGCCGCACTTCTGGTAAGGCGCTCGCCACGAAGGCGCGGCGCGGGTATCAGACGCCGGCGAGGACGATGACCGTCGGCGTCTTCGGCAGGCTGCGCATGGAGATGGTGAGGCTGGGCTCGGTCCGCCGCTCAACGGCGAAGCCGGGCATGCGGTCGAGGAAGCGCTCGATCGGGCCGGCGAAGCGATGCATCGGCAGGACGATGGAGGAGCGCAGGCGGTCGGCGATCTCGCCCATGCCCTCCTGGCTCATGGTCATGCCGCCATCCACCGGCACCATCAGGACGTCGAGCCGGCCGATGCGGGCGTAGTCCTCGTTGGTGAGCTGGTGATGCAGATGGCCGAGATGGCCGATGCACAGGCCCGCCACCTCGAAGATGAAGATCGAATTGCCGTCCGCCTCCATGCCGCCGAAGGCACGGATGTCGGTCGGCACGTTGCGCACATAGAGGTCGCCGACGGTCAAGGCATGTTCGGCCGGGCCGCCCTCCGGGTTCCAGCCGAGCAGCACATGCGGGATCGCCGGGTCGGGATAGGGCGTGTTGTGGGACGAATGCGCCTTGTTCATCGTGACGATGTCCGGCATCGCGCCCCCCGCATAGCCGGCATAGTCGGTGGCCGCGACGACCCCGCCGGGGCTCTCGATCAGATAGGTCGCATGGGAGACATAGGTGATCGTCACCTCGTCCGACGTCGCGGCGAAGCGCCGGGAGGCCGGGCTGTCCATCGCGACATAGGTCGCCCCCGGCAGGCTCTCGGCCATGGCGATGCAGGTGCTCGGCACCATCTGGGCGGCGGCCGGGGCAGGCGCCATGGCGAGGCCGGCGAGAAGCGCGGCGAGGGCGACAAGGCGGTTCATGGGCAGGCTCCGGGTCGGCGGGACGGGCGGGTCAAGCGGGTCAAAGATCGACGCCGCCGGGTTCGGCAGGCGTGTCGGGCGCCTCGGGCACGATCATCGCGCGCTCCTTGAGGAAGGGATGGATCGCCACGGCCTCGCGCAGCTGGGCCTGGGCGAGACGGAAGCGGCCCTGGCGCATCAGGATGATGGCGCGGCCGGACATGGCGGCGAAGTGCTTCGGCTCCAGCGCGATGGCGCGGTCGACATCGGCCAGCGCCCCGTCGAAATCCTCCTGCAGGAAGCGCACGAAACCCCGCTGGTTGAAGGCCTCGGCATAATCGGGGGCAGCCGCCACGGCGGCGTCGAGAAGGGCGCGGGCGCCGGCGAAATCGTAGCTGCCGCGCCGATCCATGGCCTCTTCGACGAGGCGGCGGGTGGCGGCATCGGGCGCGGCTTGCATCCAGTGCCGCCAGATGGCGCTTTCGGCGGCGAGACCCTCGGCCTCGGTGGCGGCGTTCTTCAGCTCGGCGAACAGATGGGTTTCGGTGGGGCGAAGCGCGCGCTCGGCTTCGGCCGGCGGCGGGGCGCGGTCACTGCCCGGCGCGGCGGTGTCGGCCAGGGCCGGGACGGCCGCGGCGAGGACGAGGGCCGCCCAGAGGGCATAGCGGAACAGCGCAGCGCGATATCGCATGGTCGCGTTCTCCCCTGACCGTCGGCGCGGCAGCAGCAGGGGCGATCGGGCGCCGACGCTTCGAGGCTACCCCGCCGGCGCCAGAAGCGAAATCAACATGGCGTCATCACGCGGCGGTCGCGGCCGGAAAGGCGCAGGCGGGGCCGCGGGAGCGGGCTGCGAGGCGTCTATGCGCCGTCGCCGGGTCGGACCATCTCCTGCCAGCGTGCGATCAGCGCGGCGAAATTGTCGGCCGGCGCTCCGGGATAATCGAGTTCGTCGGGGCCGATGGCGACGAAGGGCTGGCGCGAGGCGGTCCAGATGTGGCCGGCGGGGACCAGCCAGCTGGTGTCGTCGAGGGTGCCGGCCTTGATGTTGACCCGGCCGGGATTGCCTTGCGAGCGGTGCTGGATGCGCACGCCGCAATCGGGGCAGAAATCGCCGAGCCGCACCGCGCCGCTGTCGGCCATGCGCCGGGTCGTCGCCATCTCGCCGCGGATGACGAGGCTGACGGGATCGACGCGCAGGCTTTCGCCATAGGCGCTGGAGGTCTGCCGCTGGCACTCGGTGCAATGGCACAGATAAAAGACCTGCGGCGCGGCACGGATCTCGTAGCGCACCCTGCCGCACTGGCAGCCGCCGGTCAGCGGCAGGGCCGGAAGGGTGGGCCGGCGGACCGCGGAAGCTTCGGGGGCGTCGGACATGGGAAACCTCGTTCTGGACGTTTGCCGCCCGATTTTTTATATGTCGCGCAATTCTTCCGCATTGAAAGACAGGTTCGCCATGGCCGGCCATTCACAGTTCAAGAACATCATGCATCGCAAGGGCCGCCAGGACGCGGTCCGATCGAAGATGTTTTCCAAGCTCGCCCGCGAGATCGTGGTGGCGGCCAAGTCGGGCCTGCCGGACCCCTCGATGAACGCGCGGCTGCGACTGGCGATCAACAACGCCAAGGCGCAGTCGATGCCGAAGGACAACATCGACCGCGCCATCAAGAAGGCCTCGGGCGGCGATTCGGAGAATTATGACGAGGTCCGCTACGAGGGCTACGGCCCGGGCGGCGTCGCCATCATCGTCGAGGCGCTGACCGACAACCGCAACCGCACCGCCTCGAATGTGCGCTCCTGCTTCACCAAGGCCGGCGGCTCGATGGGCGAGACCGGCTCGGTGTCCTTCATGTTCGATCATGTCGGCGAGATCGTCTATCCGCTGTCGGCCGGCGACGCCGACACGGTGATGGAAGCGGCGATCCTGGCCGGCGCCGACGACGTGATCTCCGACGAGAACGGCCACACCATCGTCACCGCCTTCGAGGATATCGGCGACGTGTCGACGGCGCTGGAGGAATCGCTGGGCGAGGCCGAGAGCGTGCGCCCGACCTGGCGTCCGCAGACCGGCACGCCGGTGGACGAGGACAAGGCCGAGAGCGTGATGCGGCTGATCGGCAATCTCGACGACGACGACGACGTGCAGAACGTGTACGCCAATTTCGAGGTCGACGACGAGGTGATGGCGAAGCTGTCGGCCGCCTGAAAACCGGGCTGATCGGCCGTCCGGGACATGCGTCGGGCTGCGGTGCCGCAGCTCGACCGGTCGCTTCTCCGTGGCGCAGTCCCGGAGGCGAATGGCGCCGTCCGTCCGGCCGCGCTTCCCTCACGACTGCGTGTTCTCAGACGTCGTTCGACCGTAAACCCCGGCCTGCCGGGCTTTGCGGCGTTAACCATTTGTTAACGATTAACGAGACGTCCCCTTAGGGAAAGTCCTACATCGACGTGGGAAACAGGAACCACGTCATGCAGATTTCAGCCTATCTCGGGGCCCTTCGCCGTCGCTCGGACCCCTATGTCGACGATACCAGCCTGGATTCCAGTTCCGCGCCAAGCGCTTCGTGCGCATCCGCAACCTGATCGACGCCGTTCTGGCCGAGCAGGAACGCTGCGAGATCGTCGATCTCGGCGGCACGGAAAAATACTGGGCGGTCGCGGGGGACTATCTCGACCGGCGGCGCGGGCGGGTCTTCGTCACGCTGGTCAATACCGAGCCCCAGGTGGTGGCGCGGCCCGACCAGTTCCGCGCCGTGCGCGAAAGCGCCAGCGACCTGACGCTGTTCGACGATCAGGGCTTCGATCTGGCCCATTCCAACTCGGTGATCGAGCATGTCGGCTCGCGGGCCAACATGCGGGACTTCGCCCTCAACATGCGCCGGCTGGCGCCGCGCTATTACTGCCAGACGCCGAATTACTGGTTTCCGTACGAGCCGCATTTCCGCACCGCCGGCTTCCAGTATCTGCCCAAGGCGGTCCGGGTCGCCATGCTGCAGCGCTTCGCGCTCGGCTTCTTCGACCGCATCGACGATGTCGAGGACGCACGCAACGTGGTGCGCGACCACGATCTGATCGGCCGGCGGCAGATGGCGGCGTTCTTTCCGGATGGCGAGATCTCCTACGAGACCGTCCTCGGCTTGCGCAAATCGGTGATCGCCACCCGGGACGCGGGCGCACGGGACGCCTAGCCCCCCGGTTCGCCGCCCGCCATCCGGCGGTGAAGTAGAACGCGCGCGCTGAACGGGCCTTCGAAGCAACCGGCATCCGTATGGATGGGCATCGGCAGACTGTGTCGCGCGTTCTGGAACAATGGCGCATCCTCTCCGTTGGTTTGATGAATTCCAACGCCAGAGAGGAGGCTCATATGAAGTATATTGCAGCCACTGCGACCGCCATCATCTTTGCCGCGACGCCCGCGATCGCGCAGGACACTGCTGCCACGCCGGCCACGACGCCGATGGCCTCGGAAGATACTGCAGCGACCGACTGGGCGCAGCTGATCCGGACCCGCGACATCGTGGGTGGTGCCGTCTACACGACCAACGAAGCCTATGACGAGGGCTCCTGGGGCGACCGGGACGACTACGCCTGGGGCCGTTCGGGCTATGACGCGGTCGGCAGCGACTGGAACCAGATCGGCGAGATCGAGGACGTGGTCCTGGATCGGTCGGGCAACCTTGCCGGCGTCGTCGCCGAAGTGGGCGGCTTCCTCGACATAGCCGACAAGCACGTCATGCTGCGGGTCGGCGACGTCGACCTCGTCCCGGTCGACGACCAGTCCTACGCGTTCATCACGCGGTTCTCCGAGGAAGAGCTCGAAGGCCGTCCGGGCGTCGACGAAGCCTGGTGGAACTGAGGCGCCTCGCCTGACCGGCGACGCTTGAGCCGGAGCTGATCCGGTGCAATTCGATGGCCCGTCGCGGGAAACCGCGGCGGGCCTCGTTCTTGGGCGCCCCGTTTCGCAGGGAATCGCCGCTTTGCGCTCTGAGCCTGTGCGGCCCCCATGTGACCAAGCCTGTTTCGTTTTTGGTTTGTTCACTTTTCGTCTTCTCAATAGCACCTGATTCGGCTAGTCGGAGAGGGTTAACGAAGTGTTGCAGGAGCGGACCATTCGCATCATCGGCATCGATCCCGGCCTGCGCCGGACCGGCTGGGGCATCGTCGAGACGCTCGGCAATTCGCTGCGCTTCGTGGCCAGCGGCACGGTGATGTCGGACGGCAAGATGGATCTCGCCTCGCGGCTGCGCACGCTCTACGAGGGGCTGACCGACGTGATCCACGCGCAGCGGCCCGACGAGGCGGCGGTGGAGCAGACCTTCGTCAACAAGGACGCCGTCGCCACGTTGAAGCTCGGTCAGGCCCGCGGCATCGCCATGGTGGTGCCGTCGCTGGCCGGGCTGCCGGTCGCCGAATACGCGCCCAACGCCGTGAAGAAGGCGGTGATCGGCGTCGGCCATGGCGAGAAGAAGCAGATCCACATGATGGTGAAGGTGCTGATGCCCAAGGCGACCTTCGATACGGACGACGCCGCCGATGCGCTGGCGATCGCCATCTGCCACAGCCATCATCGCCAGTCGGCCCAGTCGCGGGCGCTGCTGGCCGGCCTGTGAGAGTGCGCGCAAATCCGTCCGTCCCTCGCGGCCCGCGCCCGGCGCTGTCGGCCGGGACTGTCGGCGATGATGCGCCGATCGTGGTAAGCGACGGCTTCGGCATTCATCACCGGATGGCCAGCTTCGATTCCCACCGCCTGGAGACGCATTCGTGATCGGCAAACTGAAGGGCACCGTCGACGAGATCGGCGAGGACCACGTCGTGGTCGACGTCCACGGCGTCGGCTATGTCGCCTTTTGTGGCGCGCGCACCCTGGCGGCGCTGCCGGGCGAGGGCGAGGCGGTGGTGCTGTTCATCGACACCTATGTGCGCGAGGACATGCTGCGGCTCTACGGCTTTGCCACGCGGGCCGAGCAGGACTGGTTCCGGCTCTTGCAGATGGTGCAGGGCGTCGGCGCCCGGGTGGCGCTGGCGGTGATCGGCACCTTGTCGGCCGGCGACCTCGCCAATGCGGTGGCGCTGCAGGACAAGGCGATGGTGGCGCGCGCGCCCGGCGTCGGCCCGAAGGTCGCCGCGCGGATCGTTGCCGAGCTGAAGGACAAGGCGCCGGCCTTCTCGGGCGCCGGCAGCGACGAGAGCCTGGGACTGAAGCGCGACATCGGCGGCGGCACCGCCGCGGCGCCGGTGGCCGATGCGGTCTCGGCGCTGGTCAATCTCGGCTATCCGCGCGACCAGGCGGCCGAGGCCGTGGCGAAGGCGCTGAAGGATGCCGGCGAGGCGCCGGACAGCGCGAAGCTGATCCGGCTGGGGCTGAAGGCGCTGAGCCGCTGAGGCGGCGAATGGCGCAGCCGGGGCCGGAGACGGATCGCCGGCCGGCCGGTTTTGACATGACGGCGCCGAACGGCCATTGCGGAACCTGCCCGCGACCGGCCGCGCCTCTGGTCTTGCAGGCAGATTGTCCCATCGCGACGGAACGGCCCTTATGAGCGACGCCCGCCTGATCACTCCCGAGAAGCACGGCGAGGACATCGACGCGACCCTGCGGCCGCAGCGACTGGACGATTTCGTCGGCCAGGCGGCGGCGCGCGCCAATCTGAAGATCTTCATCGAGGCGGCGAAGAATCGCGGCGAGGCGCTGGATCACGTGTTGTTCGTCGGCCCGCCGGGGCTCGGCAAGACGACGCTGGCGCAGATCATGGCCAAGGAGCTCGGCGTCAATTTCCGCTCGACCTCCGGCCCGGTGATCGCCAAGGCCGGCGATCTGGCAGCGCTGCTGACCAACCTGGAAGAGCGCGACGTCCTGTTCATCGACGAGATCCACCGGCTGAGCCCGGCTGTGGAGGAAATCCTCTATCCGGCGATGGAGGATTTCCAGCTCGACCTGATCATCGGCGAGGGGCCGGCGGCGCGCTCGGTGAAGATCGACCTGTCGAAATTCACCCTGGTCGCGGCGACGACGCGGCTCGGCCTGCTGACGACGCCGCTGCGCGACCGCTTCGGCATTCCGGTGCGGCTGAATTTCTACACGGTGGCGGAGCTGGAGCACATCGTCACCCGTGGTGCGCGGCTGATGCGGCTGCCCATGGCCGAGGACGGCGCCCGCGAGATCGCCCGCAGGGCCCGCGGCACGCCCCGCATCGCCGGCCGGCTGCTGCGCCGGGTGCGCGACTTCGCCGACGTCGCTGGGGCGGAGACGGTGGACCGCAAGGTGGCCGACGAGGCGCTGTCGCGGCTGGAAGTGGACAGTCTCGGCCTCGACCAGCTCGACCGGCGCTACCTGGAACTGATCGCGATGAATTTCGGCGGCGGGCCGGTGGGCATCGAGACCATCGCCGCGGCGCTGTCGGAACCGCGCGACGCCATCGAGGACATCGTCGAGCCGTATCTCCTGCAGCAGGGCTTCCTGCAGCGCACCCCGCGCGGGCGCCTGCTCACCCAGCGGGCCTTCGCCCATCTGGGGCTGGCGGTGCCGAGCACCTACCAGGGATCGCAGGCGAGCCTGTTCGAGGACGGCGCCGACGCCGAATGAGGCGGATGCGTCAGGCGGAGGCCGGGTGGTGCCCGGTGTCCAGCCGCGCCATGCGTTCGCCATCGGGCACCGGATAGGCGAGGCGATGGGCCGGATGGTCGAGGGTCGCCGCCAGATGCGCGGCGCGGGTCTCGACCACGGCGAGGGCGGCGCCGTCGAGGCCGAGACGCGCGAGACCCATGAAGGCGTCGCACTGGCGGCGCAGCGCCGCGACATCGCGCGGCCGCGTGGCGGCCGGGGCGATCTGCTCCAGGCAGGCGAGGTAATGTTCGCCGGCGATCATGTCGGTGGCCGCGTACTGGCGCAGATGGCCGAAGGAATATTCCAGATATTCGGCGAAGCTGCGCGGCAGGTCGATGACCCGCAGCTTGCCGTCGCTGTCGACATGCAGCGGATCGGCCTTGCCGCGCCCGACCATGCGGGACATGGCGGCGGTCAGCCAGTCCATGCAGGTGATCGCGGTGAAGGGGTCGTTGACGCCCGGTGACAGGGCCCGCCCGGCGATCTCGACCAGTTCGTCGACGAGGAAGACCTGGTCCTGATGCGGGCTGCGCTGGTTGCCGCAGGCGATGGAGGCGACGAGGGCGGTGCGGGTTTCGTCGGTGACGCGCTCGCTCGGCCAGGCATGGAAGATCACCTTGCCGGGATGCACGAACATGCCCGTCCGGCAGTTCATCCGCACGACGATGTCAGCCTTCTGCGCCGCCTCGATCAGGGTCTCGTGGTCGATGATCTGGAGATAGCCGCTGCGGTCGGAGACGATCTCGGCATAGGGCACGGTGGCCGCCGCCTCGTCGATGTCGTCGCCGAAGCAGGGCGGCACCTGCCACAGGAGGCCGGCCGGCTGGGCTTCGCCGGTCGCCTCGCCATCCTCGACATCGCCGCGGACCGGGAAGGCCTTCTCGATCTGCTTGCACAGCGCCTCGCCGATGCCGGCGATGACGTTGGAGATGTGGATGTTGGACGGGACGTGGTGGATGAAGAAGATCAGCACGCCGATGGAGCCGATGGCCAGGATGATGGCGCCGAAGATCGCGATGTTGGGCACGAACATCGCGGCATAGACGTCGTCCTCGCCGCCGTCGCGGACGCTGCGCAGCACCAGCATGGAATAGATGAAGGTGGCGACGAAGACGCCGAGGGTGATCTGGTTGCCGCGGTCGTTCATGAAATTGGTCAGGAGCCGCGGGCCGTAGCTGCCGGAGGCGAAGACGACCGTCGCCATGGTGACCGAGAAGACGGTGCCGGCCACCCCGATCATCGAGCCGCCGATGGCGCTGAGGATGGCGCGGGCCCCGTCCGGCTGGGTGGCGTAGAAGAACGGGCTCTCGCCGAAGGCATCGAGCGGGACCCGGGCGTCGATCTCGATCAGGACGAAGGCCAGAACCGCGGCGCTGACCGCCATGATCGAGGGGATGAACCAGTAGCTTGCGACGACGCGCTGGTAATATTGCTGGATGAACGCACGCATCGCGGCTCCTCGGGTCGGGCGAGTGCAGATATGGCCCGCACGGCCCGGCACAAGCACCAGGCCGCCATTGCCGCGTGAATCCCGGACGATGGACGCCCGGAGCCGGCGGGAGGCGCGGGGACCGGCCGCTTCGTCAGCAGCCGATCCGGCTAAGGGAAGGCCGGGCGCGCCAGGTCAGCCGGCCGGCGGGTAGGGATCGTTGCCGTAGGTCCATTCCGTCTGCCACTGGCCGTCGCTGCCCTGCACCAGGACCTGGGAGTCGGTGCCGCTGTCATGCATCTTGTGGGCCGCGTCGCGGGCGGCGTCCATCGCCTCCGCCTGGGTGTCGTAGGGCGTGTCCTTGTCGTTGTGACGTACTTTCCAGCCGTCGCCATCCTTCAGGACGTAATAGCGTTCGCGTGCCATGCCGCTCTCTCCTCGCAATCGGATTTCTCGTGCTGGCGAAAGCTAGCGAGGCGCCGCGGGGCGGCAAGTGTTCGCGGATGTCGGTCGTTTGGCCGGGCAACGGGGGAACGCCCGGATGTGTTCGGTCTCGCCTCCGGCCCGGGCGACAACGCCGACGCGAAGGCTGGCCAGGAGCCTGTCCTGCTGGTAGCATTCCGCAGCGGAAGGTGGTCGGCAATGGCGGACAGCGGGACAGACGCGCTTCTGGTGCTCAGCTACAATGTCTGCTGGGAGGCGATGAGCCATCATCATGGCCTGCCGCTGGGCGATGCCTGCACCTTCGTTCCCGGCAATCCGCATCTGACCCGCTGCGCCGTCAACGTCGCCCATTGCATCGACGCGATGCCCGAGGCGATGGGCATGGACGGCTTCGCCTTCTTCGGGCTGCAGGAAGCGAGCCTGTGGTGGGAATGGCGCGATCTCGCGCCGCGCAGCCTCGCCCGGGGCGACCGGGCGGGCGATTGCGTCTTCGACAGCGTCGGCCCGGCGGCCGACCAGATCCCGCCCAATTATCCGCCGGACAAGCTGCAATCGGATCACCTGCCGGTGGTCGCCCTGCTGCCGGCGGCCTGACGCGGCGGGATCAGGGCGCAGGGTTCACTCGACCAGGCATCAACGGGAGGACGGCATGACCCATCGAACGATCGCCCGATCGCTGCTGGCGGCCACTGTGCTGCTGGCGGCCGGCGCGGAAGCGCAGGGACAGGCGGCGGCGCCGAACCAGATCCAGCAGGCGAGCCTGTTCCGGGCCGACGTGCGGGACCGGCCGGGTTGCGAGCCCACCGCCGCGAACGGCACGGTGAGCTGGCCCGAGGCGATCGGCAATCCGGCGGTGAGCTGCCCCGATGCCTTCGGCTGGACCTCGTTCCTGGCGGCGGTCGAGCAGGCGTTCTGGACCTGGGGCACCGACCAGACGATCTGGATCGACGACCCGAAGGCGATCTGCGGACGCGAGGGCTCGCCGGAGGATTGCTGCGACCCGGCGGTGTTCGAAGAGACGCCGCCGCTGGGTGAGGCGCCGCCGGCCGGCTGCCCGTTCTATCCGCCGGACTGGACTAATCCGCCGCCGATCACCGTGGCGCGGCCGAGCCCGAGCCACACCCACGACTTCCTGGAACGGCTCGATCCGGCGCGGGTGCTGCGCCAGGAGGAGGCGGAGATCGTGTTCCGCAACCGGTCGTTCGTGCGCTACACCTTCGCGCAGAACCTCTACAACAAGGAGAGCCTGGGCGCCCGCTTCACCGCGATGCAGGATTGGGTGAACGCCAATGCGCCCTATAACAACGCGGCGCTGGCGATCGACTATCCGACCGATGCGGTGATGTTCAAGGTCGACTTCCTCAGCCAGTCGCAGATGCTGGAGAACGGCCTGATCTGGCGCGAGGACGATGCCGGCCGAACGCTCAATCCGCCGAACGACCCCGAAGCGCCCTATGTGACGATGCTGATCGAGGAGACGCTGGCGCCGGGCGACGAGGAACCGGAACTCTACTATCTCGTCGCGGTGACGGCGGCGTCGAAGGCGATCCCCACCTGGCACTGGTACGCCATGGAGCATGTCGGCAATCTCGGCCGCTGCGACTTCACCGGCTGCAACGATTCCTACGGCTACAGCGCCGCCGGCGTGACGGTGGAGGGCGAGAGCTTCGGCCAGAACTACATTCCGCCGAAGACCGAGAATTCCGAGGACGCCACGCAGGACATCGTCTTCGACATGGGCACGCCCTACACGCCGGAGGAGACCGGCGAGCGGATCACCCCGGCGCTGGATGGGCTGATGGCCGCCATGGGCATCGCCACGGGTGACGGGCCGCAGGATCCGGACACGCCCTCGGCGGCCGATCCGGCGTGGCGGAGCTACCGGCTGAAGGCCTCGCAGACGGAGTTCGTCACGCCGACGGGCATGCCGACCCATGCCGGCCAGTCGATCACCGAGGGCGGCTTCGTCAATTCGGCCTCCTGCATGACCTGCCATTCCCAGGCCGGGCCGGACGCCACCGGCAATCCCGGCGTGCCGGGGATCGGCGCCAGCAACGACCTCAATCTGTTCGGCCTGAGCCAGACGGTGAACGGCGCGCCGGACCCGGACTGGTTCTATGCCACGGGCACGAACCAGATGCGGGTCCTGCCGATGGACATGGTCTGGGGCATGCTGAATGCGAGCTGCGTCGCGCCGAAGGGCAAGACCGGGCTGTGCGAGACCTATGAAGGATCGCAATTCGCGCCGCCGGGGCGCACCGTGCCCTCCGCGCCGACAGGCGCGGCGTCCGACACGCCTGCGCGCTGAACAACGAAAAGGGCGCGCCCCGACGAGTGGAGTGCGCCCTTTCGGCGAATTTGTCCGACCGGGGCGGGATGCCCCGGTCGCGGCTCCTGGATGGCGGGCTAGAGCTTGCCGATCGAGAAGAACAGCGTCTCGCCGGAGGAATCGTCGACGCCGTCATTGTCGGTGACCGCATAGGCGGTGCCGTCGCTCGCGATGGTGAAGCCCTCGATCTTGTCGACGACATAGCCGCCGGTGGCCTTCAGGTCGGGCAGGAAGTCGTGGACCTCTTCCTTGGTGACCGTCGGCAGGGCGCCGCCGAGCGGCGCGGGCTTCAGATCGGCCCTGGCGACCCGGTAGAGCTTCTTCAGCCGGGCGGCGTCGCCGATCTGGTTGTCGCGCTCGAGGACATAGAGCCAGTCGCCGCTGGCGGTGATCTCCGACAGGCCGACCCAGCCCTTCTCGGTGCTCTCCAGCGGGTAGCTGACGGCACTCCATTCCTTGGAGGCCGGCTTGTAGGCGAGGAGCTTGACGGTGCCCTTGGCATCGTCCGCCCATTCGCGCTGGATGGCGACCCAGAGCGTGTCGCCGTCGAGGGTCACGCCCTCGGCGCCGAAGCGGGTGGAACCGTCGACGAGCGCCTCGGGGAAGGGGACTTCCTCGACGATCGCGCCCTTGGCATCTACGCGCAGGAGCTGGTGCGGCACGTCCTTCTCGAGATTGCCCTCGCTGGCGAGCCAGAAGCCGCCTTCGCCGTCGGCGGTGATGCCTTCGAGGTCGAGCGCCCCGGCGGGCTCGCTGTCACGGGTGACGACCGTCCTGGTGGTGATGCGGGCCGGCTTCTCAGACGCGTCGATGGTGAAGATCGCCGGCTGGCCGGTGTAGAAGCTGTCGCTGACGGCATGGAGGGTGGTGGCGCTGTCGGCGTCGGCGGCAAGGCCCGAAAGGGCACCCCAGCCGACCGGGCGGCCGTCGGCATCGTCTTCGGAGACGATCATCGGATAGGCGTTCTCGCCCTCGCCGCGCTCGTAGATCATCACGTGGGAGCGGGCGCCGCCATCCGCGACGAGATCGGCCTCGTTGGAGGTGACCAGGAGGTTGCGCGACGGGATCGCGATGGCGCCCTCGGGGGCGATGCCCGACGGCAGCAGCTGGGTAAAGACGGGATCGCCGTCGCCGAGCCTGTAGACGCCGACGGCCGAGCCGCGCTCGGACAGGACGAAGGCGTAGCTCGTGCCGTCGAAGGTCGCGACTTCCAGACCCTCGGGCTCGACGCCCTTGGCGTCGGAGCGCTTGTCCGGATAATGGCCGGCGCGGATGACCTCGTATTCGAAGGACGGGCCGGCTTCCCAGGCGACACTGCCGTCCTTGTTCCAGACGGTGAAGGAGCGCGAGCCGCCCTCATAGTCGCCCTCATTGGCGGAGACGAAGCGGTCGTTGTCGATCCACTGGACGGTGTCGGGCTCGCGCTTGCGGCCGGCCTGGCTGCCGGTGAAGGCGAGTTCACGGTCGTCCTCGGTGTCGATGCCGTCGAGGTCGACGGCGCCGGCGGAAAAGTCGGCAGTCACTTCGCCGGTCACGGCGTCGACGATGGCGAAATGGTTGTTCTCCTGCAGCGAGACGACGATCTCGCCGGCCCCGTTGAAGTCGACATATTCGGGCTCCGGATCTTCCGGCGCGATGTCGGCGAGGCCGGTCAGCTCGACCTTCGTCAGGGAGGCGCAGTCGGGCACACCGTCGGTCAGCTTGACGATGGCGAGGAAGCCGGCCGGCATCTGCGGCAGGGCGCCGTCGTCGAGGTCCTCGTCGCGCTCGTTCTCGATGGCGATGGCAGCATAGGCGCCGTCCTTCGAGACCGCGACGGAATCGGGCTGGCCGCCAAGATCGCAGGACGCCGTCTCGGTCTTGGCCACGATGTCGACCACCGCCAGGCGGCCCGACGGCGCGGTGTAGCTCGGCGAGGTATTGACGCCGACAAGGACATTGCCGCCGGCGACCGCAACGGAGGTCGGCTCGCCGTCCAGCGCCAGGAAGCCGCCGGCTTTCGGAGCCTTCGGATCGGTGATGTCGATCAGGCCGATGCCGCCGGCCGGGCTGTCGGAGTAGATCAGGGTGTTGCCGTCGGCGCTGGCGGTGATGATCTCCGAGGAGGTCTCGGTCTCGGCGGGCATGTCGGCCGGCAGGTTGGCGACGACCGGGAAGCTGGCGATGCGCCGGAACACCGGCTCGGCCATCGCGGTGGCCGGCGCGGCGAGCGCGCTGGTGGCGAGAAGGGCGGCGAGGCTGAGGCGAAGCGGCGAGATCACGGCGGCGGTTCCTTTGCTTGACGCGAATGGCGCGTCTATGAGGTCGGCCTGTTACAGAGGCGTGACACAGTGCCGGAACGGGCGTGCGACCGGCGCGTGCCGCGACCGCGAGGCGAAAGGAGCTGGCGATGACCGATGGACTGGCCGGACGGCTGACCGAGGACGGCCACGCGCTCGACGTGCGCATCTATTTCGAGGACACCGACTTCTCCGGCGTCGTCTATCACGCCCGCTACCTGCACTTCCTCGAGCGGGGACGCTCGGACTTCCTGCGGCTGAAGGGGATCGGCCACGGCGAATTGATGGACGGGCGCTACGGCGCGCCGATGGCCTTTGCCGTGCGGCACATGGACATCGACTTCCTGCGGCCGGCGCGGATCGACGACGTGGTCACCGTGACCACCCGCACGGCCCTGCTGGGCGGCGCGCGGATCGTTCTTGCCCAGCGCATCTCCTGCGGCGACACGGTGCTGATCGAGGCGATGGTGAAGGTCGCGGTGATCTCGCCCGGCGGCAAGCCGATGCGCATGCCGAAGGAGATGCAGGCGCTGCTGCAGCCCGCCGCCGAGGCGTGAGGCAAGGGCCGACCCGGCGCGGGCGGTAACGGCTCGTTAACCCTACCGGTGCATCAATGGCGCGAATCGGATTTGAGCCGAACCACGCCATTCTTTCACCGGATTCGCTTGTGAAAGGGCATCAGGGGTTTACGCGGCCGACTGGCCGAATTTGCTGCATGTCGGGGCCGATATGGGCGGGACGGTGCCGAAAGGCGCGCACCTGCTGCAGGCTGCCGACGGTTCCGAATATCGAGGATGACTGGGAATGGACGCTGACGTCGTTCAGGGAACGCTACACGCCGCCGGTTCGGTGTCCCTCTGGGACCTGTTCTGGCAGGCCGGCTTCATCGTGAAGCTGGTGATGATCGGGCTCATGGCTGCTTCGGTCTGGACCTGGGCGATCATCATCGACAAGTCGATGCGCTATGGCCGGTTCCGCCGCCAGCTCAACAAGTTCGAGAGCAATTTCTGGTCCGGCCAGTCGCTGGAGGACCTCTATCACAACCTGTCCGAGCGCAAGACGTCGGGCATGGGCGCCTTGTTCGTCGCGGCAATGCGCGAGTGGAAGAAGTCGTTCGAGAAGGGCGCCCGTTCGCCGCTCGGTCTGCAGACGCGGATCGACAAGGCGATGGACGTGACCCTGGCCCGCGAGATGGACGAGCTGGAATCCCGGCTCGGCTTCCTCGCCACCATCGGCTCGGCGGCCCCCTTCGTCGGCCTGTTCGGCACGGTCATCGGCATCATGACCTCGTTCCAGGCGATCGCCGGGTCGCAGCAGACCAGCCTGGCCGTCGTGGCGCCGGGTATCGCGGAAGCGCTCTTGGCGACCGCCATCGGCCTCGTCGCCGCCATCCCCGCCGTCATCGCCTACAACAAGCTGTCGGCCGATGCCGGCAAGCTGGGCATGCGGCTGGAATCCTTCGCCGACGAGTTCTCCGCGATCCTGTCGCGGCAGATCGACGAGAAGCTGTCCTCGCGCTGAGCGCGTGAAACGCCGGTCCGTGCGACCGGGAAGGGAATGACAGATGGGCATGTCTGCCGGAACCGGGCGTTCCAGCGGGTCGCGACGCGGTCGGGGCCGCGGTCGCCGTCAGCCGATGAGCGAGATCAACGTCACGCCGATGGTCGACGTGATGCTGGTGCTGCTGATCATCTTCATGGTCGCCGCGCCCCTCCTGACCGTGGGCGTGCCGATCGAGCTGCCGGAGACCCAGGCCAAGGCGATGAATTCGGACACCCAGCCGATCACCATCTCGGTGAATTCGGACGGCGAGATCTATCTCAACGACACGGTGATCCCGATCGACGAGGTCGTGGCCAAGCTGCAGGCCGTGGCCCAGGCCGGCTACGAGGAGCGCATCTTCGTGCGCGGCGACCGTTCGGCCGACTACGGCACGGTGATGCGCGTCATGGCGCGGATCTCGGCCGCCGGCTTCCGCAACATCGGTCTCGTGACCGATCAAGAAAACGCTTGAGCGAAACCAGCTTTCGATGAAGTCCGGCGTCGTCCTTTCCACCCTTCTGCACGGAGCGGTCCTGACCTGGGGCCTGTGGTCCCTGTCGACGCCCGAGCCGCTGCAGATGGCGCCGGTGGAATCGCTGCCGGTGGACCTCGTGCCGATCGAAGAATTCTCGCAGTCGATGATCGGTGCCAAGGACGCGCCGGTCACCGAGACGCCGGCGCCCAACCCGACCGAGACCCCCGAGACGTTGCCGATGCCGGCCGAGAATGTCGGCGACAACGAGACCGATCTCGCCACGCCGCCGACGCCGATCAAGCGCCCGACCCCGACCGAGCAGGCGGCCGCCGCCCAGCCGTCCGAGCCGACGCCACCGACGCCTGAGCCGGAACCTGCGCCCGAGCCGGAGCCCGCCCCCGCGCCGACCCCGCCGGAGCCGCAGCCCGAACCCGAGCCGACGCCGGAACGGCCGGCCGAGGTGACGCCGCCGCAGCCCGACCCGGTCGAGCAGGCGATCGCCGAGGCCGAGGCTGCGCCGGAACCCGACCCCGTGCCGCAGAACGTGCCGGTGCCGGCGACCAAGCCGAAGCCGCCAGCGCCGAAGGTCGCCGAGACCAAGCCCGTTGAGCCGAAAAAGCCGGAGCCGGCAAAGCAGGCCGAGACGCGGACGCCGGAAGAGAGCCAGTTCGACGCCGACCAGATCGCCGCGCTCCTGAACAAGGAGAAGTCGGCCGGCGGCGGCGCCAGGCGCTCGGACCAGCAGGCCTCGCTGGGCACCGATCGCCAGACCGGCGGCAAGCTCTCCCAGAGCGAGCTCGACGCGCTGCGCGGGCAGATCCAGCGTTGCTGGTCACCGCCCTCGGGCGTGTCGGAAGCCGGTTCGCTGAGGATTTCGATCCAGATGCGGCTCGATCCGTCGGGCGAGCTGGAAGCGCGGCCGCAGATCATCGGCGGTGGCGGCGGCTCGATGATCGAGCGGGTGGCGGGCGAGGCGGCATTGCGCGCCGTGCAGCGCTGCGCGCCCTACAATCTGCCGGCCGAGAAGTACGACACCTGGGCCGACGTCGTGGTCAATTTCGATCCGAGCCAGATGTTCTGATGGCGACGGTGCGGCGACCCGGTCTCGATCATGATCCGGCCGCCGGATCGCCGGTCCGGGCGCCAGCCGCCCGGTCGCCGTTGCGGCAGGACGCCATACAATCCCCCTATTGGATGGTAGGAAGCGGACGAGGGAAGATCGATTCCCCGGCCCAGCCTGCCGGGGGATTTTCCGTACCAGTTCAAACAGGAGAGGCGCGGCCAGCCGGCCGGCGCAGGTCTCCGACCGCAGTTGAAGGTCTGACATGAAGATGATCATCAAGGGCGCGCTCGTGATCGCGATGGCGATCTCCGGCGCTTTCGTGGCACTGGCACCGGCCGCCGCGGCGGTCGAGATCGACGTGACCCAGGGCAATGTCGAGCCGCTGCCGATCGCCATCACCGACTTCCAGTCGGCCGACGGCATCGGCAAGCAGATTTCCGACGTGGTGCAGGCCGACCTGAAGCGCTCGGGCCTGTTCGCGCCGATCGACCGGGCGGCCTTCATCCAGTCCGGCCTGACCACCGACACGACGCCGTCCTTCAAGGACTGGACCGTCATCAACGCCCAGGCGCTGGTAGTCGGCCGGGTCTCGCCGGAGGCCGACGGACGGCTGCGGGTGGAGTTCCGCCTGTGGGACACCTTCGCGGGCCAGCAGCTCGACGGCCAGCAATTCTACACCAACCCGGAGAACTGGCGCCGGGTCGCCCACATCATCGCCGACGCGATCTATGAGCGGCTGACCGGCGAGAAGGGCTATTTCGACACCCGCATCGTCTTCGTCTCGGAGAGCGGCACCAAGGACAAGCGGGTCAAGCGCCTCGCCATCATGGACCAGGACGGCGCCAATCTGCGCTATCTGACCGACGGCAGCGAGCTGGTGCTGACGCCGCGCTTCTCGCCGAGCCGTCAGGAGGTCACCTACATGTCCTTCGGCAATGGCGAGCCGCGGGTCTATCTCCTGCAGCTGGAGACCGGCCAGCGCGAGATCGTCGGCAACTTCCCCGGCATGACCTTTTCGCCGCGCTTCTCGCCGGACGGCCAGAAGGTGATCATGAGCCTCCAGCAGGAGGGCAACGCCAATATCTACGCCATGGATCTGCGCTCGCGGGCGACGACGCGGCTGACCTCGACCACGGCCATCGACACCTCGCCGTCCTATTCGCCGGACGGACGCCGGATCGTGTTCGAATCCGACCGCGGCGGGCGCCAGCAGCTTTACGTGATGGGCGCCGACGGCTCCGGCCAGCAGCGCATCTCCTTCGGCGACGGCTCCTATTCGACCCCGGTCTGGTCGCCGCGCGGCGACCTGATCGCCTTCACCAAGCAGAGCGGCGGCCAGTTCCAGATCGGCGTCATGCGGCCGGACGGTTCGGGCGAGCGCATCCTGACCTCGGGCTTCCACAATGAGGGCCCGACCTGGGCGCCGAACGGTCGTGTCCTGATGTTCTTCCGCGACCAGCGGGGCGGCGGTGGACCGCAGCTCTATTCGATCGATCTGACCGGCTACAACGAGCAGAAGATCCCGACCCCGAGCTACGCCTCGGACCCGGCCTGGTCGCCCTCCCTCGAATAGGGCCGCCGCAAGGCCAGCCCCGGGCAAGCCCGGGGCCCGATTATGGCGTGAATGTTGCGGAAATGCCGCAACATGGCGGAAACCGGGCGGATGCCCGGCGGCGGCCTCATTCCGGCGATAATTCAACGGGATGAGCCGCGTCGGGCGCGCCGAAGCGCCGCCGTTTTTACGTGTCGTTAAGTGGCGTCAGGGTAAACGTCGCGTAACCCAATTGCATCGTTTTCAAAGGAGCTGGCCATGCGCCGGAGCATTTTCGGGGTGAAGAGCCGCATCGCATTCGCCGTCGTCGCCAGCCTGGCGGTCGCTGGCTGCGCCAGCAAGAAGGACGCCCTGCCGGACAACGCGGCAGGTCTCGGTCTGAACGGGGCCAACGGTGCCAACGGCGCCTATGGCAGCGCGACGCCGGGCTCGACCCAGGACTTCACCGTCAATGTCGGTGACCGGGTGTTCTTTGACACCGATTCGACCTCGCTGCGGGCCGATGCCCAGCAGACGCTGACCCAGCAGGCGCGCTGGCTGAACCAGTATTCGCAGTACTCGATCGTGATCGAGGGCCATGCCGACGAGCGCGGCACCCGCGAATACAACCTGGCGCTGGGCGCACGCCGCGCCGCCGCGACCCGCGACTACCTCGTGCAGCAGGGCGTTCCGGCCAACCGGATGCGCACCATCTCCTACGGCAAGGAACGTCCGGTCGCGGTGTGCGACGACATTTCCTGCTGGTCGCAGAACCGCCGCGCCGTTACCGTTCTGAGCGGCGCCGGCAGCTGATCGGCCTGACGGATCGTCGCCGGTTCGCTTCGCGGCCGGCGACGTCCACGGCGAAAGCGGGGCGCTGCCCAACTTTGGCCGAACTGCCTCGTTCCATGCTAGGAAACCGCGCCGTCGCTGCACGAACCATTGCGTTCGTGCCGCGGCGGCCATTGCCGTTTCCAGCCGTCGAGGAACTGTGTTCATGATGTTTCGACAAACGATCCTTGCCGTATCGGCGCTGGCCCTGATGGGCACCGCGACCGGCGGGGCGTCGGCCTTCGAATTGCCCGGGCTCTTCGGCGAGTCCGCTTCCGGCGCCTCGCGCCAGGCACCGGCCGAGACGGGGACCGCCCCCGTGCGCATGGCGCAGGCCGGCGACGTCAGCGTGCGCATCAACCAGCTCGAGGAAGAGGTCCGCCGGCTGAACGGCCGGGTCGAGGAGCTGAGCTTCCAGCTGCTGCGCACCCAGGAAGACATGCGCAAGCAGCTCGAGGACAACGAGTTCCGCTTCCAGCAGCTCGAGGGCGGCGGAGCGGGTGCCGCGGGCACCTCGGTCAACGAGCAGCGCGGCGACGCCGGCTCGGCCATGCCCGAGCAGCCCGGCGCCAGCCAGCAGGCCGCCACGGGAGACGACATCGGTCGTCTCCTCGAGGACGGCGAGCTTGCCACCGGCGCGCTCGACACGACCAATCTGCAGACCGGCGTGCCCGGCCTTGGCGACAGCGCGCCGTCGGGCGGCTCCAGCACCGTCGCGGCGATCACGCCGGGCGGGCAGGGCGAGACCTACGACCTGGCCTACAACTACCTGCTGGCCGGCGACTATCAGCTCGCCGAGCAGGCCTTCCGCCAGTATGCCCAGACCTATCCGACCGCCGAGGATGCGCCGGATGCGCGCTACTGGCTGGGCGAGAGCCTGTACCAGCAGCAGAAATTCGCCGATGCGGCCGAAGTGTTCCTCGAGGCGCAGAAGAGCGCGCCGGAGAACGGCAAGGCGCCGGAGATGATGCTGAAGCTGGGCATGTCGCTGGCCAAGCTCGACAATCGGGAAACCGCGTGCATCACCTACAAGGAAGTGGCCAAACGCTACCCGCAGATGAGCAGCAACGTGCGCAAGAAGCTGGCAAGCGAGGAAAAGTCGGCCAACTGCTGACACCTGCAGCGGACCGCCGCGGCCTGCGCCTTGGCATTCCCCGCGCCCGGCCCGACGCCGCGCCGCTCGACCGGCTCGCTTTTGCCGAGCTTCTGACCCATTCGCTGCACCAGGCGGCCGCCCTGACAGGCTCCCGCGACCGCGCCATCCTTGCCGTGTCCGGCGGCCCCGATTCGCTGGCGCTGGTTCTCGCGGCCATCGCCCTGCAGGGCACCGCAGCGCTGCCGCAAACCCGATTTCACATCGTCACCGTCGACCACGGCCTGCGCGACGCCTCGGCGGCCGAAGCGCGCTACGTCGCAGGTGTCGCGGCGCGCTTCGGCCTCGGCCACGAAACGCTGCGCTGGGCCGCGCCGGCCCGGACCGGCAATATTGCCGCGGCGGCCCGCGAGGCCCGCTACGCGCTGCTTGCCGATGCGGCCCGGCGCTTCGGCGCGACAGTGATCCTGACCGCCCATCACGAAGACGACCAGTGCGAGACTTACCTGCTGGCGCGCGAACGCGGCGCCGGGGTCGTCGGGCTGGCGGGCATGCGCCCGGTGCGGTCGCTGGCGCCGGATCTCGTCCTGGCGCGGCCGTTCCTCGACATTGCCGGCGACCGGCTGAAGGCAAGCGTGGCGGCGCATCGCCTGCCGGCCGTCGCGGACCCGACGAATGACGATCCGGCGTCGCGTCGGGTGCAGCTTCGCCGGCAGATCGCCGCGGGCGAGCTGGACCGGGACGCGCTGCGGGCGCGAATCGCGGGGCATCGAACGGAGCGCGATGCGCTGGAGGCCGGGCTCGGCGAGGCCATCGCCGTGATGCAGGCGGCGGGTGAGCTTCGCCTGACGGAGGGCGGCACGCTGGAGATCGGCCGGGATGCGCTGCGGCGCCTTGGCGGCGACACGGCGTTCATGTTCCTGCAACGTGCCGTCGCGGCGGTCGGGGGCAGGGGGCATGGCCCGGAAGGTCAGGCGACGATCCGCCTGCTGGAGGCGCTGCGCGGCGAATCGGACGGTGCCCGCACGCTGGCGGGTGTGCGGGCGGTGCCCGGCGAAACGATCGCCCTGATGCGCGAATACGGCCGGGCCGGGATCGCAGGGCTGCCGGCGACGGGGGGAGATCTGATCTTCGACGGACGTTTCGTGGTGGATGCCGGCGCCGGGCCCTCACATTCCGGGGCGCGGATCGTCGCCTTCGGCGATCTGGGCAGGGGCAATCCGGTCGAGAAGACCTTGCCCGTGCTCGTTGCCGGCGATAGCCTTGTCGCCATCCCCGCACAGCTCGGCGGCAAGGTCGCCGCGGGAACGCCGCTGCTGGCGATCCGGTCGCTCGTCGGCTGGAGCCTGACCCGCGATCTGCCGCCGCCAACGGGCGGCCGGGCCGGGCCGAGTGCAAAGCCGCGGTAACCACCCTGCGCCGCCAACCGGTGCAAATTGCCGCAAAACCGCCTGACCTTGTTGGCAAGAAGGGGGGCAGCACCTATCTTCGAGCCAATCGTCCTCGTGACTTCGGGCGTCCATTCCAGGAAGATCGATGAACCAGAACTTTCGAAACTTCGCGCTGTGGGCGATCATCGCTCTCTTGCTGATCGCGCTTTTCCAGCTGTTTTCGAACGGTTCGCAAACCGCCGGCGCCCGCGACATCCCGTATTCGCAGTTCCTGTCCGACGTGAAATCCGGCCGTGTCGAGGCCGTGACGATCCAGGGCCAGCGCATCAGCGGCAAATATTCGGATTCCTCGCCGCCCTTCCAGACCTATGCGCCGGAAGACGCGCAGCTGGTCGAGCGGCTCGAGGCCCAGAACGTCCAGATCAATGCCAGCCCTCCGGGTGACAACAGCAACCCGATCTGGTCGATGCTGCTGTCCTTCGGCCCGATCCTCCTGATCCTCGCGGTCTGGATCTTCCTGATGCGCCAGATGCAGGGCGGTGCCGGCGGCAAGGCGATGGGCTTCGGCAAGTCCAAGGCCAAGCTCCTGACCGAGGCCCATGGCCGCGTCACCTTCGCCGACGTCGCCGGTGTCGACGAGGCCAAGCAGGACCTGGAAGAGGTCGTCGAGTTCCTGCGCGAGCCGCAGAAGTTCCAGCGCCTCGGCGGCAAGATCCCGCGCGGCGTGCTGCTCGTCGGCCCTCCCGGAACCGGCAAGACGCTGCTCGCCCGCTCGGTGGCGGGTGAAGCCAACGTTCCGTTCTTCACCATCTCCGGTTCGGACTTCGTCGAGATGTTCGTCGGCGTCGGCGCCAGCCGCGTGCGCGACATGTTCGAGCAGGCCAAGAAGAACAGCCCCTGCATCATCTTCATCGACGAGATCGACGCGGTCGGCCGCCATCGCGGTGCGGGCCTTGGCGGCGGCAATGACGAGCGCGAGCAGACGCTGAACCAGCTTCTGGTCGAGATGGACGGCTTCGAATCGAACGAAGGCGTGATCCTGATCGCCGCGACCAACCGTCCGGACGTGCTCGACCCGGCGCTGCTGCGCCCGGGCCGCTTCGACCGGCAGGTGATGGTGCCGAACCCGGATGTCGGCGGCCGCGAGAAGATCCTGAAGGTGCATGTGCGCAACGTGCCGCTGGCGCCGAACGTCAATCTGCGGACGATCGCCCGTGGCACGCCCGGCTTCTCGGGTGCCGATCTCGCCAACCTCGTCAACGAGGCGGCGCTGATGGCCGCGCGGCGCTCCAAGCGTCTCGTCACCATGCTCGAATTCGAGGATGCCAAGGACAAGGTCATGATGGGCGCCGAGCGCCGGTCGATGGCCATGACCGAGGAAGAGAAGACGCTGACCGCCTATCACGAGGCTGGCCACGCCCTCGTCGGCATCATCGAGCCGTTCAACGATCCGCTGCACAAGGTGACGATCATCCCGCGCGGTCGTGCGCTGGGCGTGACCATGAACCTGCCGGAGCGCGATCGCTACGGCATGCGCAAGAACGAGATGGAGGCGCGCCTCGCCATGATCTTCGGTGGCCGTGCCGCCGAGGAGATCATCTACGGGCTCGACAACGTCACGACCGGCGCCTCCAACGACATCCAGCAGGCGACCAACATGGCGCGGGCGATGGTCATGGAATACGGCATGAGCGACAAGCTCGGCCGGCTGCGCTACAAGGACAACCAGGACGAGGTGTTCCTCGGCCATTCGGTGGCGCACCAGCAGCACATGTCGGAGGACACGGCGCGGCTGATCGATTCCGAGGTGCGCGGCATCATCGAGACGGCCGAGAACAAGGCGCGCAACATCCTCAACACCCATATCGACCAGCTGCACATCCTGGCGAAGGGCCTGCTGGAATACGAGACGCTCTCGGGCGACGAGGTCCGCGACCTCCTGGCCGGCAAGCCGCTGGCCCGCGACATGGGCGACGACACGCCGCCGTCGCGCGGGTCCGCCGTGCCCAAGGCCGGTTCGAGCCGCGGGCCGGATTCCCGCGCAGGCGAGGCGGGCGACAGCCTGGAGCCGCAGCCGACCTGATCACTCGGGGTCGGCTCCGGCGCGATCGCAAGACAATCGAAGGGAGCGGCTGTACAGCCGCTCCCTTTTCGTTTGCGGGGTCGGCAGCAGCGGCGGCGTACACCGGCGGGGTTGCAGGCAACGTCTCCGCAATCCATTGATGCGAGAGTATGACGACAGGGAACGGCGCCGTGCGCTTCTCCCGGTCCGCGAGACCGTCGATGACGGCCTCCGGGCCGGGCGATGGCGCGCGCGGCAGCCGCCACCGGACGGACGGTCCGGCAGAACAGGAACAGACGGGGTCAGGTGATGAGCAGACGCTATTTCGGCACGGACGGCATTCGCGGCACGGCCAACCGGCACCCGATGACGGCCGAGGTGGCGATGCGGGTCGGCATGGCGGCGGGCCTGGTCTTCCAGCGCGGCTCCTACCGGCACCGGGTGGTGATCGGCAAGGATACGCGGCGCTCGAGCTACATGATCGAAAACGCCATGGTGGCCGGCTTTACGGCGGCCGGCGTCGACGTGTTCCTGCTCGGGCCGATGCCGACCCCGGCGGTGGCCATGCTGACCCGGTCGCTGCGCGCCGATATCGGCGTGATGATCTCGGCCTCGCACAATCCGTTCGAGGACAATGGCATCAAGCTGTTCGGGCCGGACGGCTACAAGCTCTCCGACGAGCTGGAACTGCGCATCGAAGCGCTGCTGGACGAGGATCTGACGCCGCGGCTGGCCACGGGGGACGGCCTTGGCCGGGCCAAGCGCATCGACGGCGTCCACGACCGCTACATCGAGGCAGCCAAGCGGACGCTGCCGCGTGAGCTGTCGCTGGAGGGCGTGCGCGTCGCCATCGACTGCGCCAATGGCGCGGCCTACCGGGTGGCGCCGGACGTCCTGTGGGAGCTCGGCGCGGAGATCGTCAAGCTGGGCGTCGATCCGGACGGCACCAACATCAACCGCAATTGCGGTTCGACGGCGCCTGCGGCGCTGATCGAGAAGGTCAAGGAAGTGCGCGCCGATATCGGCATCGCGCTGGACGGCGATGCCGACCGGGTGCTGATCGTCGACGAGCGCGGCGAGGTGGTCGACGGTGACCAGCTGATGGCGGTGATCGCCGAAAGCTGGGCCGAGGACGGCCGACTGGCCGCCGGCGGCATCGTCGCGACGGTGATGTCCAATCTCGGCCTCGAGCGCTTCCTGTCCGAACACGATCTGCAACTGGCACGCACGGCGGTCGGCGACCGCTATGTCGTTGAGCACATGCGCGAGCATGGCTACAATGTCGGCGGCGAGCAGTCCGGCCACATCGTCCTGTCGGATTTCGGCACGACGGGCGACGGCCTCGTGGCGGCGCTGCAGGTGCTGGCGGTGGTCCAGCGCAAGGGCGGCACCGTGTCGGAGGTCTGCCGCCGCTTCGAGCCGGTGCCGCAGATCCTCAAGAACTTCCGCTATTCCGGCGGCGCGCCGCTGGAGCGCCAGCGCGTGCAGGACGCCATCAGCGCCGGGCGTGATCGCCTCGGCGAGGGCGGGCGCCTGGTCATCCGCGCTTCCGGTACGGAACCGCTGATCCGGGTGATGGCCGAGGGCGACGATCGCGGGCTGGTCAACTCGGTCGTCGACGATATCCTCGGCGCGCTCCAGCAGACCGCAGCGTAAGGTAAGGTCACCAAGTTCTGAAGGCCGGCTCTTCGTTAAACTTCGTATTAACCATTCCGATTTACCGTCTTCGTTAAGGTAACGGCGTCTGCCAATCCCGGCCGCCGGATCGAATCGGAGATGAGAGCAATGAAATCTCGCCTTTTGACGACCGTGGCATTGATCGGCGCGGTCTCATCCTTCAGCAGCTTCGCCAAGGCCGCCGACATCATCGAAGAGCAGCCCTACTTCCCGCCGCCGGCTCCGGTGATCGTGGAAGAAGTCGCCACGGGCGGCTGGTATCTGCGCGGTGACGTCGGCTACGTCTTCAAGTCCAAGACCGACGGCTATTACAACGGCTGGAACATCGATCCGGGCGTCCAGTTCGTCGACGACGTCTTCCACTACGATTCGATCGAGACGAAGGGCGCCGCCTCCTTCGGCGTCGGTGTCGGTTACCGCTTCACCGATCATCTGCGCGTCGACGCGACCGTCGATTACTTCCGGACCGATGTCGACGGCCGCAGCAACTGCAACACGCAGGTGCAGCAGAGCTACAACATCCTGGCCAATGCGGGCTGCTATTACGACGACAGCTCGAAGGTCTCGATCTGGACGGCTCTCGCAAACGCCTATGTCGATCTCGGCACCTATGGCCGCATCACGCCCTATGTCGGCGCCGGCCTCGGCTTTGCCCATGTGAAATACGACGACCAGACCAACGAGATCGTCTGCGGCTCCAACCCGAACTGCCCGGCGACCAACTATGTCGGCGTGCATGCCGGCAAGTCGAGCTGGCGTTTCGCCTCGTCGCTCAGCGCCGGTGCCAGCATCGACATCACCCACAAGCTGAAGTTCGACGCCGGTTACCGCTACACCCGGATCTCGGGCGGTGACGCCTTCGGTTACGACGAGCTCGACCGCAGCTTCGGCGCTTCCGGCGTCCAGGGCAGCGACAACGGCTTCAACATCCACGCCGTGCGCGCCGGCCTGCGCTACGAGTTCGGCGGCGGCGGCGGCGGCGGCGACTTCGGCGGCTTCGGCAAGGGCAAGGGCAAGGTCGTCGAGCCGATCTACGCCTCGACCCCGCTCTATGAAGAGCCGGCGCCGATCTACGAAGAGCCGATCTACAAGTAAGCCTGCCTGCAAAGGCCGCGCATGAGACGGGCCGCTGCCTTCGGGCAGCGGCCTTTTTCGTGCGGCGTTCGCGGCCGTCATCGCCGGTGGGATCGTAACCTTCGTAAAGGTTTACGGTTAAGAAACAGGGTTAATCGCGCGTTAATCTTTCTGCGGCAGGATCGGGTGAGACGAGGGGTGCGGTGCCGCACTTCTCGTGAAGCGAAGACTGCAACGGGAAGCGGCTCCATGAACCTTGCAACCAAACTGATGGCCAGTGCCGCGCTGATCGGCTTCACCATGCCGGTGGCGAGCGCCGCCGACCTTCCGCCCATCTACGAGACCCCGATCTACCAGGACGTGCCGGAAGTGCAGCCCGTCGAGATCGGCAGCGGCTGGTATCTGCGCGGCGATGTCTCCTACGATTTCCAGTCCGACGTCGACGTCAACGGCCGCGAATACCGGCCGGACTTCGCGCGCTACGGCAACGGACCGACCTATGCGCCCGGTGAGTACGATTCCTTCGGTGCCGGCCATGACGGCTTCGAGATGGACGGCGCGGCGTCCTTCGGCGTCGGCTTCGGCTACCAGTTCACCGATTATTTCCGCGGCGACCTGACCGCGCGCTACTGGTCGGCCGATATCGACGGCGGCGACCGGATCGGCTCCTGCTTCGACTACGTGACGGCGACCGGCGGCACGGCCAGCCAGGCGTCCTGCGATTCCACGACCAGCGCCAGCGCGACCGGCCTGGAACTGATGGCCAATGCCTATGCCGATCTCGGCACCTTCGTCGGCTTCACGCCCTATGTCGGCGCCGGCGCCGGTGCGGTGAAGGTCAAGTATGACGACGTCAACGTCTCGCATGGCTGCACGCTCAACGGCACGGCCTGCGCGAACAGCTTCTACAACAGCGAGGCGAGCTATGACGGCGCCACCAGCTGGCGCTTCGCCTACTCGCTGATGGCCGGTGTCTCCTACGACATCTCGCGGAACCTGAAGGTCGATCTCGGCTACCGCTTCCTCGATGTCGATGGCGGCGACGCCTACAGCTATTCGGGCGATGTCGCGGCCAACGGTCAGCTCGGCCTCAGCGCCGAGGATGACGGCTTCCAGCGCCATTCGGTCCAGGCCGCGATCCGCTATTCGCTCTGGTAGGGCATCAGTCACAGCAAGTTCATGGAGGAACGGCGGGCGCCTTGCGGGGCCTGCCGTTCTTGCGTTCGGGGGAGGGACGTGAGGGGTGACGGGCCGTCGCGCGGCCCGAATGTGCTTGACGGGTGCCGGCCGCAGGAGTAGCGCCATTCGCGGGACACGCCTCCCCAACGAGGCGCTTCTATCTGTGAGGATAGCTTTGATGGCACATACCGCGAAGCCGGACCTGCGTCCGGCCAATCCCCGTTTTTCCTCCGGCCCCTGCGCGAAACGACCCGGCTGGTCGCTCGACGCGCTCAACGATGCCGCGCTCGGTCGCTCGCATCGCGCCAAGGTCGGAAAATCCAAGCTTCAGCAGGCGATCGACGAGACCCGCGAGGTTCTCGGCGTGCCAGACGACTATCGCATCGGCATCGTGCCGGCGTCGGACACCGGCGCGGTCGAGATGGCGATGTGGTCGCTGCTCGGCGCCCGCGGCGTCGACATGCTGGCCTGGGAATCCTTCGGCGCCGGCTGGGTGACCGATACGGTCAAGCAGCTCAAGCTCGACGATGCCCGCGTCTTCGAGGCGCCCTATGGCGAGATCGTCGACTTCGCACAGGTCGATTTCGACCGCGACGTGGTCTTCACCTGGAACGGCACGACCTCCGGCGTGCGCGTGCCGAATGGCGACGCGATCCCGGCGACCCGCGAGGGCCTGACGATCTGCGACGCGACCTCGGCGGCCTTCGCCCAGGACCTGCCCTACGACAAGCTCGATGTGGTGACCTTCTCCTGGCAGAAGGTGCTCGGCGGTGAAGCGGCGCACGGCGTCCTGATCCTGTCGCCCCGCGCCGTCGAGCGGCTGGAAAGCTACAAGCCGGCCTGGCCGCTGCCGAAGATCTTCCGCATGACCAAGGGCGGCAAGCTGATCGAGGGCATCTTCAAGGGCGAGACCATCAACACGCCGTCGATGCTGTGCGTCGAGGACTATCTCGATGCGCTCGGCTGGGCGAAGTCGATCGGCGGCCTGCCGGCCCTGAAGGCACGGGCCGACGCGAACCTGGCGGTGATTGAGAGCTTCGTCGACACGCATCCCTTCCTGGCGTTCCTGGCCGCCGACAAGGCGACCCGGTCCAACACGTCGGTCTGCCTGACCTTCGCCGATCCGGCCGTGGCCAATCTCTCCGACGACGCGCAGAACGCCTTCTCGAAGGCCGTCGTGTCGCTCCTGGAGAAGGAGGGCGTCGCCCTCGACATCGGCGCCTATCGCGACGCGCCGGCGGGCCTGCGGATCTGGTGTGGCGCGACGGTCGAGACCTCCGACGTCCTGGCGCTGATGCCGTGGATCGAATGGGCCTTCGAGACCCAGAAGGCCGAGCTCGCCAAGGCAGCCTGATCCGGTCGCGGATCATTCCCTTCCCTGCAAGGGGAGGGATGTCCGCTCCGGGCTCGAAGGGCGAGCGATCCGGAAGGGGCGTCGCGCGGCAAGCCTCGTTCAGGCGCTTTCGCGACGCGTCGCCCGATCCTTCGGACCGTCCTCATCCGTGTGTGGGGTGAGGGGCCGCCGCCTCGTTCCAGTTCACAGCATTCATCGTTTTCGCGACGCCGGACCACCGCGTCGCTCATCATTCAAAGGACCATTCCCATGGCACCTCGCGTTCTCGTTTCCGACAAGCTCTCCAAGACCGCCGTCCAGGTCTTCACCGACCGCGGCGTCGAGGTCGACTACATGCCGGATCTCGGCAAGGACAAGGACAAGCTGCTCGAGATCATCGGCCAGTATGACGGCCTCGCCATCCGCTCGGCCACCAAGGCGACCGAGAAGCTGATCCAGGCGGCGACCAATCTGAAGGTCATCGGCCGCGCCGGCATCGGCGTCGACAATGTCGACATCCCGGCGGCCAGCCGGAAGGGCATCATCGTGATGAACACGCCCTTCGGCAATTCCATCACCACCGCCGAGCACGCCATCGCGATGATGTTCGCGGTCGCCCGCCAGCTTCCGGCCGCCGACGCCTCGACCCAGGCCGGCAAATGGGAGAAGAACCGCTTCATGGGCGTCGAGATCACCGGCAAGACGCTGGGCGTGATCGGCTGCGGCAATATCGGCTCGATCGTGGCGACCCGCGGCGTCGGCCTGAAGATGCGCGTCGTCGCCTTCGACCCGTTCCTGTCGCATGAGCGCGCCGCGCAGCTCGGCATCGAGAAGGTCGAGCTCGACGAGCTGTTCAAGCGCGCCGACTTCATCAGCCTGCACACGCCGATGACCGACAAGACCAAGGGCATCATCAACGCGGCGGCGATCGCCAAGATGAAGGACGGCGTGCGCATCATCAATTGCGCCCGCGGCGGTCTCGTCGTCGAGGCCGATCTCGCCGAAGGGATCAAGTCGGGCAAGGTGGCCGGTGCCGGCGTCGACGTGTTCGAGACCGAGCCGGCGACGGATTCGGTGCTGTTCGGCCTGGAGAACGTCGTCTGCACCCCGCATCTGGGCGCCTCGACCTCGGAAGCCCAGGAGAATGTCGCGGTGCAGGTCGCCGAGCAGATGTCGGACTATCTCGTCCGCGGCGCCGTCTCCAACGCCATCAACATGCCGTCGATCACCGCCGAGGAAGCGCCGATCCTGACGCCCTTCGTCAAGCTCGCCGAGATCCTCGGCGGCTTTGCCGGGCAGGTCACCGAGGAGCCGATCACCTCGGTCGAGATCCTCTATGACGGCACGGTGGCCGGCATGAACACCAATGCGCTGACCAGCGCGGCGCTGTCGGGCCTGATCAAGAGCCAGGTGTCGGACGTCAACATGGTCTCGGCGCCGATCATGGTGAAGGAGCGCGGCATCCACGTGACGGAATCGCGCCGCGACCAGTCGGGCGTGTTCGAGACCTACATCAAGCTGACCGTGACGACGGAGAAGATGACCCGTTCAGTGGCCGGCACGGTTTTCTCGGACGGCAAGCCGCGCTTCATCCAGATCAAGGGCATCAATCTCGACGCCGAGGTCGGCCAGCACATGGTCTATACGACCAACAACGATGCGCCGGGCATCATCGGCCTTCTGGGCACGACCTTCGGCGCTGCCGGGGTCAACATCGCCAACTTCCAGCTCGGCCGGAACCGTCCGGGCGGCGACGCGATCGCGCTGCTGTATCTGGATTCGCCGATGCCGGAGGACCTTCTGAAGACGGTGCTCTCTCACAAGGAGATCATCAGCGCCAAGCCGCTGCGCTTCGACGTTGCCGAAGCGACCGTCTAAAGGCCTGAGACCAGGATCGCGGCGCCCCGTTTCTTACGGGGCGTCGCTTACGCTTCGCTCGCCTTGCGGGCGCGGGCGGCGCCCCGCTCGGCGAGCATGATGCCGCCGAGGACGAAGGTGAGGGCGGCGACGTGATAGGCGTGCAGCTCCTCGCCGATGATCAGGACCGCCAGGATGGCGCCGAAGATCGGGACGAGATTGACGAAGAGATTGGCCCGGTTGGGGCCGATCAGCTCGATGCCGCGGATATAGAGAACCTGCGCCAGCAGCGACGGGAAGATGGCGGTATAGAGCGCCGCGGTCATGCCGGAGGTGTCGGGCAGCTGGGTATGGCCCATGGCCCATTCGATGCCGGCCAGCGGCACCGAGACGACGAGGGCGGACAGTGCGAGGACGAAGATCGTCGAGCGCCAGTGCAGCTTCGGCTTGAAGCGCAGCGCCACCGTGTAGCCGCCATAGATCAGCACCGCGAGCATCATCAGCGCGTCGCCGCGGTTGAGGTCGAGGGCGAGCAGTGCGGACAATTCGCCGTGAGAGGCGGTCAGGGCGACGCCGACGATGGTCAGGCTGAAGCCGATGATCTGGAACAGGGTCACGCCGGTGCGGAACAGAAGGAAGTTCGCCACGAAGACGATCAGCGGCATGGCCGACTGCTCGATGGTGACGTTGATGGCGCTGGTATAGTTCACCGCCAGATAGAAGATGGCGTTGAAGCAGGTGAAGCCGATCGCGCCGAGGGCGAAGAGGAAGGGCAGGTTGCGCCGAATCTCCGGCCATTCGCGGCGCACGTCGCCCCAGGCGAAGGGCGCGACGAACAGGCAGGCCAGCGTCCAGCGGATCAGGGTCAGGAGCATCGGCGAGACGTGGCCGACGGCCAGCTTGCCGGCGATGGCGTTGCCGGCCCAGAACAGGGCGACGGTGCCGAGGACGAGATAGGCGTTGCGGAAATAGGACGTCATGCTTCGCGTTTACGCGCGCCAGGACGATGCGCCTAGAGGGGCGAATAAAATAAGGTTCGCTGACGAGTGGTGCGGCCGGCATTTCGCGCCGCCGCGCAGCTTGCATGTCGGGCCAAATTGTCGGAAGTCCGCCGCAGGACCGCCTCGCTTCGCGCCGGGCGCTTGACTATAGTCCGCGCGCCTTCGGCAGCAGGGTGCGGGGCGAACATTCGCGAGAAGGACAAATCATGGCCAATGTCGTCGTCGTCGGTTCCCAGTGGGGAGACGAGGGTAAAGGCAAGATCGTCGACTGGCTGTCGGAGCGGGCCGACGTGGTCGTGCGCTTCCAGGGCGGACACAATGCCGGCCACACGCTGGTCGTCGACGGCGTCTCCTACAAGCTGTCGCTGCTGCCCTCGGGCGTCGTGCGCCAGGGCAAGCTGTCGGTGATCGGCAATGGCGTGGTCTTCGATCCGCATGCCTTCGTGGCGGAGAAGAACCGCCTGCAGGAGCAGGGCGTCTCGGTCAGCCCGCAGACCCTGCGGATCGCCGACAATGCGGCGCTGATCCTGTCGCTGCACCGCGAACTCGACGCCACCCGCGAAAACGCCAGCGCCGCCGGCACCAAGATCGGCACGACGGGCCGCGGCATCGGCCCGGCCTACGAGGACAAGGTCGGCCGCCGCGCCATCCGGGTGATGGACCTCGCCAATCCCGAAAGCCTTCCGGGCCGTATCGAGCGGCTGCTGGCGCATCACAACGCGCTGCGGCGCGGCCTCGGCCAGAGCGAGATCGACCCGGCGGCGATCCTCGACGAGCTGACCTCGGTCGCCGACGAGATCACCCCCTATATCGACCGGGTCTGGCGGCTGCTCGACCAGCGGCGCAAGGCCGGCGACCGGATCCTGTTCGAGGGCGCGCAGGGCACGCTGCTCGACATCGACCACGGCACCTATCCCTTCGTGACCTCGTCCAACACGGTGGCCGGGCAGGCCGCGGCCGGCTCCGGCCTCGGCCCGTCGAGCCTCGGCTTCGTCCTGGGCATCACCAAGGCCTACACGACGCGGGTCGGCGAGGGGCCGTTCCCGAGCGAGCAGGACAACGAAATCGGCCAGTTCCTGGGCGAGAAGGGCCGCGAATTCGGCACCGTGACCGGGCGCAAGCGCCGCTGCGGCTGGTTCGACGCGGTGCTGGTGCGCCAGGCGGTGGCGCTGAACGGCATCCACGGCCTCGCCTTGACCAAGCTCGACGTTCTGGACGGCCTCGACGAGATCAAGATCGTGGTCGCCTACAAGCTCGACGGCAAGACGATAGACTATCTGCCGGCAAGTCTTGCCGAGCAACAGCGCATCGAGCCGATCTTCGAGACCTTGGAGGGCTGGCGCGACACCACGGCCGGCGCACGCCGCTGGACCGATCTTCCTGCCCAGGCGATCAAGTATGTCCGGCACATCGAGGAACTGGTGGAAGCGCCTGTCACGCTTCTGTCGACCTCGCCGGAGCGCGACGACACAATACTTGTTCGCGATCCGTTTCAGGACTAGAGTCCCGGCGCCGGCGCACCAGAAATCAAGACGAGTGAGTGACTGCGATCCATGGCGGATTTGAGCGGCGTACTTCGCAAGACCATCGATGGCCTGCCACGCGCAACGCCGCAGATGCGAGCGAAGGTCTACGAGAAAGCCCGCGCGGCGATCCAGCGGCAGATCCAGGCGGCCAATCCTCCTCTTGCCGAGGAGGTTGTCGCCGCACGCCAGTCGGCGCTCGAGGACGCGATCGCGCGCACCGAGCAGCATTATCTCGACCAGGATGGCGATGGCGGCGAGCCCGCGGCAGCGGCACCGGCGGCGCCGGTCGCAGCGCCGCCCGCGTCTGCGCCGGCCGATGCGCCGGCAGCCCCTTCCGAGGAGATGTCTCCACGGTCCGATTTGCGGCCGTCCGAACCGCCGCGGCCGCAGACGCCGCCGGCCGAGCGCCCGCGCGCGCCGCAGTCGGACAGCCGCATCGAACCCTCCTTTGACGGTGGGCGCCCGGACGCCGGTACCGCTGCCGCTGCCGCCGGCGGGGCCAACACGCATTCGGCCTGGGAGCGGGAGACGCCCGCCACCCCGACGCCATCGCCGACCAAGCCGCAGGGCGCCGGCGCCGGCACAGGCGCGGCTTCGCCGGCCAGGCCCGGACCGGCCAGGGATGCCGGGCGCAGCGATCCGCCGCCCTTCTTCCCGGTCTCGGCGGAAGAGCCCGAGGGCGGGGCGCGTCCCGCCGCCGTGGGGGCGCCGTTCATCGTGCCGTCGCAGGAGAGCGGTCGCTCCGGGCCCGCCGTTGCCGGGACGGACGATGCCCATGACGACGAGGATCGGCTGCCGGCCGGCATCCGCTCCGACGACGACCTGATCCCCGCCGCCGACCTGACCGCGCCGCGCTACTCAGCGCGCCAGCGTCGCAAGTCCGGCGGTGCCGGCAATCGCGGTGCGATCACCGCCGTTGCCGCCGTGCTGATCCTCGGCGGGCTGGGAACGGCCGGCTGGATGTATCGCGAGGAAATCCAGGCGATGCTGGTCGATCCGGCCGGCCTGGAGACCATCGCCACGAACAACGCCGACGGCACGCCCGCGCCGACGCCGACGGACGAGGCCGGAACCGACGTGGCCGCGGTCGATCCGGCAGCCGAGACGCCGGACGCCGAGGGCGAGACCGCGCCGGAGACGACGACGCCGGCGCGGGAATCCACGCGCCAGTTCACCCAGCGGCTGCTGCCGGACGGCACCGAGGTCGACGAGGGCCCGGCCGAGGTCGCGCCGAACGCCTTCGACGAGGGCACGAACATCGCCGCCGCCTCGCCGGTGGAGACGCCGGACCTGTCGGGCAATCCGACCATTGCCAGCGAGATCGGCGAGAATCCCGAAGTCGTCGGTGCGCCGGAGACGCCGGCCGAGACCGCGGCGGAGACGCCCGATGCCGCGCCGACCGAGGACGCGGCCGCCGGCGAGACCGAGGTCGCGGCCGTCGATCCGTCCGAGGACGGGGTGGGCGTCGCGCAGGACGCGGTGTTCTACCAGGAGCGCACCGAGACGGTTCCGGGCACGCAGGAAAGCGGCGACGTCGTCTGGTCGGTGGTCAACGAGTCGCCGACGGAAGGGCAGCCGCCCGAGCCGGCGATCCGGGCCGAAGCCGAGATCCCGGACGAAAACCTGAAGATGACCATGACCATCCGGCGCAATGCGGACCCGACGCTGCCGGCCAGCCACGTCATCGAGCTGCTGTTCACGACGCCGGAGAACTTCGCCGGCGGTAGTGTCGCCAACGTCCAGCGGCTGGCGCTGAAGCCCTCCGAGCAGGCGCGCGGCGAGCCGCTGATCGGGGTCGCGGGCAAGATCTCCGACGGCTTCTTCATCATCGCCCTGAACAATCTCGAACAGGCGATGCAGAACAACATGGCGCTCCTGCAGAACGAGCAGTGGATCGACATTCCGATCGCCTATGCCTCGGGCCGCCGGGCGCTGATGTCGATCGAGAAGGGCGTGCCGGGCGACCGGGTGTTCAAGGAAGCGATCGAGGCCTGGAAGGCCAAGACCTGACGGGAATTACCCGCCGCGCCTGACCGCCGCCGCGCCTGACGGCGGGGCGGGGCGGGTGCGGGCCGCGGCAGCGTTCGAGCGTGCATCATGCGAAAAGGGCCGGCACGCGGATTGCGGACCGGCCCTTTCTTCATTCTCGCTGTGGTCCCGGATCAGGCGGCCGGCTGCTCGACCGTCCGCAGCGCCCGGTTGGTCGCGTCGGCGGTGTCGCGCACCGCCTTCTGGACCTTTTCGAAGGCGCGCACCTCGATCTGACGCACGCGCTCGCGGCTGATCTCGAACTCGCCGGACAGCGTCTCCAGCGTCAGCGGGTCCTCGGCCAGGCGGCGGGCCTCGAAGATCCGGCGCTCGCGGTCGTTGAGCACGCCCATGGCCTGCTGCAGCATGCCGCGGCGCTGGTCGAGCTCGTCGTTGCGGGCGAGCAGGTCTTCCTGCGTCTCGCTGTCGTCGACCAGCCAGTCCTGCCACTCGCCGGATTCGCCCTCGGTGGCGCGCAGCGGCGCGTTGAGCGAGGCGTCGCCGGACAGGCGGCGGTTCATCGACACGACTTCCTCGTCGGACACGCCGAGATTGGTGGCGATCTGCGAGACCTGGTCGGGGCGCAGATCGCCCTCGTCCAGCGCCTGGATGCGGCTCTTCATCTTGCGAAGATTGAAGAACAGCCGCTTCTGGTTCGCCGTGGTGCCCATCTTCACGAGGCTCCAGGACCGCAGGATGTATTCCTGGATCGAGGCCTTGATCCACCACATGGCATAGGTCGCCAGACGGAAGCCGCGCTCCGGATCGAAGCGCTTGACGGCCTGCATCAGGCCGACATTGCCTTCCGACACGACTTCGCCGATCGGCAGGCCGTAGCCGCGATAGCCCATGGCGATCTTGGCGACGAGCCGCAGATGGCTGGTGACGAGCCTGTGCGCTGCGTCGCGGTCGTCATGTTCCGCGTAACGCTTCGCCAGCATGTATTCTTCCTGCGGCTCCAGCATCGGGAACCGCCGAATCTCTTCAAGGTACCGGCTGAGGCCGGCTTCGCCCGAGGAGATGCTCGGGAGATTGGCTTGGGCCATATGTGCGCCCTCCATCGTTGCAGACGACCGCTTTTCGCGAAAGCCGGTCGGTGTGCGGGCCGCCTGCGCCTGCCCGCACCTTTCAGATATGGGGATTACCCCGGCCGATTGCACGGCAAGATCATGGGATCAGCGCGCTGAACGAACTGTTCGCGAACGCTCACCAATGGCCTCGGCAACGGGTCTTACCCAGTAGAAATCCCGAAGGCGGCGCACAGTTCCACCATATCGGCCGGCAAATCGGCCTGGAACGCCAGATCCTCGCCGGTGACCGGGTGGACGAAGCCGAGCCGGAAGGCGTGCAGGGCCTGGCGATCGAAGCGCTCGACGACATGGCGGGCGTCGTCCTCCAGCCGCCGCGACTTGCTGCGGAAGCCGGCGCCATAGACGTCGTCGCCGACGAGCGGATGGCCGATATGCGCCATGTGGACGCGGATCTGGTGGGTGCGGCCGGTTTCCAGCACGCATTCGACCAGCGACGCGATGCCGTCGTCCAGCGTCGAGGCCTTGACCAGGTTGAAGCGGGTGACGGCATGGCGGGCGTCGGCACGGTCGGCGGCGACGACGGCGCGCTTGACGCGGTCGGTGGTGGAGCGGCCGAGCGCCGCGTCGATCGTGCCGCTGGGCCGCAGCGGAACGCCCCAGACCAGCGCCAGATAGGCGCGCGACAGGCGGCCGTCGCGGCCATGGGCGGCGAACTGGTCGGCAAGGCCCTGGTGGGCGGCATCGGACTTGGCGACGACCAGCAGGCCGCTGGTGTCCTTGTCGAGACGGTGGACGATGCCCGGCCGCTTGACGCCGCCGACGCCGGAGAGGCTGTCGCCGCAATGGTGGATCAGCGCGTTGACCAGCGTGCCGGCCCAGTTGCCCGGGCCGGGATGGACGACGAGGCCGGCCGGCTTGTCGATCACGACGAGGTGTTCGTCCTCGAAGACGATGGTCAGCGGAATCGGCTCGGGCAGGGGCTCGGGGTCGGATGGCGGCGGAATGTCGACGGCGACGATCTCGCCGGCGACCAGCTTGCGCTTGCCGACGGTGACGGTGACGTCGTCGACGGTGACCTGGCCGTCGGCGATCAGGGCCTGGGCGCGGCTGCGCGACAGCGCGCCGTCGCTGGCGGCGGCGACGAAGGCGTCGAGCCGGATGCCGGCCCGGTCGTCCTCGACCAGAAAGCGGCTTGTGTCGGCGGCTTGCGGCCCTGTAGGAGCGATGTCGACCATCACAGTGCCCGATCCGCTGGAGTGACAGGCATTTTGATCCCTCTCAATGCGGTGTCCCGTCCCGAAACCAGATGCATCCTTCGGGACGATGCTGCCGCCAGACCGACCGGACGCGCCATGAGTATCGAGGACAACGACGACACCGAAAAGCCGCTCGACCCGGCGACCGAACGGCTCCGTCGCAAGATGGTGCGGCTCTTGGTGGTCTCGATCGGGATCATGACGATCGGGCTTATGGCCGTGCTGGCGGCCATTGTCTACCGCACCATGGGCGGGCCGGGGCCGCTGGAGGGCATCGAGACGACCATCGCGCTGCCGGCCGGCAGCGAGGTGCTGGACAGCTCGCTCGACGGCAAGCAGGCGCTCCTGCGGGTGCGCAACGGGTCCGAGGTGTCGCTGTACCTGGTGTCGCTCACCGACGGCAGCGTCACGGCCCGCTACGCGCTGCCGCAATAGTTCGCAGAATTTGCCCGATGCCCCCCTTGCATCGGGCAAATCGCCCGGTTATATCCTCGCTCACCAGCAAGCGCCCATCGTCTAGCGGTTAGGACGGCGCCCTCTCACGGCGCAAACAGGGGTTCGATTCCCCTTGGGCGTACCATTTCATTGAAATGGTACTACGGCCATTCGATAAATCAATCACTTACCGCCCTCATGCGCGGCTTGCTTGTCAGGCCGCTGCATAACAACATGTGCAACATGGCGGATGAAGTGGCGATCTCGAATCATCTCACAAAGCGCAACGGCGTCTGGCAGTATGTCCGGCGCGTGCCTGAAGACCTGCGCGGAAGTTTTCCGTTCGCACGGGTTCAGAAATCCCTTCGGACGTCAGTCGAGCGACAGGCTCGCGAGGCGGCCCTCGACCTCGATCGCCTCTGGGATCGACGGTTCGCGGAAGCCAGCGACCGCAGTGGCCTCGCCCGGCGCGACGGTGATTTGCTGGTAATGAGTACCGACGATTGGGCGTGGCCCGACTGGGAGGCCCTCGCAGCCTGGTTCGAGGCCAGTCTTGCCGAGGAGGATTGGCAGGCGCGCCTATCGGAGATCACTGGGCAGGCATTGTCGACCGACGCCGATCTGTCCCACATCCCCTGGCGGGACGCGCGCATCGTTCGCGATCACATCGACAGAGAAAAGCTCCTGAAGTCGCTGCCAGTGTCCGAGTATGGCGAGCAAAGGGCGGGCTTCGTTCGGGGCTACGTTCGAAAGCTCGGCGTCGCGGTAACACGGTCCGACCCACATTTCCTGCGCTTCATGGCCGCCTGCCAAACGGCGGAACTGTCTTATCTTGAACTCTTCCGGCTGCGCGAATCACGCCAGGGCGGCCTCGGAAATGCCCATCCAGACACGATTGAAGGTCGGTGGCAGCAAGCGAGACCATCGCAAGGCGCCGGCACATCCTCCTCGGTCCGCGCGTCTCGTGTAAGTGATCCATCCTCCGGTCTTACATCCACGTCCGCTGACGCTGCATCCTCGGACGGCTGGACAGGGAAGACCCTGACCCATTGCATCGAGACGTGGGTCGCCAATCGAATGGCGGCAAAGCAGGCGGTTCGAGAAAGCCATCTGAGCGACATGCGCAAGACCGTGGCTATATTTGAATCGCAAACCGGCCTTCGGGACATCGGCGTCATCACCCGCAAGCACGTCCTCGCCTTCCGGGATACGCTGAGCTCGCGGTCGGATTACAAGACCGCCACCGTCAACAAGAAGGTCAGCTACATCACGAGCCTCTTGTCGACCGCTCGGAACGCCGGCTGGATCGAACGGGAAATCGGCACGAAGGTCTTCATCCAGGTGCCCGGCGATGAAGGGATGCGAGAAGCGTTCACCAGTCCGCAGGTGGAAGCGATCTTCTCGCATCGGATCTTCACAGATGGCCATCGGTCGCCTTTGGCGAAGGCATGTGGAGAGTTGCAGTTCTGGCTGCCGCTGATTGCGTGCACGCACGGCATGATCACGTCGGAGGTCCTCCAGCTCGGACCAGATACGGTGCTCCCTCACGATGAGCACCCTGAGATCCTCTGCTTCTCAGTGACCAACGCCGGTGGCCGGACAACCAAGACATTGGCTCGTCGTCGCTGGATACCGATTCGCCGCGAGCTGCTCGATCTCGGTTTTCTCAACTTTGTGGAACAGGCGCGCGCGGAAAAACGGCGATGGCTCTGGCCAGAGATGGACGACGACGGCCGAACACTGGCGCGCCTCTCGAATTACGCGTCCACGTTCTTTGGGGACCTCCTCAGGAAGGATCTGGCGATCACCGAGCCGGACCTCAGCCTGTATTCGTTCCGTCACGGCTTCCAGGATCGTATTGGACGAGCCGGACACGGCGAGGAGGTCAAGAAGGCGCTGATGGGTCATGCCGAGACCGGCATGACAAAGCGCTATGGGACAAAGAAGGCGCCGAGGCCGGTTGATATCGTCAAACTGAACGACGTCATCCAGGCACTGCCCTGGCCGTTCCTGCAAAATGTTCGCGCGGGCAATTCCGTTGGCGAACGCGCACCGACGCAGGCGACGCGAGGGAGCAAGCCCTCAACAGCGCGCGATCGAGCGGCGCCGGTCCGCCAAGAACTCTCCGCAGGCGAAAGCGCGTCGGTGTGAATGAATCGTCGAAGGCCAATTCGGACATTTGGCTGCATGTTGAGAGGAGCCCAAACGACCCCGACGCCAGCCGGTTTTCCTCTGCGTGCAGCTTTAGTGCGTATGGTGTGGTGGGCTATAATTATGGCTATTTATATGGCAAGTATGGTCGAAACCATGGCTGCAATGGCAAGATGCTGCGTCTGGGACGCAACCGACTGCCTCGTAGGCGTCTCGAATGCACTGTGTTCCCGCTGCTGCGGTCAGCTTCAGAAGGGCGCGCTAAAAACCCGCCTATAAAGAAAAGCGATTTCGAATATCCTCGACTTGCATAGGGCCCCGCTGTCCGGAGAGGGATCGGCAACTTTTGAGCATATGAGGCAAAAGCTTGCGTCCGTCTCTCGACCCTTCTCGAGACGTCCGGGGGCGACCGATGTCTCCTGGAAGCCCACATCGGGCACCCTGGAAACCTCAATTGACAGCTTCAGCTTCACGGGGAGCGCCGTGACCATTAACCGCAAGAAGAAAGGAGGCGAACATACGTTGACCCCCGACATGACCATCCCAACTTAACCCGAAGGCGGGTCACTTTTCGATGGAAAACCCGGGTCAGTTCCCCGAAGAAATCAACAGCCAAAGCGCAGTTCGCCACTCTCTACGGGAAGCGCTTCACACGGGCCGACCGGTAGGCGGTGTCGGCCCAGACCGTCGAACCGGTGTTCGACCGATCGAGGACATTGGAGAGTTGCGCGCCACCGTAGGCTGACGCGCTCGTTGCCGACCAACTACGGATAAGGCTCAAGCGCCTGTCGATCGTGATGTGATCTTTGTAGCGAAGGCGTCCTGCGCCGGCGCAGGAGACAGCGCCAGAGCTCGCGGACCTTCTGTGAGGCGCGATAGACGGAGGCGTAGATGGTATCGGTGGCGAGCACGCGCAATTTCTGCTCCGCACCATTCTTCGGCCAGTGCCCGATTTGCTCCGGTGACCAGCCTTCCGACAAGCACTCGATGATGAACTTGCGCAGGCGTCCGTCACTCTCGAGCACGGCATCTCGCCTCCTGCGCTCGATATAGCCACCATCGGCTACGACCGGCGAATATTCGCCGCCCGGCAGCGCGTTGCGTTCCGGTTAGCGGCTGATAGTAGACCGCGACCGGCCAAGTGCCTTGGCTATGTCCGTCCTGTTTTAAAGCAATCCCTAAAATTTACGTAAATATTTAAGTAATAATTTGATGAACCTCGTTGACATCTCGTTTATATGGCGCATAATTCTTTCGTTACTGGATTGTCGCTCATAATCGAAAGAATTTATGTAAATTGGTTCGCTGTTTGGCGCCTGAAGAAAGAGCTAAGGGTAATGTGTCGTGCATAGGGATCGCTCGCCGTTTTCGGATTTTCGTGTAGCGCTTGTCCACTACTGGCTCGTCGATATGCGCGGCGGCGAAAAGGTGCTGGAAGCTTTCGCCCGGATTTTTCCGAACGCAGACATTTTCACGCTTGTATGCGACCACTCTAGGATCTCACCTACTCTTCGTCGCCATAATGTGACGACATCGTTTCTTCAGCACATTCCGGGCGCGACGAAGAACTACAGGCGGTTACTACCGCTGATGCCATTCGCTCTCGAGCACTTCGACCTCCGATCCTATGATCTCGTAATCTCCAGCGAGTCCGGGCCGGCGAAGGGTGTTGTGACGCGTCCTGACGCTTTTCACCTTTGCTACTGTCATACGCCCATGCGGTACATGTGGGACCATTATCAAGATTACTATGCGGGAGCGGGCCGGATCGCGCGCATCGGAATGGGGCTGACCGGTCCCTTTATCCGCAACTGGGACGTCAATTCAGCGGCCCGTGTCGACCATTTCGTCGCCAATTCCCATCACGTGGCACGCCGCATCAGACGTTACTGGCGCCGGGACGCGGAGGTGATATATCCGCCTGTCGCCGTCGACGCCATCGCATTGGGAACCGAAGTCTCGGACTTCTATCTCGTCGCGGGTGCGCTCGTTCCATACAAGCGCGTGGACCTCGCCGTCCGAGCTTTCTCGAAGATGGGTAAGAAGCTCGTAGTCATTGGGGAAGGGTCGGAGGAGGCCCGTCTCAGGCGGATCGCAGGACCGAGCATCTCGTTTCTCGGGCGGCAGAGCAACGAGGTTCTCAGGGAACACTTCCGGAAAGCCCGTGCCCTCGTATTTCCGGGGGAGGAGGATTTCGGCATCGTTCCTGTTGAAGTGATGGCCGCGGGCCGGCCAGTCATCGGCTTTGCCAAGGGCGGACTGCTCGAAACGGTATCGTCACCCGATTACGGCGTCCTCTTCGGCGAGCAGAGTGTCGAAGCGCTGATCGCGGCCGTGGAGGCGTTCGAAGGGCGCGAGGCCTCGTTCAACCCGTCCGCGATCCGGCGCGGTGCTCTCCGCTTCAACGAAGCGAACTTCGAGGTGCGAATCCGCGGCACGCTCGAGCGGCACATGTTTTCGGGTAAATTCGCCGAGGGTGCTGCCTCCACGACCAGCCGGGGAGGCGGGATGGGCTTTTTGCCGGACCAATCTGCAGTGGCTGCAATCCATGAGTGATTTGAGTTTCCAATCACCCTATATTAACGGTGAATTCCGCGACCGCCGGGCCCGACGGTATCCGACCCGGTCCGAGCGACAGCGCGAGGCCGAAAGACGTAAGGGACCTTCCTTGTGGAAGAGGCCGATCGACGTCACCTTCGCGTTGGCCGGACTGATCTTCTTTGCGCCGCTCCTCATTCTGATATCGCTCGCCCTTCTGATCAGCGACAACAGACCGATCATCTACCGCCAAAAGCGTGTAGGCATGGCCGGACGGACCTTTGAGTGTCTCAAGTTCCGGACGATGCGTCGCGACTCCGACGAGATGCTCGCAAGGCTCCTGGCGGACTGCCCAGTGAGCGCCGAAGAGTGGGCGGCGGCGCGGAAGCTGTCGCGAGATCCGCGCGTCCACGCCATCGGCAACATTCTGCGGCGCTCGAGCCTCGACGAGCTGCCGCAGCTGATCAACGTCCTCCGGGGCGAGATGAGTCTCGTCGGCCCCAGACCGATAGTCGAAGCGGAAGTCGCGTATTATGGCGAAAACTTCTTTGCCTATCAGGCTGTCAGGCCTGGTATCACGGGTCTCTGGCAAGTGAGCGGACGCAACACGCTGCCCTACGCGACGCGGGTTCGGCTTGATGCCTACTACGTCAGGCAGCTCTCGCTCGCGAACGATCTCCTGATCCTGGTGAAGACCCTTCCGATCGTCGTCCTGGCGCGAGGGGATTATTCGAAGTGAGATCGACCCTCAGGCAGACGGTCAGCATCGGGCGCAGGATCGACGAGGTCTCGGTTCCGGGGGGGCGTCAACGTTCGCTTCAGCCGAGGAAGATGGCGATGAATGCGATCCAAAAGAGGATGCAGAAGGCGATCGCGAGTATACGGATCAGCGGATCCGCCATCGTCTCACTCCCTGTGCGCTGGCGTTTCGCGAATGGCCTGAACGAAGGTTCGAAGCGAGCAGAAACGGGATTCCGCGTTAAGGACCTCGGCGAATTCAGCCTCATCGTGACCACATCCATTGCAACCGCACCGTCTGAGATCATGATGACGCCGTCCCCTTACCGGAGGTTTAAGACGGTCGCCGCAGCCATGATCCGATCCGGTGCAGCCGGCCTCGCACGGTCTGCTCCCTTGGTTTCTCGAAAGACGTGCAGTCTCGTTCCGACGTCGGCGACCCTGGCGATAGCCACATCGCTCGCCCTACTCGCAAGCGCACCCCACGCCTCATCGAAGGAGGCCTCTATTGACATCGACCGCTACGCCCTCCGATTTTCGGCCGAGTTCGACAATCAGAGAGATCTCTCCGACAAGTTCATCAACCACTACCGACGCTGGGGCAACCTGCGGACCCTTGCCGGAAACGAAGAGCAGCAGCTTTACGTCGACCGAACCTATCTCGATGCGATCGATCTCCGCGAGATCGATGCACCCTTCGAAGTAAAGGGCGGCAACCTCGAGATCATCGCGCGGCCAACGCCGAAAGCGGCCCGCGACCGCATCGATTTCCCTTATATCTCGGGTTTGGTCACGACCGAAGAAACCTTTGCTCAGACATACGGATATTTCGAGATCCGCTGCCGGATGCAAGCCGGGCAAGGGATGTGGCCAGCCTTCTGGCTCGTCGGCATGACGCACGACGAGGCATTGGAAATCGACGTCTTCGAGATGCTCGGGCACGAACCCCGTCGCATCTATCATTCGATCCACACCAGTGCCCGTGGCGTCGAATGGGGTGCGGAATCGGATCGGGTCGATCCCACAGCCGACTTCAACACCTATGGCGTCGATTGGCAGGAGAAATACATCGATTTCTACGTCAATCGCGAACGTGTCGCGCGTGCGGAGGCCGTCCTGCCGGGGCCAATGTACATGATCGCCAATCTGGCGGTTGGCGGAAACTGGGGTGGCAATCCGGACGAGACGACGAAGTTTCCGGCGAGGCTGGTGATTGACTATATCCGCGCATACGAAAGGATCGACCCGTGACGCCATCGGTCGTCCTTTCCAGCGGCTGCCGACGGATGCGGGGCGCAAGTCATGCACCGTGCCGGACCTGCGCGCATACCGGGGCCGCCAGCGTTTCGCTGAACCTCTTTCCGACATTCGACAGGCGGTATTCCGGCAGTCCTTACGGCCAGCATTGGAGTGCGCCATGAGCATCAAGGCAGAAGTCATCATTCCCAGCCTGGGGCGGCTCGAAGTTCTGAATGCGACGCTCGTCGCGATCCGGCGGCTTTACCCCGACCTTCCGATCCGCGTCGCGTTGCAGGGCGACGATTGCCGTGACGCCGTCTACCGCAATATGGGCGAAGCAAACTTTACCGTCGATTACAGGGAAACACCTGGCCTCATCCCAGCGCTCAACGCGTCTATCAGGCACTCGGCAGCCGAGATATGCATCCTGCTGGACGACGACGCGGTCCCCTGTGATGGATGGCTGGAGGCGCATCTGGGAACGATGAGCCGTTATCCGGAAGCGGCATATTGCTACGGGCGCGAGGTCAACACGACGCGCTGGCGCTCTCCGGTCTCCGAATTGTTGCGGATGGGATCGGAGGCGGTGTTCGGGCTGTTCCTTCCCCGCGAGACAAAGCTGCGGGGCCGCATCGTCGGATGGACAAACGGTCTTGGTGTCGTCTTCGGAAACTTCTTCCTGCCGGGCACCTGCGTGATCAATGCGCCCGCAGAGGGCAATCTCGCCGTTCGCCGAGCGCTTTTCCTCGACAGCGGCGGCTTCGACGAACGCTTCCGCGGCAACGCCTGGGGCTATGGCCCGCAATGGGGACTGAGATTGGCTGCGAAAGGCCATTACGGCCGCTACTGCGGCGATGCGATCATGATCCACCGTCAGCATGCCTCAGGCGGTACGCGCTCGGCGCAACGCAGCGTCTGGTACGAAGACTTCGTCGCGAACAACCGCCTGATGTGGACTGAAGTCGGCCCCTTCGGATGGGTCGGCGCTCTGCCGCGACTTGCACGCCGTTACTTCGTGCGATGACCCGACGCACTACCGGCCCCGCCGCTTTTCAGCCTTGGCAAACGCAGCATCGCTCGACCGAGCTTTTCTCTGGTGATCGGACAGCACGCTGTCGCGCAGGCCGGGCGCAGCCTGAGGCTAAGGATATATGACAGCGAACTTCGACGAAGCGCTGGAACCCACCGCGACGCGCGGTGTTGCTTCTCAAAGCAAGTCGTCTACCGCGATCGGCTGGGCGACAGTCGGATTCTGGGCAGGCCAGTCGGTCTCGCTCGGCGTCTTCCTGATACTCGTCACGATCCTCGCGCCGATCGACATCGGGCATTTCGCGCTCGCGACCGTGGTTCAGATGTTCATCGGTGCTTTCGTCGACAAGGCGATGGGCGAGGTCGTGATCCAGCGTGCCCAGCTGAGCGACGACATGCTTTCCACGGCCTTCTTCATGGACAGCGGTCTTGCCATCCTGCTCGTCGCGACGGTCGTACTGTTTGCCGAGCCGATCGCCTCCCTGCTTGGAGCGGCCGAGCTCGCCCTGGTTCTTCAAGTCCTCGCGATCGCTTCCTTGATGGGAACGCTCGGCAATATCCCGCTCGCTTTGCTGGAAAAGCAGCTCAATTTCCGGTGCTCGATCAAGATTGCGCTTGCGGCGCAGATTGCGGCCGGGACAGCGGCGCTTACGCTGGCGCTCCTCGGGTGGGGGATCTGGGCGCTGGTCGCCAATCAGATCGTCGAGACTGTCGTGAAGTCGAGCCTTGCCTGGATCACCGTCGGCTGGAGGCCGAAGCTCCGCGTCCAGCCTTCCGTGGTCCGTCACCTCTTAGGCTATTGGACGAGCACGATCGGATTCCGGCTGACCTACTTTGCACGCGTCAACACTGATCGGCTCATCATCGGGATGCTGCTCGGACCGACCATCCTCGGCTATTATACGATCGCCTACCGGCTCGTGCAGACCGCCACTGATACGTTCTGCGAGGGGATCGCCAAATCTATCCTCGCCGTCCTGAGCCTGCTTCAGGGCAGCCGGACTGACGTTGCCGACGTCTTCCTGACCTATGTCCGCACGACGGCGATCCTCGCCTTCCCCCTGTTTGCAGGCCTTGCTGTGATCGGACCGGACCTCGTGATCCTCCTCTTCGGAACACAGTGGTCGCAGACCGCTCAGATCCTGCCGTACCTCTCGCTGGTCGGTCTTGCGGTTCTTATGCTCTACCTCTTCGGGATCGCGTTCCGGGCCATCGGGTATCCGCAGGCAAATTTCTGGCTCTTTGCAACGGCGGCCTTCGTCGATGCGATCATTCTCGTCACCTTGCTCCCGGTCGGACTTTACATCTGCCTTTCGGTGCTCGTCCTGCGCGCCTGGCTCTACCTTCCGGCCGCAGCCTATGTCTTCCGCCGCCTCTTCCGTCGGCCCTTCAACGCGACTGCAAGAACATTGAGCGTTGGCACGGCGGGTGGTGCCGCGCTCGGTCTGCTTCTTGTCTCACTCTCGGCCATGCCAGCGATCTCTTCTCTGGATCGACCGGAACATTTCGCGGTCCTTTTCACGGTCGCGGGTGTCTTCTACCTCGCTTTCGTCTCCCTCACCGCACGCTCGTTTTTGTTCGAAGCGGCTTGTTTCATAAGACAGTCCCTCGGCCGACCCCCCGCATGGAGGAAGCGCAATGCGTAGTTCTTCGAAGGCTGTAGAGAACGGTCTGATTGTCTCCGTTACCGACAGATGCGCCGACGTCGCCGATTCATGGCGGCAACTCGAGACGAGCGGCGCTGCGACACCGTTTCAGACCTACTCCTTCGTCTCGACACTCTTGGAGACCGTCGGCGTCGAGCAAGGCGCTGTGCCGCGGATTGTTGTCGTCAGCGACGACGCCGGCACGCCGCAGATGATCCTTCCGCTCGTGCTCTTTCATCTCAACGGCGCGAGAGTACTGACGAGCCCGGATTTCAAGGTTGTCGATTATTTTGCACCCGTCATGGCGAAGTCTTTTGCCGAGCAGCTGACGCCGGCTCGCTTCGCAGAGCTTTGGAGAACCATTCAGGCAATTGTCGGAGACTCTGACGTCGTTGATTTCCCCAAGATGCCTGCCATGGTGGAGGGTGTCCCCAATCCGCTTCTCCACCTTGGAACCAAAGTCCACGAAACCGCTTTTCTGGCCGATTTCGCGGGCGGGCTCGAAGCCTACGAGAGCCAGTTGTCCAAGTCGTTCCTGTCGAGCCTCAAGCGCAAGGAGCGGATGCTCGGACGGCAGGGAAAGGTCGCCTTCTCGACCGCGTCCTCGACTGTGCAGGCGATCGAAATTGCGCAGACGATGATCAACTTCAAGTCAAAGCGATACCGCAGTACGGGAGTCCGGGATCTCTTCGACGAACCGGCCTATCGAGATTTCTATGAGAAGCTGGCGGAAAGGGAGTGGGGAAACCTCGTTCATCTTTCGAGCCTCTCCTTTGAGGACGAGCCGATGGCTGTCAGCTTGAGCGTTTCGCGCGGAGGTGTCCTTTTTCTTGTGATGCCGGCATTCGATCTGGACCGGTTTCAGAAAGGCTCCGTTGGGCTGCAATATATTCACAGCCTGTGCGGGTGGGCCTGCGCCAACCACTACCAGTCCCTCGATTTCACCTGGGGCGACGAGGCCTACAAGTTCTCGTGGGTCAACCGAAGCGTCCCGCTACACCGATGCCGGTATCCGGTGACCGCACGGGGTCGGCTTCATTGCGGCAGCGCGAACGCTGTAGAGTGGACGCGTGGAGCCCTCAAGACTGCCATCAGCGCGAATCCCGTTCTTCTGTCGGGCGCCAAGATGCTCCGCAAGCGTTTGAATGGCGTGACATCGCCATTCAACGGTCGCGCTCTGTCAAGTAGGTCAGAGCCGTGACTGTGGTCGATCCTGACACAGGCTGGTCCCCTGGGCAGTCCGCCGCTCCGGTATGTAGGCCAACTGCCAAACGGCCGCGTGTCTTGCCGCAGAAGGCAATCGAATCTCTCAACATCTTGGCGTCTACCTTTCCGGTTTCCCGCTTCGTCGACCAGCGCTATGGCGGCAAGGGGTTTGCAGTGATGCTCCACCGGTTGGTCGAGTCCGCAAGCGACCAGTTCTACCAGGACATCTGTCTCGAGACGCGGTCGATGAGGCGCGCCCTGTCCTATTGCAGGCGAAAGAGCATCTGCATCGTCACTATGGACGAGGCGTTGAAGCGGCTTGCCGACGAGGACGATCAGCGCCGCTTCGTCGTCTTCACGTTCGACGACGGGTACCGGGACAATCTTACGCACGCCCTGCCCATCTTCGAGGCTTTCGAAGCGCCCTTCAGCGTCTACGTCACGAGTGGGATGATCGATCGGACGATGAACTACTGGTGGGAGGGCCTGAAGGTTCTCGTCAGGCGGTTCGAGAGTATCGATTTCGAGCCCCTGGATCAGCGGCTCCAAGCCTACAGATTTTCGGAGAAACGTTACGCCCTCCGCGTGATGACGCGGTGGGTCGAAGAGGACGTCCTCCAGCGTCAGAACCTGCTTGCGCACCTCTTCGTTCGGTACGGTATAGCGACCACCGCACTGCTCGACGAGCACGCGCTTACGATCGAGGAACTGCGGACAATCTCCCGAAGTCCGCTCGTGACGATCGGAGGTCATACCGAAAGTCATCGGCCCCTTAGTGGGCTCGACGAGGAGTCGGCGGAGGCCGAAATACGCGGGAACCGCAACTTCCTTATCGACGCGACCGAACAGGAGGTCGCTCATTTCAGCTATCCCCACGGCGACCTAGATTCCTGCGGCCCACGCGAAGCCGCGATCGTGAAAAATACCGGATATCATTCCGGGATCAGCACGCGGAAGGGCTGCCTTTTTCCTGCTCATGCCCTGGCGCCGTTCCTGATGCCGCGCGGGACGCTCAACCCAAATCGTCACCCGGTCTTGGATCTGGCGGCGCAGAAGCGCGGGGCGCATCGATGGCTGGCGTCGCGCGGCGGCGAGCCCATCCAGGCTGATACGCTAGCAGTCAGCGTCTAGATCCATAATAAATTAAGTAAATATTTAGAATTAACCCTCGCGACAATCGGCGACTTGCCGAATAATACTATGGTGTGTATTTAGTTAACAGAGGATCTCGCCGGATATTCGCCAAATGAGACGGCTGCCGATAACGGTTGATCTTGAGCCTCGGTGGAGGAGACTTGACACTCTCCTGCGTGCTCGTGCGGACCGGCCGTGGACCAGGCCGATCTCGAATTGGAGTTGAGCGATGAGGACGAGCAAGGTAGGAGACGATCAGGCGGTACGGCAAATCTCGGTCTTCGCTCTGATCCTGAGCAGCCTCAAGCGATGGCCGATCCTCGTCTTGAGCTTGGTCGTCGCGTTCGCGATCGCTGGCGCCTACCTCGTCTATACCGTGCCGTCCTACACGGCGACCGCCCTGATCGAGATCACAGGCGATAGGGGCGACGCGGTCGCCGAACGGAAAGCGAGCGAGGCATATCAGGCGGCCGAAGTCGTTCAGACGCAGATCGAAGCGATCCGCGCCCCCCGCGTCGTCAATCTCCTTATCGAACAGCTTTCCCGCAAGGAGATCGACAGTCTGGCGCCGCGGCGCAACTCCCTCCTCAAGCCGATCAAATACTATCTTGGGATGGGCCGGGGGCCTCTTTCCGAAGCCCAGGAAGTGACGCGCATCAAGCAGACGATCGCCGAGGCAATATCAGTATCGCAGATCGGTCTGACAGCTGTAATCAAAGTTTCCTATACCGCAGAGGATCCGACACTCGCCGCTAAAGTGTCGAACGACATCGCCGCGATCGCCGTGCAGGAGGCCAGAGGGCGAGCTGCGACTGTCACGGCCGATGCGGTCCTGCCACTGTCCATTGAGGTTCAGTCCCTCAGGGAAGAGCTGGAATTGCAGCAGGAAGAGGCTCGCCGGTTCCGTCAGGATAACAACCTGTTCGGCGAAGGTGGATCTGCTGCTCTCGTCCAGCAGCTCGCCTCGCTCAACAAAAAGCTCGCCGAAGTTCGCGGTACCGAAGCTGAAATGCAGTCCCGGATCGGGATGCTCAATTCGGCGCTTTCCGATGTATCGAATGCGGCATCTCCAGTTCTGTCGTCGCCGACTGTGCAGCAGTTGAAGGACCGCCGGTCGAACCTTGCCGCCGACTTGAACAGCGCGCGCACGATTTTTGGGGATCGTCATCCGCAGATCAAGCGCCTGCGCTCGCAGCTGGAAGAGATCGACGCCAGCCTGCGCGAGGAGACTGGAGTGGTCGTCGCTGCGATGCGCCAGAACGCGACGGCGAGTTCGGACGAACAGCGCCGGCTGTTGCAGTTGATCACGGAACTACAAAACCGGATCGCAACCGCAGAAGGAAGCGAACTCAAGGCATCCGAACTCGACCGAAGGGCACAGGCGACGGCCGCGGTGTATTCGGAGCTTCTGAAGCGCGAGACGATGCTGGAACGCATGCAGAAGGCCGACCTCTTCGTCGCCGGGATCAGGATCATCTCAGCCGCGGAAGAGCCCTTCGAACCGTCGCATCCAAAATCCGTGCTCATTCTCACCCTGGCCGGCACCCTCGCTCTTCTCTTCGGGCTCGTCCTCGTCATTGTTACCGAGCAGATTGTGGCTGTGAAGCGACAGGCGGGACACACGGATGGTCCGATGCCTCGGCGCGACCTTGCTCCGGCCGGCAGTGTTTCGCGTCCGAGGCGCTCCTTGCGCGAAGCGATCGCGACAGCCGGCGAGTGACCTGATGGAGCTGACGCTCACAGGCTCTGTGCTCATTCCGCTGACGTTGGTTCTGATGTTTGCGGCGCCACGGTCGATCGTCTATCTCCTTATCGCGTTCACTGCTTTTTCGGGCACCGCGCTAGTGAATGTGACCTCCTATACCTTCGGTCTCCAGCCCACCCACTGGCTGTCCGCGCTGGCTGGCCTTCTCTTTCTCTTCGGGGCTCTATCGATACCCCGGACCGGTCACGCCGCGGCCATCGGCATCTTGCTCATCGTCTTCTTTGCCTCGATAGTCCTATCGATCTTCTCGAAGGTTCTCGGCTACCAGGCCACGATCTCCAACCTCACCCAAGCCTTGATCGCCCTCGACGGGCTATTGATCACAGCCGTCGTGGCGTTCTTCGTGTCGACACCCGACCGTCTGATCACGGCGATCGACGTCATCGTCGCAAGCGCCGTCTTCGTCTCGGCCTGGGGTCTGCTGCAACTCGCCGCCGGCACAATGGGCTTTGAGTATCCCGCCATTCTCTTCAACAATTCGATCAGCGATTCCGCCGACATGTTCGCCCAGGACATCAAGGGCGTGGTCCGGATCAGCGCCGTCGCGATCGAGCCGTCCTTCTTTGCGCGCTACGCCGTCGCTGCCACGGGGATCGCCCTCTTCACCGCCGAAGTCGAGGCGGGGTACCGCAGAGCCGGCTTCTATCTCGCCGCTTGCTTCATAGGCCTGACGGCCGTCCTGTCCACCTCGACGAGTGCCTACATCGGCCTTGCGGTCGTCGCAGCGCTATGGGTCGCTTCGGACATGCGCCGGCTGATTCCGCTGCTCGCAATTGGCGCTATAGGGCTCTCCCTTCTCAGCATCGTCGACCCGGATTTCGTCCGTACGCTCTGGTCGGTGACGGCTGGAAAGACGGCGAGCGGATCGTTCTACGATCGTTTGGGAAGCGTCGTGTCTGCGCTGGAGACGTTCGACCGACAGCCACTATTCGGGCACGGATGGGACGAACTGGCGTCGCTCGATCTTCTGGGGGCACTGCTCTTCCACACCGGTATCCTCGGCTGGCTAAGCTTTCTGGCACTTCTCGTCTACGCCCTGATGGGCGGCCTCCGTCCCGCATTGGCCGAGAGCCAGCCGGTAGAACTCACGCGGCTTTCCGGCGGAATGCGGATGACGCTGCTTGCGGTGGTCATCGTCGATGCGGTTTCGGGGATTTCCTACGTCGCCGCAAACCTGTGGGTCACGCTCGGGCTCACCCTCGCGGTCCAGGGCATCGAGCGCTCGGTGCGGACTAGAAGGGCCAAGACCCAGCGGGCCCATTCGCCGCGATTTGCATGATGCGACGGCAGATTGCGCATCGTCTGCTCGTTCCGACTTCGCCGTCGAGGAGGTCCAGGCTGTGGCGGGGCGCACATCTCGAGTTCGGCGCGTTCGCAGCGGCCCGGTATTGGCCGGATGAATGCCCCATCGCCTGTTCAACTGAGCGGGGCTTGGCATCGCCTCCACGGCAGGCGTTAGCAAGCGGTCCGACCACAGCAGCTAAAGGTCATGAAGATGATGGACGCCATTAAGATAAGGACGGTGACGGTCCGAGACCTCGAAGGGCTTTCCGATCATGCTGAGGCGTGGGACCGCCTTGCCTGGAGCGCGCCTCGAGCCCTTCCCTCGCTTTTGCCCGCCTGGATCGAGGCCTTCTTCAGGCATCAAATCAAACCGCATGAGGGCTGGTTTTGCAGCTTTGCGTACCGCCTCGAAGAGCTTGTCGGTGTGCTGCCGGTGGTCGTGAAGCCCCACCCGCTCTTCGGACGCGCGTTTCCGTTGCTTCAGACACCGTTCGACAATCTCACGAACTCAGGTGACATTGCGCTTGCGTCCGAGCATGCGGGACCTACGCTGGCGGCTCTGCTAGATGAAGCAAGGCGGGAGCAGCCCCGTCATCTTGGGCTCGCACTCCCCGCCGTCCGCCAGAATTCATCACTCTGGAAAGCGGTTGCCGAGGGCTTTTCCGGCCATGCCGTGATGAGGGGCCGGGTCTTTCCATACGACAAGATCGATCTGCGCATCGGGACCAGGGGTTACCACGACCAGCTGGGCGGGAACCTGAAACGCAACCTGAAGCGATACCGCAAGAAGCTGGATGGAAAAGGTGTCGTGACAGTTGAGCTGCGGTCTGGTCGCAAGGCCGACGAAAGCCTTCTTCAGGAGTTCCTTGAACTGGAAAATTCCGGCTGGAAGCGGCGGGCCGGTACAGCGCTGCTGCAGCGTCCGAGCGAGACGGCATTCTACAAGCGCGTCGTTCAAAACTTCGCCGAACGTGAGCGATTGGAATGGCACTTGATAAAGGTGGACGGACGGCTCATCGCAGCAGGACTCGGAATCCGTTGCGGCGGCTCGCTCATGCTGCCCCGAATCGCTTTCGACGAAAGCTTTGCCGATTGCCAACCTGGAACGCTGCTGACCGGGGAGGTCAACGAAGCGGCCTATGGGCGCACCGACCTATTCGAGCTAAACCACATGAGCGCGGCGCCGTGGCACAGAAACTGGAACATGGTTCAGGAAGATTACGCGACGATACATCTAGTGCGAAAGGCTGCAACGGCCGCCGTGTTCCATCATCCAATTCTTGCAGGCTACATCCTGCTCCACCAACACATAAAGCCGCGCATACGCTCGGACTGGAAGGCATGGATAAAGCAAGGCCTCACCGGTGTACGTCCGTACTGGAACAACTGAAGTCGGCAGTTCGGCCCTCGGCAACGAATAATTTATTCTGTCTTTTCGAGCGCTCGCAGTAGGATCGAACAATATGTCAAGAGAATGTGATTATAACCCGGAATACATAATGGTTTGGGTTTTATCAACTATATTCATTGAAGCGCTAATCTTCTTTTTCTATTTGTTCGCTACATAGAGGAAATCTATTGGATTTCAAAGTCGAAGGGTAATTGCCCACCCCCTGCGCTTTCCGGCGTCAGCCGTCAGATCGTGCGCGGAGGCAAACCAGATACGCAGAACAGCGCAGAACCAGCTTCAAGAGGATAGCAGGATCGAGCCCGTCAGGCTTGTCAGCGCATAACAGTATGCATAACTTGCATGAATGAATCCGCGGTAAGCGTCTGATTATCATGAGCCTCAAGGGGCGGGGTTAGCGTCCCCTTGGGCGTACCACTCTGTCTCACGACACATAGTTTGCTGATTTCCACCCAAAGAACGCATTTAGTCCCGTAGTACGAGAGATTCTCGCGTTTTCCGCGAGGACTTTGGCGCTTCGCCTAGGTCTGATCGCTGCTGTCTCGTGATGTCGGCGACTGCTGTTTCGTAGTTCCAACCCGAATGCCTGATTATGGGCTTCTCGGATTAGTTGCCTCAACCGGGCGATTCGCAGCTCTTGTCCCGATTCCCGTCGTCAAAGCTGATTCGGAGGAACGGGGAATTCGAAGACGGGCGATAGGGGCGGAGTAATAGCCCGAGATCGCCACTTGGTCTGATGCACTTCGTCCGTGGGCAGTTCTGCCTCCAGCGGCAATCGCGTTGCCAGCAGGCGTTCATCAGGGGCCGGTTCGACTTTGACATCCCCCACCGTCGACATATTCGCGATCCAGCACCTCGACAGTCGCCGTCGCTGTAAGGCCATGAAAGACTGTCGAAGCGAAGATCGTGAACGCGACAAGTGCCCAGAGCGGCCCTTCATCGACAAACTCAACGTGCGTGGACGCATACGCCAAGTAATAGAGCGACCCAATGCCGCGCACGCCATAGATCGCGACCACGGCTTTCGCCCTCAGGCTTAGAGGAGTCCCGATGAGGCCGAGCATTCCGGTCGCGGGCCTGATCACCAGAATCAAGCCAAACCCGATTACGGTGTGGCTCCAGTCAAGGTGAGGCCAAAGCGACGGCATGACGCTGCCGAGGAGCACTAGCAGGATAGCGGTGATGGCATGTTCTATCGAACTCGCGAAGGCATGTAGCTGCTTGTGGAACTGATGCCGTGCCTCGGCCCGCCGGCACACGACGCCGGCAATGAAAGCCGCGATAAATCCATAGCCTTCGGCAAGTTCCACGACCCCGTACGCAAGGAACACCCCGGCAAGAGCGAGCACCCCGGGGCCCGAGGGAGCTATCGTGTTCCAGGCGGGGACAGCAATCAGTATGCGTCCGAGCAGCCACCCAATGACGATGCCGAGCCCGGTCCCGACGAGAATACGATAGAGGACATCCCAGGCAATCCACTCGGTAAGCCAGAGGCCAGGGTTCGCGCCTTGTGAGGCGATGTGGAGCGCCAGATAGACGAACGGAAACGCAAGGCCGTCGTTCAAGCCGGCTTCGGTGGTCAGCGCGAACCGGACAGGATGCTCCTTCCCCTCAAGCGGCGGGCCGATTTGAAGGTCTCCAGCCAGAACGGGATCCGTTGGTGCCAGCACCGCCCCGAGAAGGATTGCTCCTCCGAGAGTCATCCCTGCGACGCTCCAGCCGAGAAACGCAACCGCGGCAATGGTTAGAGGCATTGTTATCGCGAGGAGTCTGATCGTTGGTCGCCAAAGCCGCAGACCACCCAGATCGTCAATCCGCAGCCCGGTAGCGAAGAGAACAACAATCACCACCAGCTCGGCCGCGATTTCCCAGATGGCCGGGTTCTTCGTTGGGTCTATTCCAACAACGATTCCAGGGAATAGAAGCGAACCCACCATGCCGCAGGCCATGAGGAGCGCCGTCGCTGCGGGGGGTCGTCGTACAAAAAGATGGGGCAGCCAATACGAAACCAGAAGGCTCGCGCCCAAGGCGACAAGCAGGATGTGGTAGGCATCGAAACCAAACTTGGCTTCTTCCATGGCATGTTCCTGGACTGAGTTGGACGCCTGGGGTGTCGGCTTGTGATTGGTAATGGCAGCATTGAGCCGAGTGTCGCCATTGGCCCCGCCCATATGTCAGGGGAGGGAGTCTGGAATACGGCCGGGCTTTCTCATCAGTCGCGGACGGGATCGAACGGGGTGGTTTCGGAGGGATCGCGAAACTGCTTCGTTTCCCTGCAATATGCTCCAGCTTCCGGAAAATTGTCCCGAGCCCTTCGAGGCTTTCACCGGCGACATCGAAACGGATGTGCTGACGCAGCTAGTTGCCGTCCGAAGAAGGTGTCGCCTTGACGAGGCGTGGTCAGTCGCAGGCTCCGCAAGGCAATTTCGCGACAGAATTGAGGCTCGCCATCCGCGGAAGGGACAAAACGCTCGCAACATCAAGCAGTAAACTCCGGAGCCTCTGCCACATTGATGAACGCCAGATAAACGATTGAAAAATATCGACTATCCCCAATTCGCGAGGCGGAACTGGTTCGCCACTCCCTTTGTTTATCGACCCGAACAGCGCGTCTGAACCGACACGGCTGTGATCAGAAAAACGGGAGACGAACGATGAAACTCAACACCCTTCTCGCGGCTAGTACCGCTACCATCCTTGCAATGTCGGCCATCCCTGCCTCCGCGCAGACCGCGGTCTCGGCGACGACCGACCTCAATGTTCGCGCCGGTCCTGGCCCCACCTACGAAATCGTCGGCGTAATCGGCAATGAGGATACCGCTACGCTGGAAGGCTGCACAGACAGCGGTTCATGGTGCCGGGTCACTGTCGATGGCACGTCGGGTTGGGCTTACAGCCAGTATCTGACAGCGGATGCGGGCGGTGAGACGGTGGTCGTCACTGAGCGCCGGACGGAATACCCGGTCGTTACCTATGAAGACGAAGGTGGGGCTGGCGAAGTGGCCGGTGCGGCGACCGGAGCCGTCGCGGGTGCACTTGTCGGCGGGCCAATCGGCGCGGCAGTCGGCGGTGCTGCTGGGCTTGTTGCCGGCGCTGCGCTGAATCCGCCGGACGAGCGCATCGAGTATGTCCGGTCGAACCCCGTGGATCCGGTCTATCTGGAAGGCGAGGCCGTCGTCGGCGCGCAGGTGCCCGAGACGGTGGAACTGCAGACGATCCCGGATTACGACTACCGCTACGTCTACGTGAACGGTCAGCCGGTTCTGGTTGACCCGAACAATCGTCAGGTCGTGTACGTCGTCCGGTGAATGTCGACTGGCCGACGAACGCTTTCTAGCGTCCGTCGGCCTCTTGTTACCGCGCAATAGCCCGGTTGTTCCAGAAAGGAGCGACCGGGCTTTCGCTTGTCCATACGAGCGTGTCGATACTGGGCGCCGCCGCCACTCCGGCGAAATGGGCCGTTTCGGTAGGGGCCAAGGGTAGAAGCCCTGAAGCCCCGTCCGTACGCTGGGAGACAGAGAGGCATCGGAGATTTTAGCCGATTCCACCACGGTCAGTTGCCTGGAGATCCGAATTTTCGAGCGCCCATCGGGAACCCCATCGTTCAGAAGCAGTTGAGAAGCCGAAGAACATCATGACCGATTGTCACAGTTGGTCGGCTAACAACTTGGCTCGAAGATATGTCCGGTAGTGATCGCGGTAGGAAGGCGACGGGTCCGTCAGAGATTCCGGCAGCCGGCTGGAAGGACATTCTATGGCGGGTCTACGCTGAGATAAGCGACGATCGCGTTATGCTGGTTGCTGCGGGTGTTACATACTACCTACTGCTTGCGATGGTGCCTGCATTATCAGCCTTTGTGTCAGTCTTCGGCCTGTTTGCCGATCCCTCGACCATCCAGCAGCAAGTCACAAACCTCTCGGCGGTCGTTCCGGGGGGTGGGATGCAGATTATCAGTGATCAGTTGGAGCGGCTGGCGCAGCAGGACAGCGCTACGCTTGGCTTTACGTTTGTCATTTCGCTGCTTGTCGCTCTTTGGAGTGCGAACGCAGGAATGAAGTCTCTCTTCGAGGCAATGAACGTTGCCTACGACGAGCCCGAGACCCGGGGATTTTTCAAACTTACGTTGATCTCCCTTGCGTTTACGATCGCTGCTGTCGGCGCAGCTGTCCTTTTCCTTGGTGTTGTCCTTGTCGTCCCCGTCATCCTCAGCGCCATAGGGCTGGGCCAAGGAGTGGAATGGCTCATTAGAATCGGCAGCTATGTCGGCATGGCCATTCTGGTCTCTCTCGGGATCGCCGCCCTCTATCGATGGGGTCCCAGCCGGGAATCCGCCCAGTGGAAATGGATCAGTCCCGGGGTTCTTCTGACGATGGTCCTCGTCGTCATCACCTCCGTGCTGTTCTCCTGGTATGCCGCGAATTTCGGTTCGTACAACGCGACATACGGTTCGCTCGGCGCTTTGATCGGCTTCATGACGTGGATTTGGCTTTCCACCACGATCCTGATCGTCGGCGGAGAACTGAATTCGGAAATGGAGCACCAGACCGCAAGGGATTCAACGACGGGAGAACCTCGTCCGATGGGCATGCGGGGTGCGAAATTTGCAGACCATGTCGCCGGTAGCGGCGGTTCGCGCCGTGCATCCGACGAGGCTGATCTCGCGTCTGAAGCTGCCCCGAACCGGATCCGGGGGGACCATCCGAACGCCCGGAAGCGAGTGTCGTGGGGGACGTTAGCTTTTGCTCTGCCCGCAACGCTGGTTCTGGCTGCCATGCAGCGACGGGACAATCACCGATGATCGATGAGGATCGAATGCCGGCACCGTGCTCCACCAATCCCACCAGCGAAAAGGCCGCCCCATGAACAGCATCATCTACGTCATCGGACTGATCGTCGTCGTCCTCGTCGTCCTGTCTCTCCTTGGCATCAGCTGAAAGGTTTGAACCTATGACCTCTGATAATCCATCAACCCCGTCGAAAACTGGGACCCGTCAAGCCCAGGATGATCTCGACCAGACGAGAGATCGCGTTCGGATCGAAGCCCAGGCGGCGAAAGATGAAGCTCGCAATGCCGCAGATAGCATTCGCGACGCGGCGTCCGATCTTTCAGGGAAGGCCCGTGCCCGGGCGCGGGAAGAGGGTGAAAAAGGGAAAGAGCAAGCCGCGGGCAGTCTCGACGACTTCGCTGCAGCTGTTCGCAAGGCATCTGACGAGTTGGGAGAGCGCGATCAGTCGATGGCGTCCAGCCTGGTTCGCGAAGTTGCCGGCGGGCTCGAGCAGGCTTCCCGAACCATTCACGGCAAGAATATCGGCGAGATTACGCAGTCGGTGGCTCGTTTCGCACGGGAGCGGCCTGCGACATTCCTGGTCGGCGCGGCGCTCGCTGGACTGGCGTTAGGCCGTTTCGCTCGTTCATCAGGCGAGCACGACCAACGCGATTACGCCGGTGGCGAAGGAAGGGACGAAGGCAGCCGTGACATGGCCTCTGCTGACCGTTCCAACTCCCGCGTCGGTAGTCGAGTACCTGCTGGTTATCGCCCCTCCTATTCGGACCAGCCGCGGCCGACGGAAGGCGCGTTCCCAAAAGATCGTGACCCTGTCACAGGAACCGCCCGTGGTGTCGGGGCAGCTCCAAGTATTCCGGCGCGCCCGGCGGGAGAGACGTCCTCAGCGTCAAGGGCTACTGCCGCTTCGCCCCTGAGCCCATCCACAAACACCACGTCTTCCCATCCTAGCGCTAAAGGGGAAAATCATGAGCGTTGATCCCAACGATCCGCAGTCGCGTTCGGAGACACGAACGACAGCAGAGCCGCGCTCGCTGCCCGACCTTGTCGTGCATGCGCTTCGCGAGACGAGTGAACTCGTTCAGACTGAGACGCGCCTCATCCGGTCAGAAATGTCGGACAAGATCACCCAGATCGAGGCGGGCGGCGGACTGATAACGGCGGGTGCAATCTGCCTTCTTGTTTCCCTGATTACGCTGACCGCGGCGCTTGTCACTGCGATCTCGAAAATCGGCGATCCGGACATCGGACCAGGCTGGGCCGCACTGATCGTTGGAGTAGCTCTCGCAGCGGTTGGTGCGGTGCTGCTTATGAAAGGGAAGAAGGAACTCGCCCCCGGCAGCCTCATGCCGTCCCGTACAACCAGGCAGCTGGGCAAGGATGCAAAGCTTGCCAAGGAGCAAACCCGATGAGCAGCGATACCGATCGGCTGGAAAGAGAAGCCGAAACTCACCGTTCCAATCTGGACTCGACGTTCGATGCCATCAGGGATCGTCTGTCGGTCGGGCAGATCGTTGACGAGTTTTCCGGATACCTGAAGGAAGGCCAAGGCGCGGATACGGTCAAGAATCTGGGTCGCCAGGTTCGGGATAACCCTTTGGCGCTTGGCTTGGTCGGAGCGGGGCTGGCCTGGCTTCTCCTCGGTGAAGGTACACGGGCGAAAACGCACGAAGCTTCCGATCGCTTGGCTCGCTGGCGAGAGGACCGCGAGTACGATCGGTTCGACGAGGCCTTTCCGGCAGACGATCGCCGGTACGCGGAGAGAACCGAAGCGGGTCGTACCTCCTTCGGCAGTTCGGGGGCAGGCGGTGGATCGTCGTCTGCGTCCACTTCGGCAACTTCGGGATCCAGTAGCTCTGGAATGGGCGATCGGCTCTCCCGAGCGGTCGGATCCGCGGGCGAGGCAGGTTCGAATGCTGCTTCGAGTGTATCGGATACCGCGAAGGGCTTGGGCCGCTCCGTTTCCGACGCAACGGGTTCAGCGGCAGACGCGACAACCCGTGGCATGCACGACGCCCGTGATGCGATGAGTTCTGCGGGATCGGCCACCATGGAGAGCGCTCGTCGTACGGGGCGGCAAGCGTATCGCGCCGGTTCGCGAGCACAGCGCAACGTCGCAGACCTTATTCACGACGAGCCGCTTGTATTCGGAGCTGTTGCCCTTGCGATTGGTGCAGCGGTAGGGGCGATGCTTCCGGCCACCCGTCAGGAAGATGAATGGATGGGCGAGGCGCGAGACCACGTCCGGGATGAGGTTTTCGAACAGGGCCGCGACACGCTGCATAAGGCCGAGCACGTTGCAGGCAAGGCTTATGAAGCAGCGAGCGAGACTGCGGAAGACAAAGGCCTGAAGCCAGAGACGAATGACGCGGGTTCGCAAACCGTGGCGCAGAAGGTTTCGGGCGTAGCCGAAGCCGCTGGCGGGAAAGCCAAGGAAGAAGCAAAGCGAGAGGGGCTTCTGTAAAAAAGTCGGCGACCTCGACAAGTGTCGACCTTGTCGAGGTCGCAGCTTTCCGATGGGGATCACCGAGGGGTAGCGGCATGATCCCCCCGGAGCTGCGCAAGGCTTAGCCACAGCGGTCTGATTGCGTGGGGCCGGCTGGCACTTCTCGTTAACCATGCTCGGAGCAAAGCCGCATTCACCCTGTTGCAGTCTCGCATTGTGGAGCTGTTGAAGAAGTCGGCGTCCCCTGATTCACTGGTCCTGTCGATGATTGCCGGAGGCAGCGATGCTGGGTCGGAAGGAGCGCGATCAACTCGAACTCTACATGTGCGGGTCGCTACGCGACCTCCTTCCAGACGACCACATCCTCGTCCGCGTCGATCGCGTCCTGGATCTTTCCTGGCTGCGCGAAGCCGTCTCGGAATGCTACTCGCCCGGTTCTGGACAGCCGGGGATCGACCCCGAAGTTGCGGTGCGCCTGATGCTGGCAGGCTTCCTTCTGGGAATCGTCCATGATCGGCGTCTGCTTCGCGAAGCTCAGGTCAATCTTGCGATCCGTTGGTTCATCGG